>JADFCW010000314.1 GCA_017161705.1 Candidatus Sumerlaeota bacterium | reverse complement strand
AAGCGGCAGCATGGCTGCCGCACTCCAAAGCAGCTTTTGCAGTATCCAGTTTTGGACTGCGGCAGCCATGCTGCCGCTTTGCATTCCTGTTTCATCGCAAGCCGACCGATCGCCCCGGCTTATCCGTCCACCTGGGAATCTTTCATCTTGAGATCCAGCCCTCTTGCGTAGATTTATAGGTCCTGGCCAAAGGACGCCTTAGAAAATGGCTAGTGCGAGAAATCAAAAGACTAAACCGCGTGTGGCTCAACCGGTTTTTCGGGTCGGTTGCGGCTTCGATGCACACCGGCTTGTTGCCGGTCGCCCGCTCGTTCTCGGCGGTGTGACTATTCCGTTCGATCGTGGTCTCGAAGGCCACAGCGACGCCGACGTCCTTGTCCATGCTCTGTGCGATGCCATTCTCGGTGCGATTGGCGCCGGCGATATCGGGCGGCATTTTCCCGACACCGATCCCCGGTATAAGGGCATATCGAGCCTCGTGCTGCTCGAGCGGGTCGCGGCTCTTGCCCGCGCCGGCGGCTGGAAGATCATCAACGCCGACGTGACAGTAATCCTGCAACGGCCGAAGATCGCGCCGCATGTTCCGGCGATGATCGAGCGGCTGGGCGCCGTGCTGGGACCCGACGTGGGTTTGAATGTCAAGGGCAAGACCACCGAAGGCATGGGTTTCACGGGCACCGGCGAAGGCGTTGCGGCTATGGCCGTGGCGTTGGCAATGCGGTTATAGCGCAAACGAGTCCGCCGACTCTCCTGCCTCTTGCAGCAAGCCTTACAGAAAAGACTCGACAAACGGAAGTCTCTCTGGCCTTATGACAAACGATGTCTCCGCACGGGAGATGTCAAGGACGCTTAATGCCAGCGGATGGCTTTGCAAAACACCGAGAGGATTTGCCGGCCTGTCGGCTGGGCGTTAGGTGTTTGGACGATAGGCAGAGGCGGCGATGAATTACCTTTCCATCCTCACCGATGAAACGTCGGGCACGCGTTGCAACCTGGAAAAGGATCCTGTGGTTATTGGGCGCGGGCGCGAATGCAACATTCAGGTCCGCGACCCGATGGTGTCGAGACGTCATGCACGGGTATTCTCTTCAAAGGGGATGTGGTGGATCGAGGATTTGGGCAGCCGGAATGGAACGCTGGTCAACGGACAAAAAATTGTCAGCGCAAAGGTGCTCCGTCCGGGGGATCGCGTCGAGGTTGGCGAAACCGTCCTGGTGTTTGAGTCCGACGAAACCGTCGTCTCCGTAGGTGCGGCGGATGAGGCCCCTGTGGCGCCGGATGCCCTGGAGGATACGGACTTCGAAGATTCCGTCGGTCCGCTGTGGTTCCGCGAGCAGGCCTTTGACGCCGGAAGTCTCGAGATTCTTTACCGCATCGCCTCGATTCTGAACGCCGGTCTGGGTCTGGCCCATCTGGCGCGCGAGTCATTGGGAGCGATTCGCGCCTTTTTCAAGGCCAACACCGCCAGTCTGTTCCTGACGGAAACGCCCAAGCCGCCGGTTCAACCCACGCTGATCTTAAGCGACGAGGCTACGCCGCTGATCAGCCAGCGGGTCGTATGCTATAGTCTGCGAACGCGCCGGGCGGTTTGTGTTCGGGACACCCGGGTGGAGTTGCCGGCCGACGACATTCTGAATCTGGCCGGCGGCGAAACCGGCCGCTCGATCATGTGCGCCCCGTTGATTCATCGCGAGCGCGGCATTGGCGCCATTCTGATAGACCATTTGCAGCCGAATTATTTCGATCACCATTCGCTGATCCCTTTTACGGCAATCGCCCATTTGATCGGCGGGGGCATTTTTCAGGCACAGCAGCTGGAACGCCTGGAATCGGCAGCCCGAATGGCCGGGGAGGGAGCCGCCGCCATGCGGGCATTATCGGGCATTTCGCCGGCCATAGACAAACTGCATCGCCGGATCGCCGAGGTTGCCGCATCCGAGGAGCCTGTTCTGATCGTCGGCGAATGCGGCTCGGGCAAGCACGAGACGGCTCACGCCATTCACGCCGCCAGCCCGCGCCAGAACGGTCCTCTGGTCTGGTTTCCTGTGCTGGGCACCAAGTCCGAGGATTTGGAGGCCGCCTTGTTTGGCATTTCGGAAAGCGATAGCACCGAAACGGCTCAAACGGGCGCCGGCAAGATTGAAGCCGCACACGGCGGAACACTGGTCATCGAGGAAATCGGCGCCTTGCCGTTGCCTCTGCAGCAGGCGCTTCTGGCCTACTTGAAAACCCTGAAGTTTCAGCGCGTCGGCAGCCAGAGGCGCTACTTTGCCGATACCCGCCTGATTGCCACAACCAGCCGGCCGCTCGACGAAGCCGTGTTGGCCGGTACATTCGATCCGGATCTGTTTGCGGCCATCGGGGTCCTGACCGTCGTCGTCCCACCCTTGCGTAACCGCCGGGAGGACATTCTCGAATTGGCGCAAGGATTTGTCCGCCAGATCGCCCCGCACGCAGGCCGGCCGGATTTGCCGTTCACCGCATCGTTCAACCAGGCCTTGCTGGCGTACAGCTGGCCGGGCAACGTGCGGGAACTTCGCAGCGTTGTCGAGCGCGCCGTCTTTCGCTGTCAGGGAGACAAACTGACAGTTGCAGATTTGCCGGCGGATCTGCTCGAAAGCGCCCAGCGCGCCGTGGTCCCCACACAAGTGGACGATACGATGGTTCCCCCGCCTCGCGGGGCGCAGAAAAAAACGTAAGCCGGTCAGACCCTACCGATCCGATTCACTTCCTTCCCGAAGGGCGGCCGGATCGCGGCTTGGGTTCCAAGCCCGGCTCGGGCGCCGGCGCCTTGGGGGCAGGCGTTGGAGTCGGTTTGGCGACCGTCGGTGGAGACGCCGGGATGTCGGTTGTCGGCTTCTGTGGTCTCAATTTGACCGCTGCCGGCGGAGGAACCGCTGTCGCGGGTTCCTTTTGCCGCGTCGTCGAGGACGGCTTGGGACGGACGCTGGGTTGCTCTGCACTGCCGCGCGAAACGATCGGCGGCGGCAAAGGTTTATCCGTTTTCCTTTTGTCTATGCTTCCCCGCGATGATGAAGTCGCGGCCCGAACAGGCTGAGGCTCTTGGCTCCGCGATCGCAGCTTGGCCGCTGCGGGAGGAGGCGGCGTCGGCCGCGGAAAGGGATAGTCGGATCGGAAGCGAGTGATCTTGCGTCCCGGACCGACCGATACACCCCGCCAGTCCGCACGCGGCGGTCCCGGAACCAGAATCCGCGGCACATAGGCCGGCTCGACAACCACCCAGGCGACACCGGGCCGCGGCGTGCAGAACCAGCGCCCCTGATGGTGCGTATAAAAGTATCCATCCACATAGAAAACGTCATAATCCACGCCGGCGACATAGTCGCAGCCAACCGCATCGCTGTGAACGACCACAGGCGTTGGGGGCAGCACAACGGGAGGCGGGGGCGGCAACGGCAACCCGCCGCCGATGTGGACCCAGTCGGGAGGGAGCCATGGAGGCGGGCAGGCCGCGAACCCAGCGGCAGTGAGAAACAGAGCCAGAATCCTTGCGAGAGATAGTTGTAGCCTCATGGATTGTTGATCTCCTTTCGGACAATCAGTCCAGTTGCTCGGACGGGTGATCTTCGCGCCTTACGTCATATCCTTAACACACGGGGTGCGAGGGCGACTGTCCACATGCCTACTTTTTGCTCTCGCCCGGCTGGTTTGACTCCAGTCGGGCAATCCGTTTTTCGAACTCTTTGATCTTCATGCGCATTTCGCCCAAATGATTCAGGTCGGCCTGAATGCGCATAAATTGCTTGGCGGGGATGGCGGGCGCGCCCAGATAATAGACATCCGGCGGGACGTTGTTCTTGACGCCGGCCTGGGCGCCGAGCTTGGCTCGGTCGCCAACCTCGATATTGTCCACCAGCCCAACCTGCCCGGCCAGAAAGCAGTTTTCGCCGATGCGGGTCGAGCCCGCCACGCCGACCTGCGCCGCGAGGACTGTGCCCGCGCCGACGCGAACATTATGGGCGATTTGACACAGATTGTCTATTTTCACGTTGCGGCAAATCCGGGTTTCTGTCAGCGACGCGCGGTCCACGCACGTCTGCGCGCCCAGCTCGACGTCGTCCTCGATGACCACGCGCCCGACCTGCGGGATTTTGGTCAACCGGCCGTCAATAAACTCATATTTGAACCCATCGGCGCCGAGGACCACACCGGAATGGAGAATCACGCGGGAGCCAATCTGACAGTCGTGCAAAACGGTAACCCGCGGATGAAGCAAAGCATCCTCGCCGATGCACACACCCCGCCCGATGTAGCAGTGGGCGTGAATGCGGCTGCGGCTTCCAATGGTTACGTCGTTCTCGATAACCGTATATGGCCCGATCCAGACATCGGCTCCCAGAGAAACATTCCAGCCGAGAATCGCCGTCGGATGGACATAGGATTCGGGCGTCGGCGCGGGATAAAAATGATTCAAGAGCACCAACATGCCCTTCCACACGTTGTCGAGCACAATGCAGGGGCGTCCGGGAACCACCGACTTGGCTGTGACCAGAAAGCCGGAGGCTTGCGAGGTCCGCGCCAAATCGAGAAATTTTGGGCTGCTGACAAACGACACCCATCCGGTGCGGCTTTCCTCGAGCGTCGTCACGCCGCGAATGGCGAAGTCTTCCTGCAGGCCGACTACTTCGCCGCCCATGCGCCGGGCGGCTTCCGTGAAGGTCAATTGCCGCGCGTCCCGGTCCAAATGCTGAATGACGATCCTGTCTTCCACCGTGTCGGTTCCTTTCGCGTCAAACTTGCAGGGGATCAATTCGGCGTCATTTTTCTGCATACCGCTGAAAAACCTAATCGCCAGCCAGTATTGCGCTGTCGCGCCGCCAGTCAAGGGAGAAACCCCACAGGCCCATTAGGAACTGCCGGCACGAGGCCGATTTTGCTTGCTTCGGCCATGGGCAGCGGATTACAAGCACTGTTGCGATGATTTATTCGATCCCATACCTCAAAAAGGAGCGATGACCATTATGAAAAGAGCCATCAGGATCCAACAAACCGGTTTCACGCTCATCGAACTTCTGATCGTCGTAGCCATCATTGCGATCCTTGCGGCAATCGCCATTCCGAACTTTCTGGAGGCGCAGACGCGCACGAAGGTGTCGAGGGTCAAGACCGATATGCGTTCGGCCGCCGTGGCGCTCGAAGCGTATCGCGTGGACTGAAACAGCTATCCGCTGCTGCGGGGCTATATCCGCGCCAACAAAAGCCAGGTCAATCGCGGGCCATTCTATGCCGTTTATGATCTGAC
>JADFCW010000313.1 GCA_017161705.1 Candidatus Sumerlaeota bacterium | reverse complement strand
TCGGTCCGTGGTGCGGGTTTATGTTCGGCTGGGCCCGGCTGGCTGTGATCCAAGGCGGCTCGATCGGGGCGATTGCCTTTGTGTTCGGCGACTATGCCACGCGGTTTCTGGCGCTGGGAAAATACTCGGCGGCCATTTACGCAGGGGCAGCCACAGTGATTCTCACCGTTATCAATATCATCGGGGTGCGCGAGGGAACGCTGACGCAAAACATTCTGACCATCGTCAAGGTAGCGGGGCTGGCGATTGTGTTTCTTGTGGCGTTTCTTCTGAATCCGTCGCAGGCCGGTGCGGCGCCGGCCACCGTCGAAGGCGGCGGCAACTTTGCTCTGGCCATGGTGTTGATCGCATGGACCTACGGGGGTTGGAATGAGATCGCCTACATCACGGCCGAGGTAAGGAATCCCACGCGAAACATCGCGCGGTCGCTGATTATCGGTGTGGCCGCCGTGACGCTCATCTACGTGCTGGTTAACTGGGCGTTTCTCCACAGCCTCGGACTGGAGGGAATGAAAGGCTCGTCGGCGGTGGCCGCCGATGTGTTGAAAATCAAGTTCGGAGAAACGGGCGCCCGGCTCATTGCCGCCCTGATTATGGTCTCGGCTCTGGGCGCGTTGAACGGCTTTATCTTTACCAGCGCCCGCGTCTACTACGCCATGGGCACAGAACACCGTCTGTTGGCGCCTCTGGGAGTCTGGAGCCAGCGGTTCGGCACGCCGATTGTGGCGCTGATTGTTCAGGGTGCGATTATCATTATGCTGATCCTTGCGTTCGGCGACAGCAAGGGGTTCGAACGCATGGTCAAGTTCACGGCGGCGGTCTTCTGGGCATTTATTGCCTTGACCACCATTTCGCTGATCGTGCTGCGCGAGGACCGGTCGGTCGAACATCGCCCCTGGCGCGTTCCGCTGTATCCGTTTGTGCCGATCGCTTTCTGCAACTTTGCTCTGTTCATGGTCTATCGCAGCATAGACTATGCACCGGTGGAAACGAAATGGGCGGTGATCGTGTTGGCGGTCGGTCTGCCGCTGTATTGGCTGTCGCGGGCAACGGGCGGGGCAAAACCAGCGGCAGAGTAAGCGCGCCGGAATACGTTGGGTGGGAAAGAATACAGCGCCGGCAGTTGTGAGGCCGGCGCTGTTTTTTTGCATGGAACGCAGTCGCTCAGAATTTGAAGCGTTGCAGCTGCCGATGCAAGAAGGCCAACCGTGGGGTCATGGTGGCGGGTCCTGGGGGATCGGCCTTCCTACATCCGCAACTGCAGCAAAGGCGGACGTTGCGGTTCTGCTACTCCTGGGCGCTTACGGCCGCCTCGATTTTTTCGATCTCCCTGGCAGGCAGCACGTCGCCGTATTCGATCCCGTCGCCATAACGCTTCAGGTCCATGTGGATGAGGCTCCAGACCCGGTTGGTGTTGTGGGCGACAATGGTGCCGAGGCTGTCTCGGCCCCAGAAAACGCCGCGCCATTTGTGTTTGCCGACCTTGATTGTGAAAGTGCGTCCCCGCACCCATCGGCCGTTCGCTGGCGATTCAGTCGCGCTGGCGGCGGACTGCGGGGGTTGAGCCTGGGATAATACGCGCAACGTTTTGGCGTCGTCCGGATTGTCGAGATGATACAGCAGGGCGTCCCGATCCCACCGCATGGTGCTCTCCATCCACTGGAGAATGCCCTGCGAAAGCATGCCGACTCGGTGCGGCTCGTATGGCGCCAGACAGACCCCTTTGGGCTGAAGCCGTCCGTCGGCTTCCACCACGTAGATCAGATCGTAGCCTTTGCTTTCGACATGCTGGCGATAGATGCCCAGTTCGCCGCCGTTCCAGCGGACAAGCGTGCCGTCGGGAAAAAGGTTTTTCGAAGCAGAGGCGGGCTCGCTTTGCGCCACCGCCTGTTGGAATGCCTGCTCCATTTCGCTGGCGGAAGGTGCCGGAGAAGCGGCGGCAGGCTTCGAGGCGGGAGTCGGCCGCATCTCCGACGGACGCACCGGTTCCGGCCTCTGATACTCGTCTTCCGGAGGGAGATCCGACCGCGGCACTTCGATTTCCAGTTCATAGACGCCGTCGGCGCCCAATCGAATCTTTCCGTCCTCCGTGGCCAGAGACGCGGCTGCGCGCGGACTGACCGAACGGGCCGCCGCAAAGCTCTCGGCCTGGGGGCCCTCGACCTGGTCGGCCTTCAACGGCCCGGAGTCGTAGACAGGCTCCACGGCGTCCTCGCCGCGCGGCTGCTGAGCGGGACCGCGGCGGATATACGGACTCATTCCGGGCGAGAGGATCATGCGTTCCAGCTGGTCGAGATACGCCCGTTCATGCGCGCCCATGGTCTTGCCGCCGGTCTGCGGAATGACAATTTCTTTTTCTGTCTTTCGCGGTTTGGATTTTCTTCTGCCGAACAATATTCTACCTTATCCTCGATTATGGAATAAATAACACCGTCCTGCAATGGACCATGGCGCCAAACGATGTTATACCCTGCGGCGGTCGCGGCAAATCTGCAACATCAAATTGACGGAATTTTTACTTGCCGGCTTGCCGCCGCTCACTGCTGGGCTATAGTATATACCGCCTTGCGAGAATGTCACCATAAACGAAAGGATGTTCATCAAGCATGACGACGGAAGGGCGGGTCGTCGAGGGCTTCGCGATAGACTTGCTCGGTTTCGTTGAGCCAGCGGTCAAAGCGCAAACAGGCCTCGGCGCGCGAGCGCGCCGCCTCGCCCAGCCGCCGCCGCAATTCGGGAGAATTCAACATCTCGCATATCGCATCGCGCATGGCCGCGACATCGCCCGGCGGCACCAGACGGCCCGTTACGCCGTCCTCGATCAGGTCGGGGATGCCGCCCACGCGCGTGGCGACAATCGGACGCGCCGACGCCATGTATTCCATTACAATCCGGCTGGAGCCTTCGGAGCCTAGCGAGGCCACCACACCGAGGTCGAGCGATGCGATCACCGGCGCGATGTCGTCCACTTCGCCCAGCAAAATCAACCGGCTCTCGATGCCGAGCGACTCGGCCATATAGCGATAACGTTGCCGTTTTTCGTCCGTGCCCCGCCCGGCCAGAAGAAACCACACGCGTGGGTAGTCGCGCGCAATTATACCCGCCGACCGCAGAAACTCATACTGTCCTTTGATGCGCTGGAACCGCCCGATCAGACCGATCAGCACGTCGTCCTCGTCGATGCCCATCTTTCGCCGCCAGGCCTCGGACCGGCGGTCGGGCGTGAACCGTTCGAGGTCCACGCCGGGATAGATCAGGCGGGTTTTGCCGGCCAGCGCCCGCTGGAACCATCGGGGGCTGCGCGCGGCCAGACTGGCTTGGGCCGCCTTCGAGACCGCAATCAAACGCGACGTGGCGTGTCCGAACAGCCAGCGGTTGAATAGATGCGCCGCCACAGGCGTCACGACATGGCGCGTGCGGACCAACGGCGGACGCGGCCGGAGCCGCTGCAGCGCCAGCGCAGCGATCCAGTGGTCTTTGCCCCGGTGGCAGTGCACGATATCTATGGATTCTTCGGCGATCAGACGCCGCAGCTGCAGAATATCCTGGGTGTCGCTGACGGGGGCCAGCTGGCTTCGAAAATGAAGCGGGACAACCCGCATGCCGGCGTCCTGCGCGCGCTTTTCCAGCTCGCGGCCCTCGCGGACCACCAGAATGGGATGGTGGCCGCGCGCCGCGAGGTTTTCATACAGCAGGAAGCAGTGCGCCGCTTCGCTGATCCACTTGCGGCTGCTGTTGGCGATCAGTACCCGCAGAGGTTGGTTGTCGTGTGGAGTCATGGCTGGTCGGCTGCTATCGCGTGCGGTTTTCGAGGTAGTCGGCCACATCGCAGAAAAAGCGTGTAAGGTGAAGCGGCATCTGGGCGGCGAGGTAGCGCGCGGCCCGGGCGAAGTCGGCCACTTTTTCCCGCGCCGCTTCCATTGCCCCGCAGGAAGCCATCAACTCGATGGCGCGGGCTACGTCGGCCGGCGAAGTTTGCTCGCGCGGGCGGTCCAGAATGGCCAGCAGCTCGGCCCGCGCCGCCGGTTCGAGCTTGCCGAGCGAGTAGGCCACCATGAAGCTGCGTTTCCCCTCGCGAATGTCGGCTCCGATTTCCCCGCGCCCCTTGCCCTCCGTGAGATCAATCAGGTCGTCCATAATCTGGAACATCGGCCCGATCGCTTCGCCGAAACCCCGAATCAAGTCGAGAAGTTCATCGTTGGCGCCGGCCACAATCGCTCCGCCGAGCATCGGAGCAGCCAGATAGACGCCGGTTTTCTCGATTACCGTTTGTAGGTAGTCCTCGACGGCCAGGTTGGCTTCGCGCCGCGCATTCATATCCATGGCCTGCCCTCGGGAGGTGTGGTCCAGGGCGTCGGCCAGGAGCCGGAGCAAGTGAAGAACGCGAGCCTGCGGGACGCCGATGTTCAGCGATTCGAGCACAATGGCCAGAACCCGCCCGTGCATGTAGTCGCCGATGTTGATGCCGTGTGCCAGACCAAACCGCCGCCAGACCGCCGGCCGCCCGTGGCGCATCGTGTCGCCGTCCTCGATGTCGTCGTGGATGAGGAAATAGTTGTGCATCAGTTCGACCGCGGCGGCAAAGGGCAGCGCCTGTTCGATCTTGCCGCCCAGCTGTTCGCACGTCATGACGGCCAGGGCGGGCCGTAATCGTTTGCCGCGGCGCTCCGACTGGTCGAGATCGAGACCGAGGGCATAGCGCACGCCCTCGTCGAGGTTTGCCACGGGCCTGGTTTGCGGCAGGGCGTACTTCGCAATGGCCGATTCGATGATCGGGGCGAGGTGTTTGAGTCGTTCGGCGAAGTCAGACGGGTTCATCGGTCATGCAAGCAAGGAAAAACGTCTGCAGGGAACTGTGTACCGGGGTTCTGAATGTGCGGAAACAAGCGCCGCGCCCTCCCGCCGCCGACCTTGAAGGCATGTCAGACTCCGCGGGGGATGCGCGTTCACGGAACCGCATCCAGACCCAGCACCGCTTTTTGTTTAGCGATCAACTGCGCCACGCCCGCGCGAGCCAGGGCCAGCATCTGCTCCATTTGCTGGAAGTCGAACGGCTTCGATTCGGCAGTGCCTTGAATCTCGACGAATTTGCCGCTGCCCGTCATCACCACGTTCATATCCACCTCGGCGGCGGCATCTTCGAGATAGCAGAGATCGAGCACGGGTTCGCCCTCGACAATGCCGACGCTGACGGCGGCCAGAAAGTCGGTGAGGATGTCTTTGCCGATCTGGTTTTCCGCGCGCAGCTTGCGGACGGCGCTGGCCAGCGC
>JADFCW010000312.1 GCA_017161705.1 Candidatus Sumerlaeota bacterium | reverse complement strand
TCGGAACAGGAGCGTTGCCTGCGACGGAGGTAATTCCGGCGTCAGTGGGCGGTTTTTCCAGCTTCTTGCCTTCAGCCTTTAGGAGGCGCTCTGACTTTCCCGCGACGCCTCTTCCCCGCCTTTTTTCTTCTTCTCGACACTGGCAATGGCGCTGCGGGAAAACTCGATCCTCACTCCTTTGCCCACATCCAGGGTCACCGTTTTGTTCTTGTCGTCCACTCCGGCCACCGTTCCATGAATGCCTCCGATGGTAATCACGCGATCGCCTTTTTCCACCATGCTGAGCATTTTCTGCTTTTGCTGCTGCTCGCGCTTTTGGGGCCGAATGATCATCAGCCAGAACATGATGCCGATGATTGCAAACAACCAGAGGAATTCCATGGTCGGCGCTTTCGGCGGTTCGGCGGCGCCCGCCAGAAACATCAACGGCCATCCATCCATCATGGGTTCATTCCCGAGCGCGCCGGGTGCTTTTCCTGAATCGCACACAGCGGGCAATAAGGAGTTTGCCTTGAGGGAACGTGCTCCCGCGCGGCACAAGACTGAGACGGCTAACATTGCCCCTCGGCCTTGTCAAACACAAAACTTTTCCAAAAACGGCGGAAGATTTTGCGCGGGTATGCAATTCCACACTTGCAAGTTCCGTCGAGAAAGCTGACATGATTAAAACTGCTGGGATTTGGACGGGGCAACAATTCATCTTTCATACATAGCGCCCCAGCCGAGAAATTGCGCAAGTAAATCCCAAGCCGCAAGAGGTGAAACGAGCATGAAGGGGAAAGAGTGGTTGCTCGGGCTTCTTTGCCTGGTGGCGGGAAACGTCGCCAGCGCCATCGAACCGGCCGACAAGGATTTGATCCCCGAAGGCCGCGCGGTCCTAAACTATCTCGAATCCATCTACGGCAAGCAGGTGCTGGCCGGAGCCAACGGAAACAAGGGCATCGAGAGCATACGGCGCGTCTGCGGCAAGGAACCGGCTATTGTTACGTTCGACCTGTCAGGCTGGAATAGTCCGCCATGGGGTAAAAGCTATACAAGTGTCGTAGACAAAACCATCGAGTCCGCGAAAAGCTGGTGGGAACAGGGCGGCATTGTAACGATGCAATTGCACTGGATTCATCCGGCGAATCCGGACGGGTCGGCCTGGCTCGGCGTGCACGGCCACAAGAGCGCCAGCCCCCCGTTCGAGTTTGCCGCGGCGATGAAACCAGGAACCAAAGCCCACGAAGAACTGATGCGCGATCTCAAGGGTCACGCCGACTATCTCCAGCGGCTGGCCGATGCCCGGGTGCCGGTGCTGTGGCGCCCCTTTCACGAAATCGAGGGCGGTTGGTTCTGGTGGACCGACGAAAAGCAACCCGAAAACACCGCAGCCCTGTGGCGGTTCATGTTCAACTATTTTGTAAAGGAGCGAAAACTTCACAACCTGATCTGGGTTTATTCCGCCGCGCTCCGATGCGGCAAAGGCAAGGAAAGCGCGGCTAATGTCGAAAGGCGCCGCCGGTTCTATCCCGGCCCCGAATACGTGGACATTGCGGGGATTGATATTTACCCGAACTCCTATTTCGGCTTTGGCAAACCGCAGGATGAGACCTATGCGAAGGCCTTCGAGGTGATGAAGCAGGTTGCACCCGGCAAAATGCTTGCCCTGTGCGAGTGCGAGGCCATCCCCGACCCCGACCGCATGGCCAAAGAAGGTCCTCGCTGGCTGTACTGCCTGCCCTGGTGGGAAGAGGGCAAGCGCCATCCCGCAGAGTGGATTCGGAAAACCTATACCCACGAACTGATGGTCACCCGCGAGGCACTGCCAAATTTCAGAAGGCCAAAATAAGTCTCGATGAATGAGTCCGCCCATGCGCGGTCAATTGATGCCGGGCTCAGTTTATAGCAAATACAGCAACATTTAAATCAGAAAAGGAGAAGAATTATGAAGGTTTTTGCTCGGATCCTATCTGGTCGTCCTCGAACTCTCATCGCCCTCTCCCTTCTGACCTGCCTCGTCGGTTCCGGTAACCGCTCGCTGCGGGCCGCAGCGCCCGACCGCCCCAATTTTCTCCTGATCATCGCCGATGATCTCTGCTGGCGCGATCTCGGTTTCACCGGCAACCGCGACGTGAAAACGCCGAACCTCGACCGTCTCCGCACCGAAGGCCTGTATTTCCGAAACATGTTCTCCCCCGCCACAACCTGCTCGCCTACCCGCCATGCGCTCTATACCGGTTTGCACTGCATCCGCGCTGGCGCTTATCCCAACCACACCCGCGTCTATGCCGGCACTAAGAGCGTGTTCACCTATCTCAAAGAAGCCGGCTATCGCGTGGCCTTGCAGGGCAAGGAGCACGTCGGGCCGAAAGGCTCTTTCCCCTACGAACGCATCAGCGCCAATCCGGATGATTTCAACGCCGCCAAAGAGTTCATTACGCGCGACCCTTCCCAGCCGTGGTTCCTGGCGTTTGCCTCCCATGATCCGCACAGCCCGTGGAGTCGGGGCCCCAAGGGCCTGCATGATCCGGCAACGCTTGCCATTCCCCCTTATCTTCATGACAATGCCCTCACACGCAAACTCCTGGCCGACTACTACGGCGAAATCAACAAGTTCGACTGGCAGGTGGGCGAATTGATGCGCTTGCTCGACGAAACGCAGCAGGCCGGCAATACGCTCGTTTTGTTTATCAGCGAGCAGGGCAGCTCATTTCCATATGGCGGCAAATGGTCGGTCTATGACAACGGCATCCGCGCGGCTGCCGTCGTGCGCTGGCCGGGGAAAGTCAAGGCGGGCACAAGCAGCGACGCACTCGTACAATATACGGATGTGGTGCCGACGTTTCTGATCGCCGCCGGAATTGACCCCGCCAAGATTGACACCGGCTGTCCCGACGCCAGAGGCTATCGCGGTTTTGACGGCAAGAGCTTTCTGGAGATCCTGCTGGGCAAGTCCGATCATCTCTGGGACTATGTGTTTTCGCAGCACACAACCGTCGGCATCACCGGTTACCGGCAGGCGTATCCGATCCGTGCCGTGCGCGACCTCCGCTACAAGTACATCCGCAATCTTGCGCCGGAAAACACGTACGAGATAAACGGCATTCACAAGGATGTCCTATTGGAATCCTGGAAGAAGGATGCGGAGGACGACCCGCGCCTCGCTGAACGCATCCGTTGGCTGTATCAACGCCCCGCCGAAGAACTCTACGACCTCCAAACCGACCCGTTCGAAATGAAAAACCTTGCCGCCGACTCGAAGTATGCCGACATCAAGGCGAGGCTTTCCGCTCAACTCGACGCCTGGATGGCCCAACAAGGCGACAAGGGCATGGAGACCGAGTTGAAAGCCCTGTCGCGCCAGGGCGCAGGCCGTGAGGAAGGCAGCGAGCCGAATGCCAAGTCTGCTGGCTCAGGGGCGCCGGCAAAAAAGGCAAAGGCGAAAAAGAAAAGTCCGTGACGCAGTTTTCGGTTCTATGCTCTGCGCTCTGCGTGCGAGCAGTCTGTCCCTTTGGATGCCACCCGCAGAGGGGCTGCCAATGAGCGCGGTCGGTGGCGTATAGACCTGAATGGGTGCGTCGGACGGAAGCGCAGCGGGCGGGATTCCGTAACGTTTCATTTCGCGGACGCAGCGATGCCCCCGATGCGTCATCGTAACCTGCCCGCCAAGGCGGCTCGGAGATGCCCTCGCGGAAGTCGAGTCAGGCCGCGGCTGCAGATTGTCAATGAGAAATTAGGTCCATGTTCGGCGACGCGCTCCTGGATCAGGTTCAAGCGCAAAAAAGTGGTTGACAAGGGCCGGGTCGGGCCGATTGTTTGAAACCCCGTTTTGTAAGTGTGATTCAACACGGAAAAATTGAAGAATAATACGTCGGACATGCGATCCGACTACAAGCGCACCGCGCGCGGAGGAGGAATCTCGATGGGTACCAAGTATGTGTATTTCTTCGGCGAAGGCAAAGCCGAAGGCCGGGCGGACATGAAAAACCTGCTCGGCGGCAAGGGCGCCAACCTGGCCGAAATGGTCAATCTCGGCATACCGGTTCCGCCCGGCTTTACTATCACGACAGAAGTCTGCACCCTGTATTACGAAAACAAAGGGAAATACCCTCCCCAGCTGAAAACCGATGTGGAAAAGGCTGTGGCCAAGGTCGAAAAAATCATGGGGATGAAATTCGGCGACCCGGCCAACCCGCTCCTGTTTTCCGTGCGCTCCGGAGCGCGAAGCAGCATGCCCGGCATGATGGAAACAGTTTTGAATATTGGACTTACCAGCAAGACCATCCCCGGATTGATCGCCAAGACTGGCAACCCGCGCTTTGTCTATGACGCCTATCGCCGCTTGATCATGATGTATAGCGATGTGGTCATGGAAAAGGCCGCCGGTCTGGAAGTAGCCGAAGGCAAAGGTGTCCGCCTCCAACTGGAGCACATCATGGAGAATCTTAAGAAGGAGAAAGGCTATAAGAGCGACACCGACCTCACGGCCGAGGATCTTGAGACGCTGGTTGAAGAGTTCAAACGTAAAGTCAAAGAAGTCATTGGCAAAGAATTCCCCGACGACCCGTGGCAGCAACTGTGGGGCGGCATCGGCGCGGTCTTCCAGTCATGGAACGGCAAGCGCGCCGTTGCTTATCGCCGGATCGAAGGAATCCCCGACTGGTGGGGAACGGCCGTCAACGTGCAGGCGATGGTGTTTGGCAATATGGGCGATACGTCCGCCACAGGCGTTGCGTTCTCCCGAAACCCCGCAACGGGCGACAATCATTTCTATGGCGAATGGCTTCCCAACGCGCAAGGCGAGGATGTTGTCGCCGGAATCCGAACGCCCAATCCGCTGAACGAAGCCACCAAGAGCGAGCAGAACCGCCATTTGCCGTCGCTCGAAACGGCCATGCCTGAAGTGTACAAGCAACTGGATGCCATCCGAATCAAACTCGAAAAGCATTATCGCGACATGCAAGACATCGAGTTCACAATCCAGGAAGGCCGCCTCTGGATGCTTCAGTGCCGGGTGGGAAAACGCACGGGCACGGCCGCGCTCAACATGGCCATGGACATGCTGGCGGAGAAACTCATTACGCCGGCCGATGTCGTCATGCGTGTTTCGCCTGCGCAGCTGGACGAAATGCTCCATCCGATCGTGGACCCGAAGGCCGAGAAAACGGCGACGGTTTTGGCGAAAGGCCTGCCGGCAGGTCCGGGCGGCGCGCGCGGCCAAATTGTATTTACGGCCAACGATGCGGTCGAATGGGTCAAACAAGGCAAGACGGTCATCCTTGTTCGGGAAGAGAC
>JADFCW010000311.1 GCA_017161705.1 Candidatus Sumerlaeota bacterium | reverse complement strand
ATTCGCGTGTATCCACGTGCAGCGCGCCCTCCGCCGCCTCGTAGTAGATCGGCGTGCGCTCGCGGCCATCCGCCGAGCAACAGACCTCGATCCCGACCCGCTGGGCCTTGCCGAGTTCGATGTCCGCTTCGATCTCGATCGAACGCCCGTGCGGTTCATCCAGCGAACAACGGTGTCCGGCAGGCAAAACCATACCGGGCAGTTCGACCGCGCGGTGGCGCAGTCTTTCGAGTTCAGGCGCCGGCCGCATCCGCAACGTGCCATCCTCTCCCAGCCAAAGCACACGCGGCAGACTCATCTCTCCCGACCAGCCCGCCGCGGTCTGGGCCGCGGCCTCGGGAGATTCGGACGGCGAACGCGGTCCGCGCGGATTGATCAGCCAGGCCCACATGATTCGGCGGCCCTTGGGGTCCGCCAGGCTTTCCGGCGCGAAAAACTCGCGATCCTTCCAACTCATGCGGCCGTGCGCGCGCGGCTCGAAACGGCGGCCGGTATAGTCCCCGATGTAGTACTGGCACCCGTGATTATGGCTAATAAACAGGAGCATGTGTTTGTCCGTGGCCGGCCCACCCTCAGGGCTTCCGGGCAGCGGGAAGAAATCAGGGCACATGCAGTCCTCGTCAGCCGCCGTCCAGCGCCGATCGGATTTGTAGAACTCGCCCAGGAATCGCCACCGCGTAAGATCGTCCGACTCGAAAAGGTACAGGGTGTCGCCCTGATACGCCGGGTTGTTCTTCTTCACCCCTTCTTCGTGCATCACGATCAGGTTGCCGGTCGCGACGTAGTAGCGCCCGTCCCGCATCCAGACGGCTGAGGGGTCCGCCCCGCTGGCGAACCGTTCCGCGCCCTCGGGAGTCGTGACGAGCGCCACGCCCCGCCGGCCCGGCAGTTCCGGAATCAATGGATTGCCTGGGTGCCTCGTCCAGAAGTCAAGGTTCTCGTCCGTGCTCGTGGCAATGCCGAGGCCGCTTTTCGGCGAGAACTTCCAATATGTAATGACTGCTCGCCCCTGAGGGTCCGCAAAGGCACCGCCGCTGAAAATGCCGTCGCCGGAGCCGTCGTTCGGGTCAGGCGCCAAGGCCGGAAGATGATGTCGCCAATGGACCAGGTCCAGACTGGAAACATGGCCCCAGTAGTGGCGTTGCTCATGTTGGTAAATGTAAAAAAGGTGATAGCGTCCATTCCAGAAAATGGCTCCGTTAGGGTCAACAGGACTATGCATCCCTTCTGGTACAATCAGGTGGTAGCCGGGACGGTGCGGATCTCGAAGATAATGCTCTCGCAGCATCCGCGCATGGACAATAGCGCTTTCAATATTGCTCATCAGCCAGAAACTCCAAGAGACAGTTGCTCTTCTTCTGTTTCAATATCCCATTTCCCCCTCACCCAAACACTCCCAATTTGCGCATTTTTTGTCGCATTTTGCGCGATCGGACACCTCAGGGGGCACGCCATCAATCCGGGGGCTGAAAAACCCGCTAACTACAGCACACACTCCGGTTCGGGTTCTTACTCGGCCCCTCTGGCATCTGTAAGACCAAGACGCGCGAGGCGCGACGCGTCTCCAAGATAGACGTTCTGAGATAGAAGAGTTTTCTGTATCAGGCCGATATCGAGGGAACGTGGAGCTATCCCCGTTCGTGCCACAAGCGCCGCAGCAACACCCGCACCCTGACCCATTAGCAGCGTTGCTGCGCCCTCCCGGTAAGGATGAGCAATTTGTCCGGCGGAGGGAAAACTACGGCCGCTCGCTACCAGGAGGTATTCCGCTCCCTTAGGCACCAATGCCCGGTACGGTATGTCTGCAAGTCCACTCTGGTCGGGGCAAAATACCGCTACCGTATCTGGCTGAGGAACTGAGAGATCTTTTGATGTCGGATTGAATTCCGCCGTAATTTTGCGAGACGTGCGCACGCCAAGTTCCACAGTCGTCGAAACAATTACCGCGCGCTCAAACCCCGGTACGCATGGACGCAGCAGGCGATCGAGCACAAAGTAGGCCGCCTTGCGTCCGCGGATCTGGCAATCGGTCAGTTCCTTGGCCGACAGATTCCTGGGGCCTAGCAATCCTGTGTTAATCTGGACAATACCGGTTCTGCGAATGCCTTGAATGCCGAGCCGGTCAAGCGCTGAGATTCCCAGGTAATCCTTTCTGAAACCCTGCTCGGCTACGGCGTGCTCGACGCATCTTTTCAGGGTTGAACCGGCCGCGTCCGGCAGCGCCAGCATTCCGAATTCGCGCCACTCGCGCGCCAGGCGCTGCACCCGCTTTTCATATTCCCGCACATCCCCTCCGTACGCGCCGATCTCGCTCGGGTTTTCCTCGATATAGCGGACCAGTCGCTCACCGTCTACATTTCCGACCCTAAAAAGAAATGTGCTGGAAAAACCCTGCTCTGGGTGGGGTAGCGGCTGCATTGGTACTCCAGCCGTGAGGGAAACTAAGGCATCGCCGGTGCTATCTACCACGCAGCGTCCCAGAACCACATGCCCCCCTTCCTTATCTTCATATACAACCCCCTTAACCTTATCTCCCTCCATAACCGCCCGCGTTACCCACACATTAAAAAGCATACTGACGCCGACTTCCTCGAGCATTTCGGTCAGTACCAGCTTGAG
Organism: Candidatus Sumerlaeota bacterium; assembly: GCA_017161705.1. Taxonomy (GTDB): domain Bacteria; phylum Sumerlaeota; class Sumerlaeia; order JADFCW01; family JADFCW01; genus JADFCW01. The sequence goes on along the minus strand of JADFCW010000311.1, from coordinate 2,671 downwards.
AAGCTCGGCATCATAGCACCACCATGTCCACCCCGGCGCCCAATAACCGCTGTAGCGTTCCCAGTCCCACTTCCAGCCCTCTGCGCGCGCATAACGCTCGACCATCTCCTGGAGCACGCCGCGCATGACTTGCGTACGCCCGTCGGGCGCATAGAAGAGTTTGGTCATGCCCTGGATACCGTGGAACGTGTAAATCCCTCCAGGCGCGTTGTGATTATCGAGCAACAGCACCCGCGCCCCGGCCTTGGCCGCAGCCCATGCTGCTCCGAAACCTGCCATCCCGCCGCCCGCCACAACTACGTCCGCCTCATGTGCCACATGAGGAAGCGGCGCCTTCGTGTCCTCTGTAAACGTCCTTTCCTCGCCGCCGTCATCCCTGCCAAAATCTGCAGAGTCAGCTTGGCCGACCAATAAAGGGGCCGACGGAAGTGCAGCACCGACCACTCCTAAGCGCCATAGAAATGACCGCCGGCTTAAACAGCTCAGTATGTTTTCTTGCGCTGCTTCAACAAACATTTTCATTGCTTTGTCATCCTCCTCATCCTCTAACGCTAACACATCTCATATCGGCAAGGCAGATATCCATTACCTGGCCTTGTCTTGAATTCGATTCTGATGCAGCACAGCCTGCTTGTGACAAAATGCACGCCTAATTCGCCTTCTCCGGCCAGATCGGTTTCATTTTCCACACCCGCAGCGACTCCAGCGTCGCCATGCCGCCAAGGGCCAGGACGTCAATCCGGTCGGCCTCCGGGGTTCCCGGATACACGCGCGCCGTCAGGCAGACGCTGTCATTGACGAAAACCTCGATCACCGACCGATCCACGAACACACGCAGATGCAATTCATGCTGGCCTACATCCAGGCGCGTGCCGACGTTGTTGGGCTGGATGCCGCTCCCGGCGCTGGCCCAACGCCGATCAATGACCAGCTCTTGTAAATCGCGATTGATGACGATGCGCGTTTGCAGAGGTTTGTCGTTGCCGCTATCGGGCGTGCCGCGCACCTTGAGGACGATCTGCCTCGCGGCGCCCGGCCGGATGCGGGCTTCCAGTTCGAGGCATTCGCCGCGGGCTTCGCTCAGCGTCTCGGCCAGCCCGGCTTCCGTCAACTCCAGATTCTCAAAGTTCCAGCCTTCCCCTCGCAACGCCTGCAGCTCCGGAACCGGCGTCATGCGGAGCTTGCCGCCGTGAACCGTCAGTTCCCGAGGCAAACTCACCGCACCCTCGTAGAGACGCTCGCGGGTCTCTCTGAAATCCTTCAGCCAACCGACCAGCAGCACCCGCCCGTTCTCGTCGCGAAAGGCCTGCGGCGCATAGAAGCCGACGGGATGCTTGTACATGTTGCCGTCTATCGGCCCGGATTCCCGCGGCGTAAACACGCCGTCGCGGTAGTCTCCCAGAATCCAATACGCGCGCTGACGATTTTCGTAGGAGATCAGCAGCAGCCACTGGTCGCCGATCGGCAGAAAATTGACGCACTCGAAGTTCTCGTACATCGGCGGGTCTTTCAGCCAGAACCGTTCGATGAAGAGCAGTCCATCATACTGCCAGGGGCCGACGAGGTCCGGCGCCTTGTACAGCAACACCGCGCCGCCGGCATCGGGAATGCCCGACGAAATCGTCATCCGCCACCCGTCCTCCTCGCGCCAGGCATACGGATCGCGCCAGCCGAGTGTGCTGAACGGAACGCCGCGCCTATGCAGCACGGGGTTGCCTTCGTACTTCTTCCAGGTCACCAGATCGTCGTCGCCCGCCGTCGCCAGGCACTGCACCTGCGGGCCGATGCCGGTATAAACCAGCGTCGGCACGCCGTTGTGCAGCACGGCGCAGCCGCTGTAGCAACCGTCCTTGTCATAGCCGCCGGGCGTGGGCGTCAAGGCGATCGGCAGGTCGCGCCAGTGGACAAGGTTCGAGCTGACCGCGTGTCCCCAGTGCGCCGCTCCGGGAGCGGGGTGGGCGGGGTTGTACTGGAAGAACAAATGATACTGTCCGCGGTATTGGATCAGGCCGTTCGGATCGCCCAGCCTGCCGCCGGGGGGCATGTAATGATACAGGGGAAGATCGGGGTCGTCCGCCATCCGTTGCCGCATGGCGGCCGCCGCGGCCTGGTAGGCGACCACATCCTCGGCAAGCGCTCCCTTGGCCGGCGCGACCTGCGTGCCGAATCCCAGTCCCAGCGCCACGCCCAGTCTGATTAAGCTTTTCCACAAGTTCATGTTAGCATTCCTGTCTCTTCGCCCAACTGGTAACATGATTCTGACTCTCACTTCACCCCAAACTTCACGGGATATTTGACTTCCTTTACGTTCACCACGAATCCCCAGGGGCCAAGATAGTTTGCCACCTTTACCAGCAGGGTGTTCCTGCCTTTGTTTAAACGCGCCGGCAGAAAGACGATGTCGTCCGAAGACCGCAAATTGCCCATAAACATTCGGCCCTTTTCCGTGCCGCCACCCCAACGTCCGATGTTGTACGGCTTTTGCCCTGCATTCGGATTGCGCAGCAGCGGGCGCCCATTGAGGTACACGGTAAGCGTATCGTCAACACCGGCAGTGAAGATCACTTCCTGATCTTCTGGGGATTCGATCGTCGCAAAGGTGTAGGCGACATAGTAGTCCCATGTCGGCCGCGCCCAATCGGGAATGCCGAAGAAGCTGTTCAGATTGTTC
>JADFCW010000310.1 GCA_017161705.1 Candidatus Sumerlaeota bacterium | reverse complement strand
CTCTCCGCCAATATCGGAATTGGAGACCCAGGCCGAGGCCATGCGGGCCGCCAGTCGCACCGCATAGCGCCCATATCCCTGCATATCGGCTCGCCGTTGACTCCACACACAACAGCGAGCGCCGGTAAACCTCCACAGCAAACCGCAGACGATATTGGCCGGGGTCGTGTAGGACAAAATAGCGTCCGGCCTCAATCGTCTTAACCCATGACCGGCAAGGGCAAGCACGCGCAGCCTTTTCCCCCAATCCCATGGCCAATCCATCGGCATGACACCAGCGTCAAAACCAAACCGCGAACAATGCTCCTGCACCACGCCTTGGTCCGGTCCAACAAAGGTGATTTTTGCCCCCTCTTCTTCTTTCAACCAACGAGCCAGAGAAAGTGCTTGCCGTTCGGCGCCTCCCATGTGAAAAGAACCCAAAACAATCACTATGTGCCGGCCCCGCAAAAGGCCACCTGCGCTGCCGCTGTATTGTGAGCCAGACATCGCCTCAGGGGATGGATTGTGCAACATGGCTGGTTCGGGGAGCGCGGCCGCGGTTCTGCCTCAGCCATTCCTCCAGCACAAGCAGGAGCCACAATGCGCCCCCAAAATTCTGGCTCAAGAGTCGCCGAATAGCAGCGGAATCAAAATAGGCATGAAGCTCCGAGTCCATTCCCGTCAACCGAGCCTCCACGATCTCCCGCCAGGCGCCTTTCCGCCCCATCCACTTCTTCAGCGGAAGGCTGAAGCCCTTCTTGGGACGACGGAGGTAATCCGGCGGATACCACCGCGCGATAATTTCCTTCAGCAGCCGCTTCCCCTGCCATTCGCCTCTCTCATCTCGCCCGATATTGAAATGCGCCGGAATGGTGGCCGCAAATTCCATGACCTTGTGATCCGCCATCGGCGTCCGCACTTCCAGGCCGTGCATCATGCTGGCCACGTCGACCTTCGTCAAAATATCGAACGGAAGATAGACTTGGATGTCGATATATTGCGCCATGTGGGAGGGGCCATATCGTCGCGCAACACGCAGCACGCGCTCGAACGTCTCAGGGGGCCAATATATGGCCGTCCGCCATTCCGGACGCCACAACCGCATACGTACGTCCCGCGAAAGGCATTCCAAGTACTGAATCCACTCGCGAGCAGGAAGGCGCCCCGGTGCCTCATAGCGCCGGGGTAATAACCTTGATGCCAACGGAAGAAGGTGCCGTTTCCATCCCAATCTCGTTCGCACCAACTTCTCACGCTGGCTCCACTCTTCCATCCACTGCGTATAGCGATCGTACCCCGCGAACGCTTCGTCGCCCCCGTCGCCGGAAAGGACCATGGGAACAAATTGCCTCGCGGCCTGTGAAACGCAAAACGTCGGAATCGCCGAGCTGTCTCCGAACGGCTCCCCGTAATGCCGCACAAGGCGCGGCAGCAACTCCAACGCATCAGGTGTGATGATCTCTTCGTAATGCTCCGTCCCCCATCGCCGAGCCGCGACTCGCGCGAATTGCGCTTCGCTGAACTCCTCGTCCTCGAATCCGATAGTGAACGTCCGAACCGGTCGATCCGTAAGCTGGGCCATGTAAGCCACAATGGCGCTGGAATCCACGCCGCCAGAGAGAAACGCCCCGAAAGGGACATCGGAAACCATGTGAGCCCGCACGGACTCGCGCAGGACTGCATCCAGTCCTTCGGCCCACTCGTCTTTGCTGAGCCGGTTGTCGGGACGGAATGCCAAACGCCAATACGCCTCGGGTTTGGCCACCGCGCCCGCGAATGTCACGCTCATACAGTGCGCCGGCGGCAGTTTGCTCACTTCCAGCCAAATGGTATCCGGCGCTGGAATGTACTGAAGCCATAAGTACTGATCCATGGCGCGCATGTTGAGCGTAAAATCCAAGAACTCGACGGTCTTCAGCGCATTCAATTCAGAAGCGAATGCGAATCCGGTGCGCGTCCGCGCATAGTATAGGGGCTTGATGCCCAAGTGATCTCGCGCCAGGAACAGGCGGCGTTTCCGGAAGTCGGCAATGCCAAACGCGAACATGCCGCGAAATCTCTCCACGCACCGCTCGCCCCATTCTTCGTATGCGTGCAGAATCACCTCGGTGTCAGAGCGGGTACGAAAACGGTATCCCAGTCGTTCCAAGCGCTGTTGCAACTCACGATAGTTATAGATTTCGCCGTTGTACGTGATCCACACCTGATCATCTTCGTTGCTCATGGTTGGTCGCCGGTCTCCAGATCAATGATCGCCAGGCGGCAATGTCCGAGGCCTACGCCTGCACGCACCCATTGATGTTGACCATCGGGACCGCGGTGCGCCATCGCGGCCGTCATCGCCTTCAGCGACCCGGGTTGCACCGCGGCGCCGTCAAATCTCAATATGCCCGCAATGCCACACATTCCCGGTTCTCCTGGTTGCGCCGGCGAGCGCGACGTTCGCAGGCCTCAGTGAGTTTGTTGTGCTGCCGCTCAAACTCAAATTCCGGATACACGCTTAAACAATTGGACTTGTGCCATTGCAGGCGCGACCGCACCGCCGCGATTGCCGCCGGCAATTCGGCAATGTCACTGATGCACTTGCCGCAGCCTCTTCTTTCAAGTAATTCAACACAGGCCGGCGTCCGATTGGAGATGACGGGCACGCTTACCCGCAAGCATTGAAACATCTTCCCCGAGGACCATCCGGCAAAAGCCAGGTTCCGCGTTTCGTTCACATAGAGCGCCACGCCAATGTCCGCTGCCGAGAATACTTCATCTGCCGCTCCCAGCGGCAGCAGTTCCGTCGAAATGAACACTCGCCGCTCCAATCCCAGCCGCTGAATCTGATCGCGCAAGGGCTGAGGATTACCGAAGACATGAAGCACCAACACGGCTTCGGCCGGCCAAGCCGAAACCGACGCGATCAATTCATGCACTGCGTGGTGGCGCGTTGTGCCGCCGGCATATAACACGACACACGAGGAAGGCGAAAGATCATACATTCGATGGAACAGATCGCTCCGTGCCGTCTTCGGCAGCCCCAAGGCTGAATTGGGAATAATCAATACTCGCTTCGGGTCGAGGAAGGCATACTCGTCCAGCAAGAATTGCCGCCGCACGGCGTCAAAGCTCACAACGAAATCCGCCGCGCGGATGTGTCGTTTTTCCAAGCGTTTCAACCGTCGCTCTAATAAGGTCCGCACGTCCCCTTCGCACAGCAGTTCCTTTTGGTAGTAGATGAGAATGGCATCTTTGCGCCGCCGTCGCGCCGCCATCGCGAGGCTCGGCGGATCTGCGGCCACCCAGATGTCATGATCGTGGCGGCTCAACCAGAAGGCCATCCATTGGAAATAAATGCTGCGCCATGTTTGCTCGAGCGAAACGCGCTTCCGAACCTGCCAACAGAGCCAGTTAAACCGCCAATGATATGGAATCGGCCGCATCACAATCTTCCCCGCAAGCTCCGACGGCAAGGGACCAGCTTTCTCTCTCCCTGACGGATAATAAAGCGTTACCCCATACCCCCGCCGCAGCCAACATGTGGCTGCATTGAGGTACGCCTGCTGCACGGCCGGATTGTCATACCACACGCATATGGCCCCTTCCTTTCGCACGCTGCCCCCCAGCGACAACGGCGCCGCCCGATTTTCCCGCCGCATGCGCCCCCCATCGTGTAGCGCGCGAAAACCTCGCCGAAACAGGGAGAACAATCTCATGGTGGCTAGAACAGCGAAATCAACGGCCCTAGCTTCTGCTCCTCTACCGCCAGCTTTAGAGCGGCTTCCGTCATCATTTCCACCCGTTGCCGAAAACTTGTGCGCGGTACCCAGCCCAGTTTCGGCCGGGCTTTGCTCACATTCCCACATAATGCGAGCACCTCTGCCGGCCGGTTACAACCGGAATGGCTAACGACCAAATCCTGGCGGGCTAAGCCCCCATCTCAAAGGCAAACCGGCAGAATTCGCGCACCCAACGCATATCCCCCGTGGCGATGACATAGGCATCCAGGTGCTCCCGCTGCCCCATCAGCCGCATCGCTTCCACTGGCCCCCGGTATCGCTAGGCGTCCAAACTGATTTCCGCGTAGCAAAGGTTGCTCCCCAACGCGGCGCTTTGCGGTTGGAGAGAATGCCATTCGTTGCATGAAGCCGTAGGCTTCACGATATTCAATCACCGGATGAACGCAGCGCACCTTGGCGCACGTACATGAATTTCTCGGATGAAACGGCGTCTGTTCATTTGACGGCAGGGGACTGCTCTCATGCCTTTCGCCGCTGGATGCCCGATAGAACCGACCGTTTGCGCAAGCGCCGCGAAAAGTCGGCGTTATCCTGCCACGTAGTCCCTGTAATCAATGCCTTCTTCAGCGGCCTGTTTTCCCCTGTCCGCCCAACGCTCAAGCAACCGCCTGCCCTATAACGGCCACGTTCCAGTCACCCGGAGACAATGCTTTGTCAGGGTTCAGAAAGGGGCACAAGAGCTTAGCGGCAAAACCTGTTCTCTCCAGAACCAGCCGAAGTTCCTGGGGAAACAAGAACCGCAGGGGATGGACCTCATCAACTTCGGCCTCAATGCGGCCGTCTTTCAAGCTCAACACCTTGTAGTGGACGTTCACGCGCTGCGCCACATGGTCCACTTCCGGTTGTGCAAAACGCACCACTCGCTCGCCCGTGGGCCCGGGCATGATCTTGAACCGATTCGTTGGCGGATCCCGCAACACCCCCAGTCCGCACCACGCGTCGAAAATGAGAAGCCCTCCCGATGCTAAATGCCGCCGTGCTACGCGCAGCGCCGCCAGAAGGTCTTCATTTTCCACCATGTAACTCATCACAGCAAACATGGAAATCACGGCGTCAAAGGTCTCGTTTAGGTCTAACGCGCGAATGTCCTGACAATGAAACACCGCCGGCATTCCCTGTCCGTGTCGCTTTGCCTCCGCCTTGCGGGCCGCCACAGCTAGCATGTCAGCCGATCGGTCCACCCCCGTCACCTCGTACCCTCGCTGTACCAACTCCAGGGCATGTCCTCCCGTGCCGCATCCTAGGTCTAGAATTCTTTTCACTGGATGCGCCGCGAAGCGGGTAAACATCGCTTCGAGAAAATCACATTCCTCCGCATAGTTTTTGTCTTGATAGACCAGGTCGTAAAATTCCGAGTATCGTCCAAAAACGTTCATCAGGCCTCCCGTCTATCAAGGGCAGCGGCGGCCGGTTATCCGGCCCCTATTTCTCGTACAGCTCCGCACACTTTCTCGATCTCTTCTTGCGTCAATCCGCTTCCCGACGGCAAATATAGGCCATGCGCCGCCAACCGGTCTGAGACTGAAAAGTCACCCTCAGGCCCACATCCCCTCTTTCGCAAGGAGGGTTGTCGGTGCATTCCTACAAAAAACGGCCTTGTT
>JADFCW010000038.1 GCA_017161705.1 Candidatus Sumerlaeota bacterium | reverse complement strand
CACCTGCTCCTCGCGTTCGCCGCCGACGCGCTCGAACGTGCCTTGTTCAAGTACGCGAAGGAGTTTGGCCTGCGTGCGCAGCGGCATGTCGCCGATCTCGTCGAGGAAGAGCGTGCCGCGATGGGCGCGCTCGAATCGGCCTTTGTGAGTGCGAATGGCGCCGGTAAAAGCCCCACGCTCGTGGCCGAACAGTTCCGACTCGAACAGGTCTTCCGAGAGCGCCGTGCAGTTGACCGCCACAAAGGGCATGGCGCGACGCGGGCTCTGCCGATGCAGCGCAAGCGCCACCAGCTCCTTGCCGGTTCCGGTTTCGCCCGAAATGACTACCGGCGCCTCGGTCGGGCCATAGACCTCGATTTTGTAGAACACCTCGAGCAGTTTCTTGCTGCGGCCGATCAACCCGTGAAACGCCCCGAGGCCGGCGGCGCGCCGGCGCAAACGCACGGGCTCGCTTATGTCTTGCAAATGAATGAACACAGCCGGAGCCGCCTCGGCGACTTTGCCAGCAAGGCGCCCGGACGCAGCGGCACGGTGATTGTCCACGCGTTTGGCCGAGATCAGGACGGCGCGCGCCCGGCCCTCGGCATCCTGGAACTCCACACAGTAGTCCTCGACCGCATGCCCCTCTTTCAGGACATCTTCGCCGACCGAGGCCAAGGCTTCCATGATCTCGCCGGAAAAGCGCTGGATCGGTTCACCCTCCATCTCGCGCGGCGTCATCCCGATCCACGCGCAAGCCCACGGCGGGATTTGTTCGATCAGCAACTGGTGATTGTCCCGAGCCGGAACGAGCACCAGCAAATCGGAGTATTTCGGCACCATCGGGTGGGGCGGGGAAGGAGGAAGAGAATTTGAACCAGGGGGAGTGAGCATGAAATAAAAGCGCTTCGCAGAGTAGCCGAAAACCTGCCGGAACAATTTCCGGCATCCATGGGTGGATATGTATAGCGGCTAACGTATACGCGTCAAGCGGGGCGTTGCGGTTTCTTGCGGCGCGCCCGAAAAAAAACAGCGGAAGCGACCCCGTTGCCGCTTCCGCCTGGCACACCTCGGCTTGAATGAAACGGCTTGCCCTCGGGCAAGCCCAACAGCGCCGGAAAGAGAACGGCGGGCTAAAGCGCATCGGGACCGCGTTCGCCGGTCCGGATACGGATTGCATCGTCCAGTGTCGAGACAAAGATCTTTCCGTCGCCGATCCGGCCGGTTCTTACGGTCTCGATGATCTTGGAGATCACCGGCTCGGCCTGCTCGTCGGGCACGGCGATTTCGATCATGGTCTTGGGCATGAACGAGACATGGTATTCGCTTCCGCGATAGACTTCCGTGTGCCCTTTCTGACGGCCGTGGCCCTTGACCTCGTGAATCGTCATCCCCTTGACGCCGAACGTTTCAAGAGCTGCACGAAGATCGTCCAGCTTGTAGGGTTGTATGATGCATCGGAGCAGTTTCATGGGGAGGCATCTCCTTTCCACGGTGGCAGTTTCTGGCGCTCGGATCAATTCGACCGGACCGACGGGCGTCAGTCCGTGTATCCAGCTTCGCCGTGCTGCGAAAGATCAAGTCCTTCCATTTCTTCCCGCTCGCTGACCCGCAATCCAACCGTGGCATCGAGCGCTTTGAGGATGATAAAACTGACGCCAAGGGCGTAGGCCGCGGTTGCGACTACGCCGACCAGTTGAATGACCGCCTGCCAGACATTGCCCGCAATCAGGCCCGACGCCCCGACACTGGCGAACACACCCGTCAGCAGCGCGCCCGTCATACCGCCGACGCCGTGAACCCCGAAGGCGTCAAGCGAGTCGTCTATCCCCCGGCGCGTGCGCCAGACCACAACCTGGCGGCAGGCGGCGCCGCCCGCGCAGCCGATAAGAATCGCCGAAAGAGGCGTGACAAATCCAGCGGCCGGCGTAATCGCCACCAAGCCGGCCACGGCGCCCGAGGCGGTCCCCAGGGCGGTAGGTTTGCCGAAGCCCGCCCAGTCGAGCAGCATCCAGGTCAGAGCGGCGGCGGCCGCGGCGGTGTGGGTGGCCACGAATGCGGTTGCACTGAGTTCTCCGGCGGCCAGCGCGCTTCCAGCGTTGAAGCCAAACCACCCGAACCACAGAATGCCGGCGCCCAGAACCGTGAAGGGCAGATTGTGCGGCATGATGGCTTCGCGCGGCCAACCGCTGCGGCGCCCCAGCATCAGGGCGGCGGTCAGCGCCGTGACGCCAGAGATCAAGTGGACCACCGTGCCGCCGGCAAAATCCAGCGCACCCAGTTTCTTCAACCAGCCGCCGTCGCCCCAGACCCAATGCGCCACGGGATCGTAAACAAACGTGGCCCAGAGCAGCATGAACAGCAGATAGGCTTTGAAGTTCATTCGCTCGGCCATGGCGCCGGAGATAAGCGCCGGCGTGATGATCGCAAACATGCACTGATAAATCATAAAAACCTGATGCGGAACTGTTGCCGAATAGGTTGGATACGGTGCCGTGCCGACCTCGTGCAATCCGACCCAGGCCAGCGAGCCGATCAGTCCTCGGATGTCTGGACCAAACGCCAGACTGTAGCCCCACAGCACCCATTGCAAACTGATGATGGCGATGGCTGTGAAACTATGCATGATCGTCGCCAGAACGTTTTTTCGTCGCACCATGCCGCCGTAGAACAGCGCCAGGCCCGGCGTCATCAGCATGACCAGTGCAGCCGACACCAGTAGGAAAGCCGTGTCGCCGGAATTGATTGCTGCTTCGTTGGCGGCCTGTGCCGCAGGAATGCTGAATACAAACAATACTGCCAACGCCGGCAGAGTTTTTCTCCCGCTCTTTCTCACGCGCAACACGCTCACACCCCCCGTTTGGACTGGTAACACGCCGATCGGAATCTCGAATCCCGGCTGCCAGTCTTGAGAGCAATAGCCGTGCGAAAGAGAGGATCTGCGTTTCTCCTAAATTATGAATGATTGTTTATAAGAAACTTACGCTGGACGATCCCGTATGAATACGCAGAGGCGGCCGTTGCTTCTTCCTGACACTTTTTGCCCAACTTGCCAACAACAACACATTACCAAGCATGAATCGGATGACAGGCAAACCACCCCTGTCATTGCGAGGGGTAAAAGCCAACAGGTTTATGCTCTCATTGATGTCTTTTGCGGGAGGGTCGGGTTCCAACCCGACCATAACCGGACGGCGGGGACGCCGCTCCTTGCGAAACCGCGGACGGCGTCCCTCCATCCCTGTATTCATGGAAAAAATTTATGCCTTTCTTGCCTGCGTGCGCGGCAAGAGAAGTTCTTACCCGACCAAAGCCGGTTGAGTTTCCCGCAGGCGCTTTACCGGCTCGACGGCACCTCCATCGGAGCCAGTCCCAGCATTTGTTCCAGGCGCGGCGTGGTCCAGCCGAATTCCACAGACGCGCCGACCGTGGCAACGACCTCGTCGGCAACCAAATCGTATTCCCTCAGTTGGCTTTGAATGGCGCGCCATTGCGCGGCCAGGCATCGGGCCAAAGCCGTCGAGGCGCTGGTATCGCGGCAGGCAATCGCCATCTCACAGCGGATTTGCTGGCGCGGCTGGACGGTGGCGGTAAAGGCCAGCGACTCCACCTGGCCGGGCGGAACGCCGCCGGCCTCGATGCGGCGGCGAAGTTCGGCCAGAAATCGAAGCGATGCGGGCAGGTTGTCGGGAAAACGGACCCAGCCCTGCCAGCGCTGCGGCGTGGCAAGCACAAAGGCGCGAACGATGCAATGTTTGCCAGCGGCCGGAAGACTTTCATAAAGACGGACGGCACGCGGAGTCCGGGGTGCTGGGTTTTCAATACGGGCCAGAACCGTTTCGAGCCACGGACGGTCGCCTGCCACTACCGCGGCTCGCTGGCCGATTGCGCAATACGGCCCTTTGGCCTTGCCGAAGACAACGAGGATGCCGCCGGAGGTTTCGACTGCCAGATCGCGGGCGACCTCGCGCCCGGCCATCTCGCGCACCAGCACCTTGAGCGGATCGCCCAGGCGCTTGAGCGGGACCACCCATGCCCACTGTTCGCGTTGGCCGGCCGGATCATAGCGCCACAGTCCGTAGGCGCGGCGATAGGTCATCACATCGAGCAGCTGGGAAATTTCGCGGCCCAAATCCTCCGGGCGCGATTGAACTTCGTAGGAATAAGGACGGAGCAGGGTTTCGACAAAGCGCTGGATGCGCAGCGACGTGCGGTGCAATTCCAAAACGGCCAAACCGTCTACATCATTGCCGATGAGATGGAGCGCGTGGATCGGAGGGCGGGGTCTGACCACCCAGACCAGCAGACCCAGGCCGCCAACAGTAACAGCGATCAGAAAAGCGGCGGCAACCAGACAACCCCAGCGGCGATAGCCGCGGGAAAGCGTCCATGGCTGCACACGGGATTGTTGGGCGATCAAGAAAAGCCTCCTTTACGCTGCCATTGCCGGAGACAGCCGGAAAGACTTGCGGCCGCGGCGGTTGGGGTATCCGCCGCCCGTTCACTCCGTTAGACCCTGTTGGGGCGGAGACGGTTTGGCGGCCGAGGGGCCTGCCCTGAGAATCTGGGAAGAGTAGGCATCAAAGGCGCGGCGAAGTTCCTCGGCTGCTTTTTCGGGCGAAAGCGGGTTGATATAAAAACCGGTTCCCCACTCGAAGCCAGCAATGCGCGTGACGCGGGGGAAAATCTCGATGTGCCAGTGATAGTCCTGCTCGATCGTGACGTCGGGAACGCGGCGCAGATCATAGTCGGCCAGACGCGGCGCCGAGTGAATAATAAAGTTCAGCGGGGGATCGTTCAGGCATTGGGAAATGGCCAGAAGCGTGCGCTGCAAAGCCTGCGCCAGATCGTCGAGTTGGTCTTCGGACGTCATCGAAAAATCGTGGAGATGCTCCTTGGGAAACAGCCAGGTTTCAAACGGGAATTTCGAGGCAAACGGCTCGATGGAGACAAAGCCGTCGTTTTCGAACACGACGCGCCGCCGATCGCGCGTTTCCTGTGCGACAATGTCGCAGAACAGGCAGCGCTCTTTGAGGCGATAGTAATTCAGCGCGCTCATCAGTTCCTCTTTCACCCAGCGGGGGGTAATCGGCAATGCGATCAATTGCGAGTGGGGATGGTCGAGCGATGCGCCCGCACCCGTGCCATAGTTGCGGAAAATCTGGATATAACGCATACGCGGGTCGTTGAGCAAGTCGCGGTATCGGGCAATATACATGGCGAGAACTTCTTCCATTTTGTGGCGGGAATAATAGGCCATGTGTCCATCATGTTCGGGCATTTCAACAATGATTTCGTGGGCGCCGATCCCGTTCATCTGGTCGAACATCCCCTCGCCGCGGCGGTCGAGCGAGCCTTCAATATGCAGGGCGGCATACTTGTTCGGAATGGTACGGACAGACCATCCCGGAGTGTCGGGCAGCGAGCCGGGGGGACGAAAGGCAGTGATCTCGGGCGGAGTTTCAGACTCTCTGCCGCCGCAGAACGGACAGTTGTCGCCGGGTTGGCGAACAACCGGCTGGAGGATAAAATCCGACTGCCACGCGCGACGTTCCTCTGCCAGAATCACCCATCCGTTGCTGACCGGATCCTTGCGCAGTACTGACATGATTATCAGCAGCCCCCTTGCAACGAAGTATGAAAACAACCCTACGAGGGGAGTTCCATCCCACGGAACCAGCGCGGCCTCCTGCCGCAACTAAAAAGATCCTCGCAACATGGCTGGATCTCAAGCTGAAAGATTCTCAGGCGGCCGGAAAAGCCAGAGCCATAGTTTGTCGTGCGATGTGTCAATACTACAAAGCGGCAGCATGGCTGCCGCTTTCGCATGTCAAGATTCGAGACACCGAACGCAGCCTCTGGCCATAACCTCACATGGGATGCACAAAGATGCTTGCTCTTTGGCTGGATCTATAAACGAAGGAATCTAACCGTTTGAACTGCGAGCTGTGTCCATCAGATTCGACTCGAGAGCGCGCGAGGAATAACAAGATGCACTGGCTCGGCGTTTTTGCGTGAGGTTCTTCTGGAATGATCTCGATGACGGTTGGCTGTTGGATATCGAGTGTGGGAAATAATTCGCCCCCTTGAGCGTGGGGACTGTGGGAGTGTGAGGTCAAAGCCTCTCAACGTGCCCAGCCGTTGCGAGCCTTCACGCGTTCGACTTCGGCGATGTCTTCGCGCGACCACAACCGCTTGCCCTCGACCGACCGCTTGATCCGCGAGCCGTCAATTAGCTTGTTGCGAATCCATAAGAGCAAGGTCGTCTGCGACAGCCCTGTCAGTTCGGCGACCTCTGCCGTTGTGTAATACTGCTTCTCCAACGCGGCCGGGGTGCGAACCGGTTGCGGCGGCGGCGTGGGGGTTTCCACGGATATCGTTTTGCGCCGTTCTTGTCCTGTTATCGGCGGCTCGAGCCTTTGCCGGCGATCCTTGCCGCTGCGTCTTTCTTGTCCCGAGCGCCGGTTCGGGAAGAAAAACATGTCCCAGTCCCGCCGATCCCGGCCGGACCGTCTTTCCACGAAGCGCTTCATGGCTGCGCCCCCTCCTACGGAAGTTCCGCGCAGGCCATTGATGCCCATCCTTGGACTGTTGATTTGGCGCATCTTGGCCCGAATGCGCATGTTGAATATGGCCGATCGCCTCTGAGTCGTCAAGGCAAAAACGAAATTTTCCTTTTGTTGATTTAGGCTCGCGGCTTGAGGCGCCACGTGAAGGCCAGCAGAACAAGGGTCAGTGCCGAACAGGCCAGAAAGGCGGCAATCACTACGATCCAGGCGGTATGAATCCCGGAAACTCCGGTCAGGTAGTGGAGCATTTCGCCCGAGTATTTATTGTGAGTCGCGCGGCCCAGATAGCCGAACAGGCCGATGAAACCGGCCGCCGTTCCGATGGCTTTCTTGCCCACAAGATCGAGAGCAATGATCACGATAAAATTAATCACCGGATAGACAAAACACCCGACAATGGCCAGCATCCACATATCCAACCACAAATGGCCTGCAGGGGTTAGGAGGATCGTCATAAAGGCTGCCAGGATGGGAACCATGCACAGTGTGGCGACCATGCCGCGGCGTCCGCCGACCAGGTCCGATACCCATCCGAACAAGATTGTCGAAGGAATCCCGCCAAACTCGATAACCAGCACGGCCAGCCCCCCCTGCGTCACTGTCGCGCCTTTGATCTCGCGCAAGTAGGTTGGTCCCCAATCGAGCATGCTGTAGCGCGCGATATAGGCGAAGAAATTGGCAAACGCCAGGAGCCAAACCCATTTGTTGACCAGCACATATTGAAAGAGCAGTTCGCGCGTGGTGAGTTCCCGCTCGAGGTCGCCGTCCGTAGCGCGGCGCTCCGGATAGTCTTGATTATACTCCTCAATCGGCGGCAAACCGACCGATTGCGGCGTATCGCGCAGCCTCCAGAACAAATATCCGGCGCCCGCGGCCGCTAGCACGCCGGGAAGGAAAAACGCCCATTGCCAGCCGCCGCCATGCGCCGCCGCCCAACCCGCCACGTAGCCGGCGATTCCCCCGCCGAGGTTGTGCGACGTATTCCAGATGCTGAACGTCAGCCCTCTCTCCCGCTCGCTGAACCAATGTCCCATCACACGTCCGCAGGGCGGCCAGCCCATCCCCTGAACGAAACCATTCAGCGTCCACAGGGCCAGATGAATGGGATACTCAGTGGCCGCGCCGAAGGCAAAATTGCACAGCGCTGTGGCCAATAGCCCGCATGCCATGAAGACCCGCGGATTGCTGCGGTCGGACAGCGCCCCCATGACAAACTTGCCCAGGCCGTAGCTCAGCGCCGTCATGGCCGCGATGTCGCCCATTTGCGCCCGTGTATACTGCAATGCAGCCTCCATGTCTTTGACGACCGGCGACATGTTGTTGCGCACCAGATAGAACATCGCATATCCAAGAAATGTCGCTTCGAGCACTTGGATGCGGTAGCGCGGATAAAGCCGTCGGACCTCATCGTCCGGCAGGCGCGGTAGATGCGGCGCCGGGGTAAAAAAATTGCGGATGGATTTCAGCATCGGAACTCGATCCTTACGGTTTTCGACTGCCGAAGGCCAAATACCGTTCCACCTCTTCTGTTCGACGCTGTTCGGTCCAGTCAAGGATTTCGGCCATCCACTGCGCGACGGAATGTGCCATCTGCGCTGCGTCGGGTAGATAGTAGTGCCAACTGGTGCGGCGGATCATTACGTCGTCCAGGTGCACGGCCCATTCGTTTCGGCAATAGTGCGCGACAGCTTCGCGGGACAACGGCGGCGGCAAAATTCCGCTAACCCCCGCCGTTTCATCAGCCGGAACGAGCACCTGCCGGGCGGTTGTGGAGGGGACCGTCGGCCGATGCAAACGGCGCACGACCCGGTCCACGGTCTGCTCGGCCATCAGGCGATATGTGGTCAATTTGCCGCCGACGACGTCGAACCAGCCGGGGTGCGGCTCGCGGATTTCGTGCGAGCGCGAAATGTCCGACGGTCTGCCGCGCGAGTCGGCCACCAGAGGCCGCACGCCGGCCCAATTGCCGAGGATGTCGCTGTCGGCCAGTCGAGCATCGGGAAACGCTGCGTTGATGACATCGAGAATGTACCCTATGTCGCTCGAGTCCGTGCGAACGTCCTCGATCACGCCGTTGTAATCGGTATCGGTCGTGCCGAGAATGACGCGCTTGCCCCAGGGAATGGCAAATAGAATTCGCGCGCCTTCCGCCAAGACAACCGCCTCGGGAACGGGCAGCCGCGCGCGATCAATTACCAGATGCACGCCTTTGGTCAGGCGAAGCCGCACGGCGCTGTGGCGCAGTTGCGGCGCCCATGGGCCTGCGGCATTGACGACGGTCCGGGCGGCAACTTCCCATGTGCTGCCGCTGAGATGGTCCTCGAGCTGGCACATCCACAAGCCGCCGCCGCGATCGGCATCTTTCATCTTGCAGTAGTTGAGCAGCAAAACGCCGTGTTGCGCAGCCGACCGAAGTGTATCGAGCACCAGCCGAGCGTCGTTGGTGAAGCCGTCAAAATACCGAACCGCGCCGGTAAGTTTGCCGCTGCGAATACCCGGCAAGAGGGCTTGCAAACTCGCGGCATCCAGGGACGATGACGGCCCGAAGTTTTGCCCGCTGCCCAGCCGATCATAGATCTTGACGCCGATGCGCAGTTTCCACAGCGCCCAGCGCCCCCATGGCGCTGTGCGATAGGTTGGAAACACAAACGGCAGCGGTGCCGCCAGATGTGGCGCGATGCGCTGGACAATGCTTTTTTCCACGCTTGCCTGGCGGACCTGCCTTAGCCGTCCTTGCGCAAGATAGCGAAGTCCGCCGTGAAGCAGGCGGGTCGAACGGCTGCTTGTGCCGGAGGCGAAATCGTATTGTTCCACCAGGGCGGTTCGCAGGCCGCGCAGGGCGGCGTCGCGCGCCACGCCCGCGCCGACGATGCCGCCGCCGACGATCAACACATCGAGGGGCTGCCCGGCTATCGCACAAAAAGTCTCTTGCCGTTGACCGATCATGCGCTACTCAAAGACAGACATTGCAGACAGAATGGACGGGAGGATAGAGCGGACAACACGGCGCTGGGCCCTGGTTCTTTCATGCTGAATTGTCCGTTGTCCGCTGGATCTCTCCGAACATTTCCCCCAGTTGCTTCAAACTCGGCACAACCAGGTCCGGCGGCGAGGGGCAGCGCGCAGCCTGCTCGGCCGTTGCCTCGCCCGTCAATACCAGCACGCCGATCGCCCCTGCCCGTCGCGCCATGGCCATGTCCGTATAGAGCCGGTCGCCGACCATAGCCAGCTCCTGAGGCGCTAGTCCGTGCCGGTCGAGAATTCCGCGCAGCATCCAGGGATCGGGTTTCCCCAGCACGGCGTCAGGGGCGCGTCCTGTCGCCCGCTCCAGACACGCACACACAGAGCCGCAGTCCACCAGCACTGTCGGTTGGTCAGTTGGACAAACATTGTCCGGATGGGTTGCAAGGAACGGCTTGCCGTGTTTGATCCACCACGCGGCCTTGCACAGCCGCGAAAAAACCAAACCTGTATCAAAACCGACGACCACTGCCTCAGGCTCGCCGTCATCGCCGACGTCCTCGAATCCCGCTTCGGCGAATTCCCTGCGAAGGCTCGGCGTGCCGAGGATATACAGTCGCCGCACATCCGGCAGCGACTTTCGCAGGTAGTCCACGGTACAGTGCATCGAGGTGCGGATTTGGTCGGCGCGCGCGGGGATGCCCAGCCGGTGCAAATGAGCCAGATAATCGCCGACGCTCCTGGATGAGTTGTTGGTGAGAAAGGTGTAACCGATTCCGACGGCGTCCATTTGCGCCAGAAAAGGGCGTGTGAAGTCAAACAGCGTCGCCCCGCGGTACAGCGTCCCATCCATGTCCAATGCGAGGTGGCGGATGGATGCGAGGATTTTGGTGTTTGGTTTTTGGTCTTTGGATTGACTAGCCGGCATGAGCAAATCCCTCTCCCGTCGAAGTCCAACAGCCGCGAATGCATCTTGCAAATACAAAATAAAACGCCTGCGATCCACCGGGGGTGGATAACGCAAGGATGATTTTGTCGGTTTTGCCAAATAGAAATCAGCGAACGAAAGGGCACGTGCGCGGGCATGCATCCAAGAATTAACACGCATTTCTCGCAACTCTATGGTTGGCTATACGGGGCTTCTTGGCGCTATCGGCGTTTGCCTGACCAAAGAGATGGCCGGATCTTTGGACTGCGCGCAGCCATGCTGCTGCTTTTCCGAAGTCGTGCAGCAGGAAAAAAACGCCTGGAGGTATGGGAAAAAGATGCGTTTGGCAGGACAAGGAATGCGAGCAACCGCCTTTGCGACCAAAGCCGCCGCGAGAAGTGCCGCCCCGGCATAACACGGTCAACCCACACGTGCCCGCGACGTTTCACCGGCGGAATTTGGATTTCTTCGACTGCCCTTTTTTGGGCGGATTGGGCGCGCCCGGCGAGTGCGAGCCTTTTTTGCCGTCGCGGTTTCCGCCTTCGGACAGCGGCTCTTTGATCTTTTTCCCGCCTGTGTCGGCGTTCGAGCGGCTGTCCTGGGGATTCTCGTTTGCCGAAAGTTTTTTGACCAGGTTTTTCCCCGGGTCCAATCCGCTCTCGGCTATTTGGGCGAGCTTTTCAAAAATCTTTTGTTCCTTGTTGGCCTGCTTGCCGGAGGCGGGCCAGCTGCCGTCTTGTTCTTTCGACCATTTTTCTTTTTTCGACGGTTTCGATTTGCCGCGATTATCGAAACTGCTTTCGCCGCCCTTTCGCTCAAAAAATCTAGCGAAGTCGGAGGAACGAACCATCGCCAACCCCTGCGCGGGAGCAGTCATAACAAGGCTGCGCGTGTCGCCGTCGGCATCGGCCACCACCACGCGGTCGGGTTTGAGGTCCACCAGCGTGAACTCGCCCGCCTTTCCGCCCCGCTCGACCCATCGGCCGTCCAACATGGCCGCGTCGCCGAAGATCGCCTCGACTTGTGGAATATGGACAGACAGCCGCGGCTCGCCAAATAGCGCACGGCGTTCGAGCCGGGCGAACTGTTCGGCGCGTTTGGCGTCTTCGCTGCCCCCGCCGTGACTCATGCGATCCGACCTTGCGCGCTCTGCAAATCCGCCCGCGTCGGATAATGTCGAAGTTGTCGTTTGAGCAGAGGAGTCGTTTGCCAATCCCTGCCGGGGATTTCCTGCTTCCGCTCCCACCGCAGTGCGTTTGGTGTCCGCCGGCCTTTCCTCCCGCGCGCTCGATCCGATTTGGTCGGCCATGGTCAGAAGCGAAGCCGACCGGACTTTGAATACCATCCACGATGCGACCAGAAAAACAAACGCCAGCACCAGCAGTGCATCCAGCGCCAACAGGATGGTTTTCCCGTTGCGATGCAACCACGCAACGACTTCGGCATGCTTATTGGTTGTCTGCGAGCCTGCCTGTTCCACGATTTCCAACACGCCGAATGGTCGCCATTCTTTTCGGACGGACGCCGCGCCTTTTCTCCGCCCGACCTACATCTATGCCTTGCGCTGCGAGCTTCGGTAAATGCAAGAGGATTTCACGGCTCGCCCGTTCGCATCGGCTCATACACATGGAAGGTGAACAGCGCGGGCCGGCCCCCATGTCCGTTCAGGGTTTCGCTCCACCGATAGCTTCCGCGAATCGCCGCCACCATCTCGTCCGTATAGTGGAAAAAAAACTGGTCCTTGAAAATATCTTCAGTGGTTACAATCCGGCTGAATTCGCCCCGCCGCAGCGCCTCGACCACGCCCGTCTGATCCCATTTCCCCTCCTTGGCCAACTCCTTCATGATGAACGGCTGCATATAAACGTCCTTGCCAGCGCGCATGGCGGGAACGGCGTGTTCGCACAGCACCGGCCCGGGGGTTGCGCGCAGGGTCTCGACCAGCCGGTCGGTGTTGAGTACATCGGCAGCCGATGGATTGCGGTTCGAGGGGGCCAGAAGGACCGGCGGCAGCTGCGCGAGCCACTGCTGCAACCGCACGTAACGGGAAGGGACCGGGGCGCGGGAATCGCGGCCAGCCGCGGCCAGAGATATGTGCAATCGTTCATACAATACCGACGCGGCAAGAAATGTCGCCGTATGGGCGAACAGAAACAGTGTCGCCGCAAGAAAAGGCAGTGCGCGTGCCCCCGCCGACGCCGGCCAGTCCCGTTGCAGCCATTTGCCCAAAACCACAGCGAGAAAAAGCGCACCTGCTGCCTTCGGCTCGATCAGATAATTGGTCGCCGCGCCGATCTTTCCCACTCCCAACACCCCCGCCATTGCAATCGCCGCATAAAGGCCGTATAGCCAGCGGCTGTCGCAAGAAGACGGATTGGAATCCTCGGAGCAGCTCTTACGGTCTCCGTGCAGGTTACTTTTGTCTTTCCGCCGCTCGGCCACAAGCCCCAGCAAGGCTGCCCCCAGTGCGCACAGAAACCATTCATGGAAAAGGAGAAAATGCCCGCGCATGAAACGTCCGTCGTCCAACTTGCGCCCGAACACCACCGTCTTGAACTGCCACCCGCTGAACGGATTGGCGTTGTAATACACATTGTGAACCAGAAACTGCCCGCGCGTCAGAACTGTCAGCGCGATCGCGATACCTAATCCCCAGCCGACAACGTTACGCAGCAAACGCCGCGCGGCCCGGCGATCCACGACCAGATAGTAAATCCATGCCGCAACGAACGGCGCGAGTTCCACCTGTCGCGTATAAATCATCGCCACAAAACACGCGCACGCACATCGAAAGCGAGTGTTCGACACGGGCGAGCGACTTCCCAGCAGCCACAATCCCGCCATGCCCAAAGCCAGCGCGGGAAAGTCCACGCGATAAAACGGCGCCCACTGATACACATCATAGGAGTTGAGAAAAAGAAGCGGTCCGAGCAGGGCGGCCGGCCGCTGCCTTGTCTCCCGCCACACCATCGCTGCCATCAGCAGACAGACGGCCGCCAGAGACACCGCGCAGATCAGCCGCCCCCAAAACAGCGTCGGCGCCGTGCCGCCGGCAAATGGTGCATTGATCAGCGGAAACAGCGGGCCATACGTTGCGGCAACGTATGGCGGCCTGTCCAGCGGGCGGAAGATGTTGCGTCCTTGCCGCAACTGCCGCGCCTGCCACAGCACAAATCCTTCCTCGCCGTCCATCTCGAAAGGATAGCGCAGACCCGCGGCAATTCGCTGAACGGTCGGAACCAGAAACGGAGCCAACAGCACACAAAGCACAAGAACCGTACCCCTAGTCCACCCCGCCCATCCCATCCATTCTGTCCGCCCCATCCACTTCAGCCGTTGCGCCGCTTCGCTGCTCATTCTTCACGAAACCCCCGCACCGGCTTGAGGATCAAATCCCCGCGCTGGGCACCGCCGCCTGCGACCGACGGGTCGCCCCGGCTGACCAGACACCGCGCCACCGCAAGAAGCCGTTCCTGCTCGTCCACAAGCGCGTAGAGATGATCGTGGTGAAGGGCCTCGCCTTCAACCTCCAATCCGGCGGCATTGACCGTCGCGCCGTTTTTCACCGGCGCAACCAACCTATCGGGAATGCGGACGCGCGTCCAGTGGTCGAGGGCCTGCGCGAGCGTTCGCCATGCCTTTTCGAGGTTGCCGCCAAATCCCTGCGCGTCGGCAATCGCCGCTGCATCGCTCACGTGGAAAGGCCCAACTTGTGTCCGCCGCAACTGGCTCACATAGGCCCCCACGCCCAACGCCTCGCCCAGATCATGAACAATGGAACGAACATACGTTCCGCTGCTGACGTGCAATCGCAGCGACAGATCGGGCGGAGTCCATTCGAGCACATCGAGTGTATAAACCCGCACGCGCCGCGGAGCAGTCTCGACCGCCTCGCCCCGTCTCGCATAGTCATAGAGCGGCCGGCCCGCCTTCTTGATCGCCGAAAACACCGGCGGCTTCTGTTCGATGGTCCCGCGAAACCGCCCCGCAGCCGCCTCGATTTGCTCGAGCACGACGTTCCCGGCGTCGCCTGCCGGCTCGATCGTGCCCATCGCGTCATAGGTGGTCGAGCGCGCTCCCAGCCGCGCCGTGCAGGAGTAGGTTTTGTCGAGGTCCGACAGAAACGGCGCCAGTTTCGTTCCCTCGCCGATGCCCAGAATCAGCAGTCCTGTGGCCAGTGGATCGAGTGTCCCCATGTGGCCGATCTGCCGGATTCCCAGGACATGGCGGGCCATCTCTACTACGTCGTGTGATGTAGGGCCCTGGGGTTTGTCTATCAGTAAAATGCCGTGTCGCACCGCGTCCCTCGAATTTGTTTTTTGCTCGGACCTTATCCTTGCATTATTTTCTCTGCCAAAAGCACTTTCAAGAAAAAGCGGGAGCGTGCGAAAAGGCAAATCAAAACGGACGCCCGAAAAGCCTTGACTTTCGGACCCTTTGAAAAGAAACTCTGCATTATGATTTTGCTCCGTTCTTTCGGCAAAAGAAGTCTGTCGGGTGAAAAAGCGGAAAGGCGGAGACGGCCTTGCGTCAGCCGGCCGCGGAGGTGTGCTGCAATGTTGCTCAGTCGCCATGGGATCTGGAAGTTTATTTCCTTGTCGTTGGTTTTCGGGGCGCCGGCCATGCGGGTTGACGCCAAATCCATCTCGCCCGGCCAGACCATCAAGGATAACTGGGACTTGGGCGAATCGGTTCGGCGGTATGATTTTGACGGCACCGCCGGCCAATACATGTATGTTCTCTTCCTCGAAAAAAGCGACGAGGACTTGTTCGAGCCCGCGGTCGAGGTGGTCGCTCCCGACGATTCCTCGGTTTCGGACAGGGACAAAGAAATGGCGTTTCTCCGTTGTGTTCGTCTGCCCAGCACGGGCAAATACAAACTTTACATCGGCGGAATTCTCTGCCGCGCCTGCCAGGCCAAGTTTGTCCTTTCTCTGATCTTGACCGACCATCCCAACGACGGCGGCGATATTGTCTATGGCCAAACCATCGCCGCTGACATCAATCCCGACGGCGATATGGACGGCTACCGCTTCTACGGCCGCTCCGGCGACCCGGTTACCATTCAGGTTGCCGGCAGCCTCAACTCTCGTGTGGACCTTGTCGGCCCGAATGGTTTGGTGGCCAATGCGTCGGGCACCAATGCCGTCATCGCGCGAACGCTTTCCGAATCCGGCAATTATACCATCGTTATCTGGGGCAAGGATGGCGATGGCGGAACCTACACGCTCTCGCTGACCGGCCCCGGGGTGCCAACTCCAACACCCACGCCGCCGCCGCAGCCGACACCCACGCCTCTGCCTTTGCCCGATTTGCGCGTCTCGCAAGCCGATGTCGCTCCGGTTGCACCGACGCGCCTCCAGCCGGGCAATCCGATTACCTTCAGCTGTACGATCGAAAACCCGGGGCAACCCGCCAATCCGTTCTGGCTGGAGTTCTGGGGTTCGCGCACGGGCGGCCTGACGCTCGATGCCTTTATCGCCGACTCGCAGGCTGTTGCCGGGCTGGATGTCTGGGGCACATATACATTCAACAACCCCCGCACTCTTTATGCAGTTCCCGACGGGCCTTATACTGTTGTCATGGTGGCCGACCGTCCCAACCAGGTGGGCGAATACGACGAGGGGAACAACCGCCGCGTCATCGCCGGAAAACGCATTCTGACCCTGCGTCCGCAAACGCAGGTGGATTTGGCCGTGGACAACTTCTGCGTGCAGCCCAACCCGCCGCTTTCCGGCTCGGTGGCAACCTTTTCCGGCTATGTGCGCAACCTCGGCACGCAGAACAGCGGCCCCTTCTGGATCGAGTTCTGGCAGACGTCGGGCGCCGGGCTTCCTTATCCCGACCTGCGGCGGATGATCTGCGATTCCATCTACATCGCCAACCTTGCCCCCGGCGGGCAAATCAATCTCGGCGCCTATCCCCGCGCCATCTATCCCAACATTTCGACTACTGCCCCGACAGGTATTTTTGTGGACCGTCTGGATACGGTCAATGAAACCGATGAAACCAACAACTATCAGTTCCCCTCGTTCGAAATCGCGGCAATGCCCGACATTGACATCACACTGGCCGATTTTTCTCCTGCCGCTCCGACAGAACTTCAGCCAGGCAATCTGCTTTCCTTTGACGTGGATTTTATCAACCGCAGCGCGACCGCGACCGATCTTTTCTGGGTCGAGTTCTGGGGCTCGCGCACCGGCGGCATCACGCTCGACACCTTCCTGTGCGACTCCATTCAAATCGGCCCGCTGGCCGCAGGCGCTTCGTTCCATCTCGATCTCGACCGCTCGCTGTATGCCATCTCCGACGGCCCTTACACCGTCGTGGTTACGGCCAATCGTCCCGCGGGAGGACTATATGGCCGGCGTGCGGTTACCGGCAAACGCCTTTTGATGATTCGTCCCCAATCCCTGGCCAACGTGCAGGTGCTCGGCTTTGCTTTTGCCGCCACCAAGGTGATTGCGCGCGGCCAGACCGTTCCTCTGGCCGGTGTCGTCATGAACGCGGGCAGTCAGCCTACGGGGCCGTTCTGGATCGAGTTCTGGGCCAGCCGCGACCAGCAGTATCCGACGCTCGAACGCTTTGTTTGCGACTCTATTCCTGTGAGCAGCCTCGCGCCGGGCCAATACATCGGCTTGCAGGATTACCCGCGCCTGATTTACAATACGCTGCCGCCGGGCGCATGGGCCATCGGCTGCTTTGTGGACCGCGAGGATATGATCAACGAAACGGACGAAACGGACAACTATTCATTCATCGGCGGCTATCAGGTCTATTGAAATGACGACACGCCGGACGGGGAGAACCATCGGGGTTAGGTCGGCCGTCCACGCCAATCGAAGGGCGTCCCTTGCGCCCAGGTCTGGGCATTGCTCTTCTCCCATCATCTCTCATGTCCTATAGCATTCAATTCGGCGACGTCATCCTGACCACTAAAACTGTGCCGGAGGGCACGGTTCTCTTTCGGGGGGGAAAAATCCTCTACGCCGGCCCGCGGCGCCGAACCCCGCGCGGATTCCAGGAGATCAATGCTGCCGGCTGTTATGTGGCGCCCGGCCTGATTGACATTCATTGCCACGGGGCCGGCCGGTTCAGCCTCGACCCACCCGACCCCGCCAGCCTCGACGCCGTTGCGCGCCGCCTTGTTGCCAACGGCGTGCTGACCTTTCTTCCCACAATGATGGCTTCCGAGGAAATGATCGCCGGTCTGCCCCGCCTGATCGAAAGGTCCGAAATGTCGCGCCATATTCCGGGCATCTATGTCGAGGGGCCGTTTGTCAATCCGGAAAAGCGCGGCGGCATCCAGCCGTCCTATGTCCGGCCTGTGGATTTGCGCTATCTTTCCCGCCTGCAAACGATGGCGCGCGGCAAGATCCGCCTAATGACGTTCGCCCCCGAACTCGACCGCGCCGACCGCCTGCTGTCCGCCATGCGCCGATTAGGCATCATGCCGTGCGTCGGCCATTCTCTGGCCACCGCCGAACAGGCACGCAAGGCGATCGGCCGCGTCGCAGTCGGCTGCACGCATTTGTTCAACGCGATGTCGGGTCTGGACCACCACGCGCCCGGATTGGCCGCCTTTGCTCTGAATGCTGACAACGTCTGGGTCGAACTCAATCCCGACGGGGCGCACGTCCATCCCGAATTGTTGCGGCTTGTCGCCCGCGCCAAACGTCGCGACCGCATCATCCTCATGACCGATGCCGTCGTTTCCGCCGGCGACCGCCCGGGCGAATATTCGTACATGGGCCGCGCGGTGATCGCTGACCGTGTCGGGGTGTTTTATCAGGACGATCGAACGCTCATCGGTTCGCGTATTCTTCTCAATCAAGGGCTTGCCCGTTTCATCCGGTACACCGGTGTGGCGGTGCACGAGGCGGTGGCCATGGCCTCGCTGAACCCGGCGCGGCTACTGGGTCTTTCGCGGCGCAAAGGGAGCCTCGAGGCGGGCAAAGACGCCGACGTTGTGGTGTTCGATCGCAACTTTGCCCGTCCCCGCCATATCTTCTCCCAGGGGCTTCCGATCTCCCCCCGGTAGCTGCCTTCCGTCGGCTGCGGAGACATGTGGTCTTTTGTTGGTTGAGGGGTTACACGAAAGGAGCGTCGAGGAGTTCGCGGACCTTTCGCGCCAGAGCACCCGGCGTAAAAGGCTTTTGCAGGAATGCGGTGCCGGGTTCCGTGGCGCCCAAACCCACGACGCCTTCTTCGGAGTAACCGGACATGAACAGCACTTTCAACAGCGGGTTGCCGGCTCGCAAGTGCTGGGCGAGGGACTTGCCGCCCCGCTGGGGCATGACCACATCGGTCAGAAGCAAATGAATGGGCTGGGAGCCGAGTTCCCGGGCAATCTGAATCGCTTCCTCGCCATTGGACGCCTCGAACACGGAATAGCCAAGGTCGTGAAGGATATGCGCAGCGAGAGTGCGGACGGACTCTTCGTCTTCCACGAGGAGAATCGTTTCGTTGCCGCGCGGCAGATAGCCGCTTTCATCGCGCTGGGGAAGCGCGGTTGGAGTTTCATAGACACGCGGCAGGTAGATGCGGAATGTGGTGCCCTGGCCCGGCTCGCTATAGGCCCAAATATACCCGCCGCTTTGTTTCACAAAACCATAGGTGGTAGCCAGACCCAGGCCCGTGCCTTTGCCCAACGGCTTGGTCGTAAAGAATGGCTCGAATAAATGAGCTTTCACGTCGTCGGTCATCCCGATCCCGGTGTCGCTGATGGCCAGAAGCACGTACTCGCCGGGAACGACAACATGGTGGGTGCCCACGTAGTTTTCGTCGAGAACCACATTGGCGGTTTCGAGAGTCAATTTCCCTCCATTGGGCATAGCATCGCGTGCATTGACAGCGAGATTGATGATGACTTCTTCGAGTTGGATCGGGTCCACTCGAACGGCGCCAAGATCGGAAGCGGGATGAATCGCCAGGTGGATATCTTCGCCGATCAGGCGGCGCAACATGCTGCCCATGTCCAAGAGGATGTCGTTCAGGTTGACCACGCGGGGTTCGAGCGGTTGCCGGCGGGAGAAGGCCAGGAGTTGGTGAGTCAGATCGGCGGCACGAGTAGCCGCCTGGAGTACTTCCTCAAAGTAGCGGCGGACGCGCTCGGCGGGATGAACCGAGTTGATGCCCATGTCGGCATAGCCGATGATGGCAGTGAGGAGATTATTGAAGTCATGAGCGATCCCGCCGGCGAGGCGTCCGATGGCTTCCATCTTCATGGCATGCCGAAGTTGTTCTTCGGCCGTTCTGCGTTCTTCTTCGCTGCGGGCCATGCGCATGGCAAGGGCGGCGGTGTTGGCAAAGGTCTCGAGGAGGCGGAGTTCAACCTCGGAGAATCCGCCGGGGCGATTGGCCAAAGCAATCATGCCGAGGACGTTAGAGCCGATTTTCATCGGCGCCGCCAAGAACGACTCCACCGGAGGATGCCAATCGGGCATGGCGCCGGCCCATAACGGATGCTTCTGTGGGTCATTGGTGAGGATGCTGACGCCGCGGATGAGCGGAGCAGAGACCAGACTGTTTCCGAGGGGCAGGCGATATTCGCCTTTTTCTTCGATTTCGCGGCGGGCGGCATCATACACTTTGCCTTTCATCAAATCCCACGTCTTGCTGGAGACGGCGATGATGCGCGGGTGATCGTCGGGATCGAGGGTAATCACGACGCCGGCCTGAGCGCCGGTGATTTCCGTGGCGCGCTCGACCATGACCTGGGCCATGGTGCGGACCGAGTTGGTTTCCAGATATCGCAGCGAGGCTTCGGCAACAGCCTCGGCGACCATGCGGCTGTGGCGCGCACCTGTTTCCGCGCGTTTTCGTTCCAGCACGTTGACAAAAACCTCGCCGGCCATTTTGAGCAGGGCCAGTGTATCGTTGCTCCAGGTTCTTTCAGCGCGCACGGCGTCCAGACCTAGGAAGCCGTAGGGCCGATCCTGGAGAAATAGAGGCAAACAAACAAGGGAGCGGATCTCTTCCAGTTCGAATTCGCGTTTTTCCGCAGCCGCTTCGGGAGGCAAATCGGCCACTCGCGGAACCAGAAAGACTTGATCCCGCAGGATTTGATCCCGGAAATACGGAAGCGAGTCCAGCGGAATGTTCTGGAGCCGATGGATTTGGGGCGCGATGCCCGGGGCGCACCACTCATGCGTGTTGGAGATTGTCTTGCCGTCCTCGTTCCGTAGGAACAAATAGCTTCGGTCCGCACCGGCAAATTCGCCGATGGTTCGAAGGGCTTGCAAAATTCCGTCGTCGAGATTGTCAAGATTGCGCTGGACAAAATCGGCGGAGATCGCGCCGACGATCCGCTCGAACTCCAGCCGGTAACGCAGCGCCGCTTCTGCCTTCCGCCGTTCGGTCACGTCCACATCCATGCAAAAGGCCTCCACCACGCGCCCGCCTTCATAGACCGGGAACATCGTGGAGAAAACCCATTTTTCTTGCCCGTGGCGATTGCGGACACGCCACTCCTGGGGCGGTTGACGGCGGCCGCCGGCCCAAAGGTCGGCCAATTCGGTTTCAAACTCGTTTACAGCATCGGGCGGAAGAACGAGGTCCTGAATCCGCTTGCCGATTGCCTCTGCCCGCGAGTAGCCGTAGAGAGACTCGGAAGCGGAGTTCCAATGCTGGATGACGCCGTCGCGGTCAAAGCCCTGGATGGCCACAAGCGGTGTTCTCTCGATCACCCACTCGAAGCGCAATAGGGCATCGCGCAACGCATCCTCGGCCCGTTTGCGATCCGTAATGTCGAGGTTGGTCACGCGGAGCCCCGCAATGCGCCCGCGGGAGTCGCGAAGCAGTTTTTCGCTGACCAGCACGGGGAAAAACGAGCCGTCTTTGCGGCGGAACGTACGTTCGAATCCCTGGCCGGGCGGCATAATTCCCGCGATCTTGTTTCGGAAGGCCTGATGCGACACCTCGGACTCGACAACAAAATCCCAGATGGGACGGCCCAGTACCTCGTCGGCGGTATAGCCGAGCATGTCCAACTCCGTGCGGTTGATCCGGACAATGCGCCCCTCGGCATCGAGCTCGTGATACCCGATGGGCGCATCGTCAAAGAGTTCCTGAAATTGCGCGTGGCTTTCGCGGATTTCCTTTTCGATCTGCCTGCGCTCAGTAATATCTTCAAGGATGCTCATGGATCCCACAAAGTTGCCATGAGCATCGCACAAGGCGGCGGTGCGGAGAATGAGGTCCACTTCCGAACCGCCCTTGCGGGTGAGGCGGATCTCGGCGGCGCGGACAGGTTCGCCTCGGCGGGTGGCCTCGATAAATGCCTCGACCTCCGCCCATTTTCCAGCGGGGACAATCGGGAGCGGACGTCCAAGAACCTCTTCGGCCGTCCACCCGAACGTGCGCTCGGCCGCCGGATTCCACACTTGCACCACACCGTTCGGATCGAGCCGGATAATCGGCAGCGGGGATGCCTGGATCATGGCCTGACAAAGGTTGACGGTCTCCTGGAACTTTTCTTCGGTGTTCACTCGTTCGAGGGCGGGCGCCACAGCGTCGGCCAGGTGCTGAAGCCGGTCGAGATCGCCGGCATTGTAGCGATTTGGGGTATAAGACTGAACGGAGAGGATGCCGATAACGTTGGGGCCGCTGCGGATGGGTGCAAACAGCAGACTGGCCGAGCGGCGTTCCGTAAAGCCAAAGGGACTCAAAGGCGGGTCGGTTTTCCCCGATTGACGGTTGATGAGGACAGGCCGGCCTTCGAGGACAGGACGGGCCGGCGCGCTAATGGCGGATTCCGGCCAGTCCTGGATGCGGAATTCCTTTTGTTCTCCATTCAAGGTGTCCACAAAAATGGCGGTGTGAAAGACTTTTTCGTCGGCGCGCCGGAAAGCCAGATAGCAGGCGTCCCACCCGAAAATCTGCCGGCTTTCTTCGCGCACAACGGTCGCAACGCCTTGCGGCGTAGATGCTTCCGCCAGACGAAGAGACAGGCGCGCCAGCGTTTCGCGTTCCTGCTCGATCCGGCGGCGGTCTGTTACGTCGTGGATGATAGAAAACAGCAAAGTTCGCCCGCCGACAGGGATGGGATTGGAATGAACCTCGACTTCCCGGATTTCGCCGCTGGCCAGGCGGTGCCGGAACTGAAAAAAACCGCACTGGCGGGATCGGGCGCGTTGCATTTCGGCAAAAACCCGGTCGCTGGCGAGTGTGTTGATGTCGGTGATTTTCATGCGGGTGATCTGTGCATGATCGTAGCCATAGAAAGCGCAGGCGGCCGGGTTGGCATCCACAATCGCCGCGGTCTGCGGGTCTATCAGCAGCATGACGACCGAATGGTTTTCAAAGATGCTGCGGTAGCGCAGTTCGCTTTGCTCCAGCTGCGCTTCCATTTCGCGTTTCTGAAAGGCCATGGCAAGGGCGGCTTTCAGTTCGCCTTCGTCGGGCGGGTTGCCGATTACCTCGAACGAGTCGGCTTTGTCGGGAACATGCGGCAGCTTGCCTGCGGCGCGAGCAGCGAGATAGATGACGGGGATGTTGAACCGTTGGCGGATTTGGCGGCCTGTCTCGACGGGGCTGGGCGCGCCTTTCAAAGCAAGGCTGATCAGAACAACGTCAGGCCGGAGCGATTCGACCTTCTTGAGCGCCTGGCTGGTCGAAGCGACCGCAGGCAGGACCTGATAGCCAAGAGCCGAAAGGCGGTTTTTCAGGTCTCGTCCAGCCGTGCCCCGCGTTTCGACAATCAGGATTCGAGCGTCATCCATGATGACGGACTTGCTCCTTTATAAACCATAACCTTTCTCTTGCCCTGTTCACGCGACATCCGCAGGCAAAGCATCCTTTCTGCTAAACCCCGGCCTGCAATGTACCTGGGCTGCTACACACGCCGCTGCATGTTTGACAAACTTCATATTGACTTGGCAAATGGAAAATTGATTCTACATCGGTTTAGCCGAGAGGATCTTTTCTAGGAGAAAACGAGCGAGGGACTCGGCTCGGGTGAAACACGCCGTCGGCGCAATTCCTGGAACGAGAGGAGAGTCGGCTATGAAAAGGGATAACAAGCGATGGATGTTGCGCGGCAGCAAAAAACAGAACGTCGTGGTTGTCTTTCTGGCGGCGTTGACGGGGTTGGTCAGCGTAACGGGATGGAGCGGCGAACCGCAGGCCGGCCTTCCCGTCGAAATTCGTTCAGCCTGCAGCGATTCGACCCAGCCGGTGCTGGTGGCGGTCGAGGGCAAGGGCTGGCTCGAGCGTCGGGCCGGCAATCTGGTGCTGCATGTGGCCGGAACGCCCTACGAGATGGGCTATCAACACGGTGTGCTGCTGCGGCCGCAAATTCAGCAAATGGTCGCGCGGCTCTACACGATCGGCGCGGCGCAGGCTCTGCTGGACCCTAAAAAACCGGCGCTGCTGAAAATCCGCGAGGCTTATGAGCGATGCCTTCCCCATATTCCGAACGACATTCTCGAAGAGTTGCGGGGGCTGGCAGCCGGATCGAGTGTCCCGCTCGAACAAATCACAACAGTCAATATGATCCCGGAGTTGTTTCATTGCAGCGGTTTTGCTCTGTGGGGCCGGGCCACAAAGGACAAAGCGCTGTATCACGGGCGCATCCTCGACTATGCCATGGAGATCGGCTATCACGAATACGCGGTGCTGATCGTGGCGCGGCCGCAAGGCAAACACGCCTTTATCAATGTCGGCTATACGGGGTTCATCGGCTCGGTCACCGGTACCAACGAGAAGCAGGTGTCGTTCGGCGAGATGGGCGGCGGCGGCGAGGGGCTGTGGGACGGCATGCCCATGGCTTTCTTGATGCGCAAGGGTCTCGAGGAAGCCGACACGCTCGACGAGGGTGTGGCGATCTTCCGCGACACGCCGCGAACCTGTGAGTACTATTATGTCATTTCCGACGCCAAGATTCCCGACGCCCGCGGGCTGGCCACACGCCCCGACAAGTTTCTCGTTCTCAAGCCGGGAGAGCCGCATCCCGACCTGCCGGTGCCGACGGGTATTCTCGACACGGTGCTGATGTCGGGCGACGAACGGTTTCAGTTGCTGGCGGCGCGAACCATTATGGGGTATGGGAAATTCGACGGCCCAGCGGCTCTGGCCCTCATGCGGCGACCCGTGGCGATGAAGTCGTGCATCCACGCGGCATTGTTTGCGCCAACGAAAGACCGCTTGTGGGTCTCGAATGCTGTCGGTACCACACCGGCCAGCGAGCTGCCTTACACCGAATACAGTTTGCGCGAGTTGTTCGAGGCCAAAATTCCAACGAAGCAGTAGGGTTCACTTGGCGATAGAGGCGGGGGGACGCTCCTGTCCCGAACGGCGCGAGGTTTTTCTTTTTGCCGCTAACGGACCGGGACAGAAATGTCGCGGTTGTTGTAGACGCGCTTTTCCTGCCATTCAACGCACCAGGGAAAGGCAGGATTCTACATGAGTTCGGCGACGGGGTTTCTCTGCTCGACGAAGGCGATTTCAGCGTCGGTCAGTCCGTAAAGATCATAGACCACGCGATCTATCTCGCGGTCGGTATGCTCGGCCTGGCGCTGCAGCAGCTCGCGGCTGCGCGGTTCCGTTGCCGTTTGCAATTGTTCCTGTAAAGCAATCATTTGTTCGACCAGCTGAACCAGCCGCGCTTTCCGCTTGCGATCGGATGGCGATGCAGCATCCAGCGGCGGGAGAGGAAAGCCTTCGACGTATTGGGAGAAAAAACGGAGATAGACCTGTCCGTCGCCTTCGAGACCCGCGCATGTGGCCCCGAAGTAGAAGTTGCTCAGGCGCGAATTCAGGATGCCCAGCAGACACAAATCGTCGGTGGGAAGAAAATACGTCGTGTTGACGCCAAAGTAACCGGTGCGGTCGAGAGCAAAGCGGCATGTCGTGGCGATATCCGGGTAGATGATCTTGGGTTTCTCGAATCGCTCGTAGTAATCGCACGCACGAAGTTCCCACCATGTGTTGCCGCGATCCCAACGCTTGGACAATAGGGATTGAAACGGCTTGAGGTGGGCCAGCACGGCGGGATATCTTTTGATGGGCACTCCGATGTACGTCCAGAGGAGATATTGCTCGTTGAAGCGAATGGAGAAGCGGCGAACATCGCGCCCCGCGAGGACCGGTTTGATGATTTCGGCGGCGCGGCGGTTCCGCGCGACCAGACGGTCGCGCGTCTTTCGGTC
This sequence comes from Candidatus Sumerlaeota bacterium, assembly GCA_017161705.1. Lineage (GTDB taxonomy): Bacteria > Sumerlaeota > Sumerlaeia > JADFCW01 > JADFCW01 > JADFCW01. The sequence continues at coordinate 7,877 of JADFCW010000038.1, read as the reverse complement.
TATAAGGAAGGCTTTGTTGAGCCCTGTTATCAGTCCCCTGTAAGGTCGGCTGTGAATATATTCTTTCAACGGAACGGCGTTCCGTTTCATCCGTTCGAGAATCTGCTTTTGAAGCGGCGGGGCAAAGGACCATCCTGTCTGCGACAGGCTGGTCTGGGGAAGACGGACAGATTCTTTCCTGACAAATTGGGCCAGGTCGTCTCCCGACTCGATCGAGCGGAATTTTTCGATCGGCAGCGGCGGGAGATACGTCAGCGCGCGGCGGGGCTTCGCCGGGACGCGCGTGATGAGAATAATGGGACGGACGGTAACGCCGGAAAAAACCGGCCACCCGGCCAAGTCTATTACCTGCCCGATGGAAGCGTGCTCCTGCAAGAAAGCCCGAAGCGGCGCTCCATACGCGGCGCGCAGCCATTTGTTCGAGAGAATCATCCCGAATACGCCGCCTGGGCGAAGCAACCTGTGGCCTTTTTCCACAAACATGACATACAGGTCGGCGGTGGCCTTGAATGAGCGGTAGTGTCGGCTGAGGTACTCTTTCACCACCCCCAGTTGCTCCTGGCGCACATAGGGCGGGTTACCGATGACGCAATCGAACCCGCCCGCTTCGACGGCGTCGGGGAAGCGCGCCGGCCAGTCCAGCGGATTGATCCGTTTCAGCTCCTCGCCGTCGTTGACCAACTGCTCGGTGAAATATTCCGGCCCAATCAGGCTGTTCCCGCATTGGATGTTGCGGCCAAGATCGGGGAGGACGCGCTCGCCAATGAGTTCCATCTGATGAGCCAGCGAGCGCTCGTTTTCGCCCTCCAGCACTTTGAGCAGGAGCGAGAGTTTGGAGACCTCGACGGCTTGAGGGTCAATGTCCACGCCAAAAATGTGCGTCAGAAGAATTCGCTTGCGCTCAGAAACAGTCAGCCGCCAATCGCCGTTGTAGAGGCGAATCAAACGGGCGGTCTTGCCGGATGCCCACTTTTCGGGACCGTCGTTGACATACCAATCGCGATACCAGGTGAGCAGATACTCGTAAGCGCCCAGCAGAAAAGACCCCGACCCGCACGCCGGATCCATAATGCGGAGGCAACGAGTCGGCGAGCGGTCGCCGGCAATGTCGCCAGGAGATTTTCCTTCGAGCAGTTGGCCCACCGTGTGTTTCACAATATATTCCACAATGAACGTCGGGGTATAATACACGCCGCCGGCCTTGCGCACCTCGGGCTTATCCTCGACTTTGGTCTGATGGGCCGGCGTCAACCGAATAACCTTGCCGAGGAATTGCTCATAGACTTGCCCAAGAACATCGGCGGGCAAGACGGAGAATTCGTAGGGCGAGGCAGGGAAGTATAGATTGCGGATAATATCCTTTAGCGGCTTGTCATCCACATGAAGGCGCAGGGTGAGCTCGTCGGGCGGTTCCTGCCGGTCCGGCTCCTTCTGGAAGTGAAACAAGCCGGAATTGTAGCGGTGGTCGGCGCGATAGAAAATCTCGCACAAGGCCCTATAGACGCCTTCGCGGCTGAGAAGACCCTGCAACTGCCCGTATTCCTCGATCCCGCGATCCTCGCAGATGCGAAGGAAAACCAGGCGGTCCACTGTGCGCTGAACGGCCACGTTGAGTGCCTCGACAGCAAGGTCGGGATTGCGCAGGGCGATATTGCGGGCGAGAATGTCGCGCCACGACTCGATTTCCCGGAGAAACTCTTCGTCCACGGTGCCTGTGCCCCGCTTGCCGGTTTCCGCGTGGGCGAAGCGATCGAAGGTCCCCGACCAGACGGCGTCGCGCGAGAAAAGACCGGCGATCTCCTCCCATCGGTCGGCATATTGTTCGCAGGTGTAGTAGCGGATGCGCGCCGCCGAGGTCTTGTCGGTGTCATAGGGCCGAATCCGGCAGTCATAGACGGCGAACTCGCGGAAATTGGTCAATATGGAAAGAGGGAGTTTGGCCGTCCAGGCATAACGGCGGAGTTGGTAGGCCGGCGCCGGGTTGTCCTCGATGGAGACGGCCGGCTTTTTGGCCTCGACGAAGAATTTGGGCGACGGCCCGACGCGAAACACGTAGTCCGGCACCTTGCGGTAGCCTTCGACCTCGAGCGATTCCTCGGTCACCACTTCCCGATATTGGGGTGCAACCCGGCGCTCATTGCGGATGTCCCAGCCGAGAGCGGCGAAAAAGGGGTCAATCAACTCCTGGCGGGCGGCAGTCTCCTTGTAGATGGGGGAGAGGTAAAAATCCTTGTTGGCCAAAAAGTGTTGAACCCGTTGCGTGATCTGTTCTCGGGGTGTTTCAAGAGAAACCATCATTGGCAATGTCCTTGCCGCTTGCCCGACACGCGGCAGACGGTGCCGGCACGGCGATCACCGGGGTCCAGGGGGATGCTTTTGAAAGAGATTGGGCACTGTCAAGGTTGTTTTGGAAACAAGACGGCAAATGAGGTTTGCGCAATGTGGACAACGTCGTGGCGCTGGCGCAATACAATGGCTGCCAGAGTGACGCCGGCATGAGTGAGGAAGTCGTGCAGGAGGATGAAGCCGCGGGGCGTCAAAAGCGTCAGGGCGTTTTCCACGTCCGACATCACATAATCGTAGGAATGCGCGCCGTCCACGAAGACAAGGTCCATGCGGCCGCGGTAGGGCGTGTAGTCGAACGCCGCAGAATCGCCGAACAGCTGCTCGATCTTGCGGTTGTCGGCCTTGTAGGGGAGCTTGCCTAGCCGGCACCCCAGGGCGGTTCCTTCCTTCGACAGCCACTTCCGGTCGCCCCGTTCGATGGCAAAGCGGGTAGGGCCGGAAAAGTCCGGGGGCAAATCGAGCGTGAAAATTTTGCACTCAGGCGGCGAGTGAAGGGCAAAGACATTGGCGGTACGACCTTCGTAGGTGCCGATCTCGAAAATAGCATAAGGGTGGGAAATGCGGCAGATAAGGCCGAGGAGCATGGTTTCGAGGCCGTCGCAGTCGGGAGCAAGTTCGATGGCGAGCGACTGCTGTTCGGGCCAGGGTGTGTCGGGAAAACGGTAGTGGTGGATGCGTTCGAGGGCTTGACGCGGATTGACCCATTCGATCTGCGCGATGCCGTGGTCGAGGATATCTTTTCGGTGAAAGATCATCCGGCGGAAACGAATGTAGTTGAAGGCATCGCGCAGTAGAGCGGGAAAGGTCTTCAGCGAAACGCGCCAGCGCGCAATGGCAAGCGAGAGGTTCATAGGGCCGGTTATCCTTGTTTCAGCATCATGGCGATAATGCGGCGATCCCAGAGGCCGGCGATTCGAGCGGCCAGAATATACACCGCAATGCTGACCGCGATCCAGAACAGAATGGCGAGAGCCAGCAGGACCGGGCCGTGCGGATGCAGCCACTGGCGGGTGGCCGCAAAACCGCCCCAGCACACCGCGCCCATCACCAGAGCACAGGCTAGGCATTTGAGCGCAGGGGTGGCGACATCGCCGGCAAAATCGCGCCCGAAGCGCGGGGTCAGTCCGCGCCATAGAAGCCACGTGTTCAGCCCCGCGGCCAGAGAACCGGCCAAAGCCAGACCCGCAAAGCGCAACGGCCACATGAGCACAAGACTGAAAAGGATGTTCGCTAGCATGGTCCAGGCGCCGAATTTCACCGGCGTGCTCATGTCTTTTTGCGCATAATAGAGCGGGATCAGAATGCGCTGGGCCGCAATGGGCACCATGCCGGCGCTATACCAGACCAGCACTGACGCGGTCTGCGCCGTTGCCTCGGCAGTCCATTTGCGGTATTCGAAAAGAAGTTGGACAATCGGAGAGGCAAGAACCATGAGACCGATCGTAGCGGGCATAAAAATCAGGAGAATGCCGCGAAAGGAAAACGACATGATATTGCGCAGCTCCGCGCGATCGTCCTCCAGAACGACATGGGCCAGCTGCGGCAACAGAACGGTCGAAAGGGCGCTGGCGAACAACGCCAGCGGCATCTGAATCAGGTGCTGGCTGTTGTAAAGATAAGCCACGCCGCCTTTGTCCAGCCAAACCGCCAGGCCATAGGAGACGGCAATATTGATCTGCGCCACGGCGGTCGCATACATGGCCGCAGGCATTTTCGACGAGAGAGTAACGAAGCCTTCCTCGCGCGGCTGGAAAACAGGCTTCCAGCGAAACCCGCGCCGAATCAGCGGCGGAAACAAAACCAGCAGCCGCACGGTCATCCCGATGACAACGGCCCATGCCTGCACGTACAGAAATGACGTGTCGCCAAGCCGGAAAAATATCAGCGCTGCGGCAATCATCACGATGTTCAAGAGCGCCGACCCGAGAGCCGGCATCAGAAAATGACCGAGGGTGTGGCAGACGCCCATCAGAAGCGCGACCAGCGCCAGAAGCATCAACGAGGGAAACATCACGCGGGTCAGAGAAACCCCCAGTCGGGCCAGCTCGCTCTGGCCTTCGACGTAGTAGCGCGCGCCGCTGTAAAGCGTGAAAAGCGGTTCCGCAAAGATACAGCCGATTACGGTCATGGCCAGCGTAATCACGGCAAACAGGTTGAAGGCGTTATACACCGTGTGCCAGGCGGCGGCTTCGCCTTTCCGGCGGCGGACGTCGGCCACGACCGGCACGATGAAGGCCGACAGCGCCCCCTCGCCCAGGACGCGGCGGGCGATGTTGGGGATGGTCGAGGCGATACGGAAGACGTCGTTGTAGCTGGAGGCGCCGAGGTGGGCATTTATCAGGGCGTCGCGCACCACGCCGAGAACGCGGCTGGCAGCCGTGGCGGCGCTGATGATGCCGGCCGCTCCCAGCATTTGCCTTTTCCGCCCCATCCGTTTTGTTTTGACCGCCTTCGGTGTGTGGTGTAAGCTTCAATCAGAACGGTTTGAAAAGGAGCGCGAAGGAAAAGTCAAGAATCAAGGCCGCAGGAAAACGATAGGGGGGTAAAGGAAAGAGATTGGTGCTGTGAAGAAGGCGTGCTAATAATTTGCCCTTGGAAAAAGTGCTCCCTGGAATCGAAAGTCCGGCACGATCCTATCGTCGAAGACGTTCATAATTGGCAAGAATGGCCGAGGGGGAAAGCGGGACATGAATTCAGAAAACTTCACGACCGGATCACAAAAAGCCGGACGCGGCTCAGCTCGAAATTGGTAAGGATCAAACCGCTATGACACGAAGGAACCGCGTCGGTCGGTAAATGAACATCATAGGAATTCCATAAAGCCTCAACGTTATGGACTCAGCATGCCCCCACCACGTTGCACACGTCCCAAACGCCCCGCCCGCAAATGGATTGATCTTCACACGCACAGCACATTTTCCGACGGCTCGCTGACGCCTTCGCAGCTGGTCGCCGCGGCCAAAGGTGTCGGGCTGGCCGCTGTCGCGCTGACCGACCACGATACCATCGCGGGCCTCGAAGAATTTCTGGCAGCCGGGGCCTTTCACCGCATCGAAACACTTGCCGGCGTCGAAATCAGCCTCGAATTCCAAAAGCGCACGGTCCATCTGCTTGGCTATGGCATTCGCGCAGATTACGCGCCGCTGCGCAAGGCGTTGGCCGACATTGTCAAAGGCCGCAATGAACGCAACGAACGGATGATCCGCAAGCTCCAGATGCTGGGGGTGCGAATCGAACTGGACGAGATCAAGGCGTTCGCGGGCGAGAACATCATTGGGCGGCCGCACGTGGCCAAAGCCCTGATACAAAAAGGCGTCGTGGCTACCTTCGAGGAAGCCTTCGACCGTTTTTTGGGGCGCGGCCGGCCGGCCTATTGCGAACGCTACCGTCTGACGCCTAAAGTGGCCATCGAGTTGATCCGCGATGCCGGCGGCTTGGCCGTGCTGGCGCATCCGACCTATATGAGAATGTCGCCCGATGCGTTCGAGGCGGCACTGGTGCAGTTCAAGCGCGACGGCCTGGCGGGAATCGAGGCCTACTATTCCGAATTCACGGAAGCGGACATCCAATTTTACCTGGAACTGGCTCGGCGCCACGGGTTGCTGGCGACAGGCGGCACGGATTTTCACGGCACGATTCGGCCCGATGTCCTGTTGGGCCGCGGTCGGGGCAACCTGCGCGTTCCGTATCGGTTATTTCAGAATCTGAGAGAATCTCTGGCCGCGCAAGAGCACAGGTAAAATGCGCTAGATAGGCGCTTTGGACTGCGGGGCAGCCATGCTGTCGCCTTGCGTCCAATGATCTTGAATATACCAAAGGCGGGCTGGCATGGCAAGCATAACGCTTTTTTGTTATACAGGGAACTATCAAGGCAAAACCGCAGAGCGGCAGGGGCGTCTCATTTAAAGCAGTGAACACTCGCAAGAGGGATAGAAACCATGAGCTCCCAGCAAAAACAAGCCAGCGTGACTTCCGGCGTTTGCAGGCGCGATCTTATCAAAATGGCAGCCGCCGGCGCAGTGGCCGCGCAGACCAGTACTCTTTTCGCCGCACCCGTCCCGCGCAAACCCAATATCATCGTCATTCTGACGGACGATCAGGGCTACGGCGACGTGGGCTATCAGGGCTTGAAGGATGTGCCGACGCCGAATATGGACTCGATCGCACGCAACGGCGTGCAATTCACCGACGGTCACGTCTCTTGTCCCGTCTGCAGCCCCACGCGCGCGGGCCTGATGACCGGCCGCTTCCAGCAACGCTTCGGCCACGAATTCAACCCGGGGCCGCCCGACAATGCGGAGCCGGAGTTTGGCCTTCCGCTGTCGCAAATCACTCTGGCCGATCTGTTGAAAAAGGCCGGCTATGCCACCGGCATGGTTGGCAAATGGCATCTGGGACTGCAGCCGCAATTCCATCCGCTCGAGCGCGGCTTCGATGAATACTTCGGTTTCCTCCACGGGGCACACGACTATCTTGATCCGAAGCGCGATCCAGCCAATCTCATTCTGCGCGGCACCGAGCCGGTGGATGAAAAGGAGTATCTCACCGAGGCCTTCACGCGCGAGGCTGTCGCCTTCATCGAAAAACAGAAAAGCGGTCCGTTCTTTCTGTATCTCGCCTACAACGCCATCCATGCGCCGATGCAGGCTGTGCAAAAATATCTCGACCGCTTTAAAAATGTCGCCGATAAAAATCGCCAGATTCACAACGCCATGCTCAGTGCGCTCGACGATGGCATCGGCGCGGTGCTGGCCAAACTACGCGAGGCGGCTATCGAAGACAATACGCTCGTGTTTTTCCTCAGTGACAACGGCGGTCCGACGCCCACAAACACGTCATCCAACTCCCCCTTGCGCGGCTACAAGGGGCAACTCTATGAAGGCGGCCACCGCGTGCCGTTTGCCCTGCAATGGAAAGGCCGGATCGAGGGCGGACAGGTCGTCGGCGAACTGGTCAGCTCGCTGGACATTCTCCCGACCGCGCTGGCCGCCGCTGGAGGCGACATTCCGCGCGACCGCCCGATGGACGGAGTAAATCTGTTGCCGTATCTGCTCGATGAAAAAACCGGCGCGCCCCACGAGGTGCTGGTCTGGCGCCAGGGCGACCGCCGCGCCGTTCGCAAAGGCAACTGGAAATGGATCGAGGGCGAAAGCAACCAAACCGAACTGTACGACCTGTCCAAGGATATCGGCGAAAGCAACAATCTGGCTCCGCAGCATCCGGAAAAAGTGAAGGAACTTGCGGCCGAGTTTGAAAAATGGGACGCGGAAATGGTTCCGCCCCTGTGGAAGACGCAACGCGCTGCAGGTGCGCGCGCCGCCAAAAAAGCGGCCAGGAAAGCCGCCGCGGAAAAATAAGACTCTGCACCGCCTGTTTAAATTCTTTCGCCAAAAGATCCAGCCGAAATGGCTGCATCTTAATAGACATTCCGTGTCGGGTTGGAGCTCCGGGCTACGTTGGGTGCGCCGAAACTTGTCGGGGGAAAGCGGCAGCATGGCTGCCGCAGTCCAAAGCAAAAGCATTCTGCTTTG
>JADFCW010000309.1 GCA_017161705.1 Candidatus Sumerlaeota bacterium | reverse complement strand
TCTATTGGCAAGAGTGGGGCCGGTGGTAGAGAGCCGCCGAGCGGCAGGGGGGCAGAGGGCGGGTTGGGGGCGTAAAAACGGGCAAAAATAGTCGGTGATTACCCACATTTCAGGTGACTCCGAAGAGGTGATGCGGGAAAGGCTGGATCGAGAGCCAGGATAGCGTAGCCAAACATTGGAAAAGCGCAGCCAGGCCACGGAGCAAAATGTAAGGGCCATCCCGATCGGATTTGAAGCCCAGCTTGCCGCCGAGTTTTCGGAGCCAAAGCACAGCCGTGGGCGGCCAGCGTTTTGCGATGAAGAAGACGAACTGGGCTGCGACGAGGACCAGAGCGAAGATGCGGCGCATGCGCTCCAGTGTCCGGACGCGCAGGTCTTCGACATCCAGTCCCTGTTCCTGGTCAAAGCGATAGCCATGTTCGATGCGGCTACGCAGGCGCCAATCGGCGTAGACCTGCTGGGCGATCGCCAGGCTGCGGAGGGGAATGTTGGTGAGCAAGGTAAGGGGATGGGGATGAAATTGGTCTTCTGCCACCAAGACCCATAGGATCTGATGGGTATTCGGCAGGCGGATGCGGAACCAGCCGATTTTGAGGTCGGTCAGGGTAGTGCGCCCGGCATGATGGAAAGCGATCTGGTAAGTGGCTTGCCAGAGAACGCAATCGACCAGATCTTGGAGGTGTTCGGTTTCCCAGCGGTGTAGCCGGCCGTTATAGACTTCTACCAACCGGTCCATGTGTTTGGCGGCGATGATGAACTCATCCATCCCCAAAAAAGCGAAGTTTTTCTGATCATCCAGGCCAGAATCGCCCACAAAACGTAGTTTTCGGCCCGGAAAGACCCAGCGGGTGGTGCGGATCGAGCGTTGTATCTCGCGGTTCTCGCTGGCGAAATCGGACGCCTTGTAAGAGAACCAGTTCAGATACGAGATCGCTGGAACAATCGTATTAACCACCGTGGCGGTCGTGGCAGGATAACCACGTGTCAGACGGGCTTCCCCTTTCAGATCCGGTGGGGTGCTCTTGTGAACCGTGCTCACCACTTCCAACTGCTTCGTGTACGGCTTCTCAAGATTGACCGGATCCAGGGCGATCACCAGATATTCCGGATCTTCTGCCGCTACAGTCCGCTGGGCAATCCGATACACCCCCTTGAACAATTGGTGATGATTGAACCGCTTGTTCCAAACAAAGCGATAGATACGCTTTGCACCCGCCCAACAACTCCTCTTCTGCCGGGGCGTACTCTGCGCCATCGCCGCAATCACCGGCGTTTCTTGCGCCAGGATCCCACGCACCACATCCGGTACCACTTTACGCAGACGTTCTTCCGGAAGGGTTTCCATGATCGGCATGAGAAAGTCGTTCAGACTCTGCTCCAACTCTGCAACTGGCAACTTGGCAAGAATTTCTGAAAGCGGCAATATGGCGCTTTGTGGTATATTCTCCATGGCTCTGCCTCCTGGGTAAGGTTTGTGTGGTAACAAATTTTTACCACAGTTGGCAGAGCTCTTGTTCAATCGCTATACTTGTGGGTAATCACCGATGATATACTCCCTAGAAACTTTTTCGGGTTGCCAGGGTTATCTCCTTTGCAGCCCTCCGGCAAGGCGCAGACAGTGCAAGAATACGTAGAGCGAGATGTCCTGAAGAAGGCTTCCGAGGGCGACCAGGAGGCGTTTGGCGTTCTGTACGAACGATACGTGGAACGCATCTTCAACTATGTCTATTATCGCACCGGCAACGTCTACGAGGCCGAGGATTTGACGGCGCGGGTGTTCTATCGCGCTTTCCGCCACATTCAGGGTTATACAGACCGCGGCTTGCCTTTTTCGGCCTGGCTGTATCGGATTGCCCACAATCTGGTGGCCAACTGGCACCGCGACCGCAGCCGCCGACAGGAGATTCCCCTCTCCGACGCCCCGGTCCTGCGTCACAAAGGCGATGCTCCCGAAGTCAGCCTGATGGCCAGCCAGGAACGCGAAGCCCTCTTGCGCCTGATCCGCAGGCTGCCGGCAGAACGCCAGCATTTGTTGATCTTGAAATTCGTGGAAAATCTCTCGAACGCCGAGATCGGCGCCATCATGGGCCGCAGCGAGGGGGCGGTCAAGAGTCTCTATCACCGCACCCTGCTGGCCCTGCGCGACGAAATCGGAAGCGGCGATTTTTCGGAAGGAGAGACTTGATGTTACACATCGTCACCGACGGCGCGGCGGACATGCCGCCAGAATGGCAGGAGCAGTACGGGATTCACATCGTTCCCATCCCGATTCGTTTTGGCGAACAGACCTACTTGCAGGGCGTGGATATCTCGAACGAGGATTTCTACCGTCTGGTCGATGAGAATGGCCAGGTGCCCAAGACTTCCCAGCCTGCGCCCTTTCAATTCAAGGAACTCTACGAGCGGATCGGCCGGGCCGGCGATACCATCCTTTCCCTCCACGTGACCAGCCGGCTGTCGGGGACGTTCGATTCGGCGGCGACCGCCGCCCGTGAACTGGCCGGCAAATTGCGGGTCGTCCCGTTCGATTCGGGCGCGGGTTCGGCGGCTCTCGGCATGATGTGCCGCGAAGCGCGCCTGCTCGAGCGCGCCGGGGCCGGGCTGGAAAAGATCCTCGAACGCCTGGAGTTCATCCGCCGGAATGTCAGCATCGTCCTGACGCTCGACAATTTGTACTATGCCCGTCTCAGCGGACGGGTGGGGGCCTTTCAGGCGGCTCTGGCTTCGTTGCTAAACGTCAAACCGATCATTGTGCTGCGAGAAGGGTTGTTGGAGATGGCCGATAGGGTGCGGACGCGCAGCCGCGCCATTGACCGTCTGCTCGAGTTGCTGAACCAGCGTTTTGGGCGTCAGCCGCTGCACGTGGCGGCTGTCCACGCTCGTGATCCGAGGGCAGGGGCGGCGCTGGCCGAACGCGCGGCCAACTTCTTCAACATCCGTGAATTGATCCTGACCGAACTTTCGGTGGCGGTTGCTGCCAATCTTGGTCCGGGAACGGTGGGGCTGGTGGCTTATCCGGCAGGAGAGTGACGCATGAGCATAGGGCAGAAAATCGTTGACGCCTCGAAGGCCAGTCTGCACACGCTGGAGGAACGGTTGTCTGGCGTCCTGCGGCCAATCCCCGCCCGGCGCGAATTCGTGCGCGGCCTCGGCCGGCACATCCAGTCTCCGTCGCCGGCGGCTATGATCGACCGGCCGACGGATCTCCGCCTGGTCGTTTTGGCGCTGGCGGGCCTGTTTTCGCTCGGCGTGTTGACTGCTGTGTTGATTCGTTACTTGTCGGGCCTGGGACGCCGGCAGGCCTGATCAAGTTTCTTCGAGGCCCAGTTTTGCAGCCAGTTGGGCATTGGACGGCTCGACCAGCATCGAGCCGTCGGGCCAGATCAGGGTGGGAACGCTGCGGAAGCCTCGGTTGAGTCGTTCGACGTGCGCGGCCGCCTCGGGGTCTTGATCGATGTCGATCCAGCGATAGGCGATGCCATGCCGGTCGAGAAAGGCGCGCGTCCGGCGGCAGTCGCCACACCAGCGCGTGCCATAAAAGAGGATCTCTGTAGATTTGCACGGCGTTTTCATTGACTATTTGAGGGAAGCCCCATATAATAATACATTACTGATTGATCCTCATGGATACCGCGCTGCCTGGCCTCGATCTCGATCAAGCGTCTTCTGGGGCAAGGCCGCGCGTTCTTGTTATTGATGACGATCTTGTCTATCTCGACATGATCAAAATCATCTTGCGCAAAGGGGGCTTCGATGTGGCTTCTGCCAGCGATCACCTCATGGCGCTCGAAAAGTGCAGGCAGGTCAAGCCCGATGTCATCCTGTTGGATTTGATGATGCCCGATGTGGATGGATGGGAATTGTACCATCTCTTGCGCGGCATCACGCAAGCGCCTGTCATCATGGTCACGGCCAGCGCTAACCGAGACAATGCCGTCCAGAGTTTGCAACTGGGGATGGCAGAATATATCTCCAAACCCTTCTACAACCCCGAGATGATTGCTCGGATCCAGAAGGTCCTGCGCGAGACGGATCGCAGCGCTATTCCGGATGTCAAGGTTTTTCCGGAAGTCGATCTGCGCATCGATTATACGAATCGGCAGGTCTTCATCCGCGGCCGGGAAGTTCGCCTGCAACAGCGCGAGTACGATTTGTTGATGGTACTGGCCAATCAGGCGCCGCGCAGTGTGCCTTATGAGGAACTGACCAGGTGTTTGTGGGGGGAGGATAACCCAAAGAACCGCAGCCATCTCAAAACGGTGGTTTTTGCCCTGCGCCAGAGTCTCGAGCTGGATCCGGCTGCGCCCACGCTGATCGTCAATTACCGCGGCGTGGGTTACCAGTTGGCGGCCAACCCGGCCTAGCGTCTTCCCATCGATAAGTTACAAGCGGATAACCTGAGTTGTTGACGGGGGAGTCTGTTTATCTTATTATTTCTGCAAATATTATCTAAATATCAGGAGATGCTTCTATGAAACGCTCATTCTCTCTCAAGGCCGTCAGGGACTTTTCTTATGCCCTCGCTGCTGCTTTTCTGCTCGCCTCGTTGGTGATCGGTATGCTCCCTGTGGAGCCGGTCGCGGCAGGGAAAGGCGGCAATGCCGGGGCTATCTGGACGACAAACGGCGACTGCGGCGACGCCGGCCAGGATGTCAACCACTTTGCCATTGGCGATGTGGTTTACATCAACGGCAGCGGCTTCGATGAAAATACTTCCTACGACTGGCAAATCAAGGGCCAGCCGGGCGGCGCCAGCGCCGATCCGAATATCGTCGTGGCTTCGGGCAGTGTCCTGACCGACGCCGATGGCAATTTCTGCATCGCGGCCTATACGGTCGCGGCAGACGATGACGGCGAGTACTCGGTCAAGGTCGGCAACAAGGGCGACAATTACCGTGTCCAGGGAACCACGCCTCCGCCGGTCGATGTGTGCCCGAATCTCGATGGCATCCAGACGGAAATTCCTGCCGGGATGGAACTCGATGAAGCGGGCAATTGTGTCCCGGTGACACCGCCGGTAGACCTCTGCCCGAATCTCGACGGCATCCAGACCGCAATTCCTGAAGGGATGAAGGTTGATAAGGACGGCAATTGTGTGCCGCTGACCGATCCGTTTGGGCTGGATGTCTACTGCCTGGGCTTTAGCGTGGTCAACTTGAATGATTTCGCCGCTTCGTTTGACTGGGAAGTGGCGGGCGGCCCCTCGGGGTCGGTGCTGCTCGAAGTGGGCGAATCGATTGACATCGACGTGGATCCCGCTTTCGCCGGTGCCACGGTCACGATTTCCTTTGGAGATGACTGGACCCTTTCGGCAGATTTGCCGGATGATTGCCCGGTGCCGTTCGTTGCCCTGCGGATCGAAGGCTACTGCCTGGCAGCGAACAACGCCTCCCTTTACGGCTGGCGCGTGACCAACCCGA
>JADFCW010000308.1 GCA_017161705.1 Candidatus Sumerlaeota bacterium | reverse complement strand
AGCATTTTGATTTTCAGGATCAGGGCAAAATTTTTGGAGTGCGGCAGCCATGCTGCCGCTTTGCAGTATTTGTTGTGGCAGGAGGCCGCGTTAGGCTACAAATATTTTCCAGTAGGCAGGACATAAAACACATGGAGGAGCATCATGCAAACCCGACGCGAATTTATGCACACCATGACCGCTGCGGCGATCGGCGCTGCTGCATTGGCGCGGTCGTCTGCCGCCCGTGCCGCCGGAACAGCGCAAAAACCCAATATCATTTTTATGCTCGCAGACGACCTTGGCATTTGCGATCTCGGCTGTTACGGCCAGAAGCACATTCTTACCCCTCATATTGACCGCATCGCGGCTGAGGGCATGCGTTTCACCGACTGCTATGCCGGAAGCCCGGTCTGCGCCCCATCGCGCTGCTGCCTGATGACGGGTATGCATTCGGGTCATGCGACCGTGCGCGGCAACGCTTCGTCGCTGGCTGCGTCGAAGGACAATCCCGAAGGCCGCGTGCCGCTTCGCGCCGAAGACGTCACCGTCGCAGAAGTCCTCAAGCAGGCCGGCTATGCGACGGCCCTGATCGGAAAGTGGGGCTTGGGCGAACCCGGTACTACCGGCATTCCCAACCGCCAGGGCTTCGACTACTACTTCGGCTACCTGAATCAGAACCACTGCGACGACTATTACACCGACTATTTGTGGCGCAACGAGGAGAAGGTCGTCATCGAGGAGAATCAAAACGGCCGTCGCGGCAAATACTCCAACGACTTGTTTTGCGACGAGACGCTGGACTTTATCCGCCGGAGCCAGGACAAGCCTTTTTTTATCTATCTTGCTTTCACCATTCCTCATGAAAAACATGACGTTCCCTCGCTCGATCCATACACCGACAAGCCGTGGACACGGCGCCAGAAAACGTATGCCGCTATGGTCACACGGATGGACAGCTACGTCGGCAAGGTGATGGCGCTGCTGAAGGAACTGAAACTCGATGAAAAGACGCTTGTGTTTTTCGGCAGCGACAACGGCGCGCCGTGGGACGGCGAGGAATGGGCGATGTTCGACAGCCGCGGCGGTTTGCGCGGCCGCAAATCGAACGTCTGGGAAGGCGGCATTCGCGTCCCGATGGTGGTCCGCTGGCCCGGCCGCATCGAAGCAGGCACCGTGAGCAACCTGCCCTGGGCTTTCTGGGACTTTCTGCCGACAGCCGCCGAACTTGCCGGCGCGGAAAGCCCCGCGGGTATTGATGGCGTGTCGGTGGCGCCGACGCTTTTGGGCGATGCGGGGCGGCAAACGCCGCGCGACTACTTCTACTGGGAATTTCGCACCGGCGATGGTTTCGCTCAGGCCGTCCGAACAGGGAATTGGAAAGGCGTGCGGTTTGGCCTCGAAGGCGCAGTGCAACTGTATGATTTGAGCAGCGACATCAAGGAAAGCCACGATGTTGCCGCTGCGCACCCGGACGTCGTCAAAAAGATCGAAGGCTATATGAAGGCCGCTCACGTCGAATCGGCCCTGTGGCCGTCGTCTGCCAAACCGAAGCGGGAGAAGAAAACGTAAGCTGCGCCGGCTTTGCCATTGCACGCTGCAGCGGATTCGAGGATAAGGAGAGAGAGTTCGGTGCTGATCGAACGCATCCTACGCGGAATCGCGGGCTTCTTCGTTTTGCTCAGCCTCGCGCTGGGGTGGTTGGTCTCGCCCTGGTGGCTGCTCTTTACGGCCTTTGTCGGACTGAATCTTTTGCAATCGGCGTTCACCAACTGGTGTCCGATGATGGCGATCATGCGCTGGCTGGGCTTGGACGGCGCCGCGCCAAAGCCGTGAGGCGCGGAAAGCAGCCTCCCACTCTGTACGACACCTCTTTCTGCGCGTCTGGGGTGCGAGGAGGCTTTGCCTCAATGGAATCAGGCCGGCCGGAGTTGACTTTCCTGCCTCGGCGGCGAACGCGTGGTTTTCCCTGTGTGCGGAGAGAGCGACTAACCGGGGCGCGGAGTCAGCAACTGTTCCTTGTGCAGGACCACGACCAATTTTTGCAGCATACGGGCGGCATCGGCCAGCACGCGCCGCGCGTGCAGCGCGAATTGCTCGGGTGCGTTGGTGCCGCAGTGGTCGGAGACGACGCGCAGACCGAGGGCGCGGATATTTTGGCGCGCGGCAGCCTCGAGCACCGCATGGCTTTCCACGTCCACCCAGTCGAACCCGTAGGTGGCCGCGAGGTGGCGCGCGAGGTGGACACTCATGACGGGTTTGTCGGCGCAGCCGACATACACGGCGGGCAGGTCGAGTTTCTCCTGTGCGACCCGCAGCCAGTCGGGGTCGCTTGAGACTTCCTGCACGGGCGGCGCCGGCGCGGTCTGCGCAACGAGCGGGAGCAGCAAGGGCGGCTGATAGGCGGCGGCAGTGCGGATGACGGCAATTTTGCCGATGGCCGACGTTTCGCTGAGTGCGCCGGCGGTGCCGAAATCAATAATACCGCAAGCGTCAAACAGGCGCAGGGTCTCGCGCGCACAAATCGAGGCCTCCGAGGTCCCCATGCCCGAGACCACCAGCAGAATCGGCACGCGGTCCCACTGGCCTTCCCAGGCCTCGAACAAACCGATCGAGCCGCGGCGGGCGTGCCGCAGCCGTGCGGCCACCGCGCGCGCCTCAATCGGCAGCGCACATTGAATGACCAGCGATTTTTGTTTTCCGATAACCGGCATCCAGCCTCTCCGCCACCTCGGCCGCGCCACGCGGCGCACGGCCGAAAACGTCGGCCCACACTTCCTGGCTTTCCATGCACAGATACACCGTTGCGTCGGGGGCGCGCTCGGCGATCCATTCCAGCATTTTGCGGAACATCGCCACGCGCATCGGGCGAACATAGCGCAGCTTGCCGTCCCACCCGACCGCCAGTTCGCCGCCGGTGATCGCGCTGCGCGGAAACCGCTCCCGGATCATTCGTTTCATCGCGAGCGGGAACCGCAACGCCCCCAGACTGATCCACGGAATCTGCCGCGCGTCAAGTGAATCGAAGACCGCCTCGACGACGGTGCGGTATTCAGTTTCCCAGCCGGGCGAATAAATCAAAGGATCGAAGTGAATGCCGACGCGATAGCCGTGGCGCTGGCAGCGCCGGGCGGCATCGAGGCGGGCATCGAGCGAGGGGGCGCCAGTTTCCTCGGCGGCGATATGCCGCGGTGTATTGAGCGACCAGGAGACAACGACATTGGGCGGCGCCGCGATCGAAAGCAGGTTCTCGATCTCGACCGTTTTGGTTTTCAGTTCGAGAACCACATTTTCATAAGGCGCGACGATGCGAATCAGATCGAGCGAGAGACCGGTCAGGCGGTCGAGCGCCAGGCTATCCCCCAGTTCGCCCGTGCCGATACGAAAGAGCGAGTTGCGGGGTTTGCTTTGCGCAAGCTGGGCTACTTCGCGTTGCACGTCCTCGAGATTTGCATGCAGCACCAGCAGTGGATTGTTGAGATAGTGCTGGAGGATGCAATAGGTGCAGTCGAGCGGACAATTCTCCTCCACATTTAGCACGCGATAGTTGCAGCAGGTGCGATGGCGCTCGGTCATCCCTTGACAGAACGTCAAGAAACGGCCTTTGCGGCACGTGACAAACAGCGTCCGTTTGCCGACGGCGAGCGGATCGGCCTGTCGCACGACCCGCGCCAGGAGTGTTTCGCGATCGTCAATGAGTTGCGGCGCGGCGCCCTTCCAGTTGGCCAGAATGCGTTGCGCGAGCGGCAAATCGGCGGCTCGCGGATCTATCACAACGGAATCAATCACATTGCTGCTCAGGGTGTTCACACACTTTGCTCACTGCGCGTGTATCGAAGAAAAGCGTAAGTCCTTATGGGTTGGGGTGGAACCCGGCCGTCCCCAGGCGGGGACGTCTTCCGCGGCGTCCAAACTGAAATCCCGTCGGGGAAGATCCCGATACGGTCGCGGTGCAACTCAACCTTCCAATGGCGGTGAACTTTTTTCGCCTGGCTCGCAAAAAGAAAAAGAGCAAATCGCATCAATCGAATGCTTTGTGGAAACTTTGAAACGCATTCGGGCAGGAGGCAATCTGCTTGCGAGCAAGCGCCCTTACGGCATGGATTCGTCCAGGTTCCACACTTCCCCATGGGCTGGGAACGCTTGCCGCTCAGTGAATCTGCGAGGCCTGGATTTCCTGGATGTCGGCCACCTTGCCGGACAGGTAGCGCGCGGCGTCCTCCGGCGGCGTGGGGTTGATATAGAAACCCGTTCCCCACTCAAAACCAGCCACACTGGTCAGCTTAGGAATCACTTCGATGTGCCAGTGGTAATACGGGATTCCGTTATGCTCGAACGGCGCAGTGTGAACCATGAAGTTATAAGGCGGGTCTTCAAGAACTTCTTTCATCCGTGCGAGCAATCCGCGCAGCAACTCGGCCAGGTCCACCAGCTGGTTTTTCTGGATTTCGTGGAAATACAGCGAGTGTTCCTTGGGAAGGATCCAACTTTCGAAAGGAAAGCGCGAAGCAAACGGCGCGATGGCCATAAACGAGGCGTTTTCCATGATCATGCGGACCTGGTCTTTTTCTTCCTGATGAATAATGTCGCAGAACACGCACCGCTCTTTGTAGTCCCAGTAGCGGCGCGAGCCTTCGATTTCCTCCTGCACGCGTTTCGGAACAATCGGCAGGGCAATCATCTGCGAGTGCGGGTGATCGAGCGACGCGCCGGCCTCGCGTCCGTGGTTCTTGAAAATCATAATATACCGGAAACGCTGATCTTTCTTCAGTTCGATCACGCGGTCGCGGAACGCCCACAGCACCTCCTGCACCTGTTTGGGCGAATGGTCGGCCAGCGACATGTTGTGTTCAGGTGACTCGATGACCACTTCATGGGCGCCCACGCCGTTCATCCGGTCGTACATGCCCTCGCCCGTGCGCTTGAGCGGGCCTTCGATCTGAAGGGCGGGAAATTTGTTGGGCACCACGCGCACCCACCAGCCCGGCCCGTTGTGGGGGCTTCCGGCATCGCGATAGGCGAGCACCTCCGGCGGGGTGTGGCTTTCCTGTCCGCGGCAAAACGGGCAGAAACCTTGTTTGGGTTTTTCGCGATTCTGAACGTAGGCACTGGGGCGTTTGGCGCGCTCGGTGGCGATGATCACCCACCGGCCAATGACAGGGTCTTTGCGCAGCTCTGGCATGATTGGTTCCCCGATGACTCCTTCTGTCCGTTGGTATTTCCGAAATCCCTCTATTCTCTAATCCTAGCATACTCTGGAGCAATATGTAGATGTGCCCCCTGGGTGCGTCAAGCCTTTTGTGCGGCAAACGAGACGACCCCGGCATCCTTGCTGAAGTTGTAACGACAGGCTTTGCCGCCGGCATAATGGCGGGGTTGGCCGAATCTCCAGGAGGGTTTCGACGATCCATGATGCGGATGCCTATCCCCTTGAATTCGGACGGGGTTTATCATGGA
>JADFCW010000307.1 GCA_017161705.1 Candidatus Sumerlaeota bacterium | reverse complement strand
GTAATACAGGGGGACGAGAATCAGCGTGTTTAGTATATACGCGATCGCAAAAGACGCCGCCAGGCCCGGCGCGCCAAAATGAATCAAAAAATGCGCGGAAACAATCATAATAATCGCCCAGAACGCATTGCTGAAGAATCCCCACCACAGGAGATTATTGGCGGCGAGAACGCGCGCAAGCCCCGCCTTATACATCATGATCGTTGTAAAAAAGACAACCAGTGAAAACGTAAGCGTCAGGGTGCGGGGATCATATTCCGCGCCGAATAGCGATACGATTATTTCCGGAAAGCATAGGAGCGGGATGGCGGGAATGACGCCAAGAAGCCATGTCGAAAGAATATTGACCACGTCAAGTTTCTCGGAGGTATTCGTGCCTTCATTGGAAATCATGGATAGCAACGGCGCGTTCATCATGCCGCCGACAAAGACCAATACGTGTTGAAGAATAAGGGCGGCAGAGAATATGCCCATTTCGCCGTAGCCGTCGGGTTGGTTGACCAGCATGGCATTGCAGATCCAATTGACCGGGCCGACCATGGCCCCGCCAAGAACCAGCGGCAGACTGAAGGACCACAGAATCGGCATTTCGCGGCGGCAGTCTTTGAAGGTGAAGGGGACGTGATAGCGGCGGGCTTCTTTGCGCAAGGCGATGTGGTTGATCAGCCAGTTGAAGCCGAGATTGATCGCCATCGCCCAGACCGCGCCGGTCAGGCCGCCGAACCAAGCCCCTGCGATGAGGATGGGGAACGAGATCAGGCCGACGTAGAGATTGACGTGGGCGATGGTCTTGAACGCTTCGAAGCCGGAGAGCGCGCCGGTCTGCGCGCCGTTGAGGGCGCTTATGAACAGGATCAGCGCGCCGATGCGCAGAACGCCGGCGAGGTGCGGGGCGTTGATCGTGCGCTCGGCCAGCCAGGGGGCGAAGACAGCCAAGCCCAGGGCCATCAGGCCGCCGGTGAAGAGCGCGACCAGCCCCGAGAGGCCAAGGATGCGGCCGGCGCGGGCGGGATCGGTCTGGCGGAATTCGGCGACGTGTTTGGTGGCGGTGAGGCCGAGGCCGAATCCGGCGAAGACGCCGAACAGGCCGACTGTGGACTGGATCATGCCGAGTTCGCCGAAGCCGGTTTTGCCCAGCATGCGGGCGACCGAGATCGAGGCGACCATCATGAGGACGCGCGAGATCACCGCGCCGGCCATGGACCAGAACATGCCGCGCGCCAGGCGCAGGCCGATGGGGGAGTTCTCGATGCGATTGAAGGTGGGCCGGAGGAACGGCGGGCAGCAGGTGGAGGCGAGGGATCTGACGGACATTTCGGTTTTAAATTCTGGATTTCGGATTTGGGGCTAAAGAGCATGAACCTCGAGATTCGCAAACTGTGCACAGATCAGCTTCGGGCTTGGGGTTATCGTTGATGGTCACCGTTCTAAAGTCTGCTCCAATATCTCCACGATGCGATCGCATGCGTGCCCGTCGCCGTAGGGATTGGGGGCAAGAGCAGCAAAGGAAGAAGGCGAGGGACAGGAGTGTCCCCCCCTCCGCTCGGTCAACAGGCGGGTCGCCTGTTCTATGATGCAGGACTCCGAGGCGCCGACAAGGCGGACCGTGCCGGCCTCGACCGCCTCGGGGCGCTCGGTAGTGTCGCGCATGACCAGAACGGGCTTGCCGAGGCTCGGGGCTTCCTCCTGAACGCCGCCCGAATCGGTGAGAATGAGCGCGGCCCGGTCCATTAGGGCTACAAACTGGAGATATGGAAGAGGCTCGATGAGATGGAGATTCTGGATGTGGGATAGCGGTTGATTTTGACCTTGCCCGTCTTGTTCATTTTGTCGGAAAATGCCGGCATCATCCCTTCGGCCGCTACAGCCAAGGATGCGCAGCACAGGTTCGCGGACATTGGGATTAAGGTGGACAGGATAGACAAATTCGACGTCGGGAAAAGATTCGGCAAGCCGACGAATGGCGCCGCAGATGGCCTCGAACCCGGGGCCGAAGTTTTCGCGACGGTGGCCGGTGATCAGCACAAGCGGGCAATGGCGTCGGCCGTTCATAAGCGCGGGATCGAGGCCCGAGATGGGCGGCGGATCGCGCCGGACTTTCTCGACGGCCAGCAGCAGCGCGTCAATGACCGTGTTGCCGGTGACGTAGATTCGCTCTTCGGCAATGCCTTCGCGCAGCAAGTTGTTCTTCGCCCGTTGTGTTGGGGCGAAGTGATAGTCGGCGAGATGGCTTACCATGACGCGGTTGACTTCTTCGGGATAGGGAGCGAGCTTGTTCCACGTGCGAAGTCCGGCTTCGACGTGGGCGACAGGGATGCGGTTGTAAAACGCCGCTAGTGCGCCGCAAAAGGCAGTGGTGGTGTCGCCTTGGACAATAACGAGGTCGGGACGGACTTGGCGGATATAGTTGTCAAGTGCTGCAACGGCGCGCGAGCCGAACGAGGCCAGCGACTGATTGGGTTTCATTAGAGCGAGGTCGGCATCCGGCATCACGTTGAAGATTCCCAGCACCTGATCGAGCATTTCGCGGTGCTGGGCGGTGACGCAGATGTTGACCTCAAAGCCCGGATGCTGCCGGAGCGCGAGGACCAGTGGGCAGAGTTTTATGGCTTCGGGGCGCGTGCCAAATATAAGGGAGATTTTCATAAACGTAGGACAAAAGGCAGACAACGAAAAGAACTTTGACAGGACTTACAGGATTGACCGTCTAGAAAGACTCGGTACGGAGAATAAGGGACATGGCGGAAATGCTTTGGCAGTTCCTTTTTCCCTGTGTTCCCAGTAGATAAAGTCCTCATTTCCACAGATTGCGCCCGCTCAGCAAATAGGGTTAAGACTCTGTGGTCACGAATCAACGGTAAGCCTACCGAACAACACAACGGCGTCGGCATAGAGGTCGGGCCGATCGCCCACGGACCCCGTCGAGGGCCGGTCTTGGGCGCCTCTATGCCGAGCCGTTGGCCGGCGGTTTCCAGCGCAGACAGGGATACGCTGCAAAGCCGTCGGGAAAAACAAATCATGGATTGCAAATTGTGGATTGTGAACTACGGACTGCGGATTGCGGATTGTGGATAAAAGGTGAGAACCACAGATTTTACAGATCGTACAGATTGGAGCCGGTGAACATGTTGACAAGATTTGATTGCAGCATGGACCGGATCGGAAAACCAACCACGGGGAATAGAGGAACACAGGGAGAATATTGTTTTATGCTTTCGCCCGTTTCCCCGTGTTCCCCGTGGTTTTTCTATTTGGTGCATCCGACCTAAGGGACTTTCTCCGACCGCGGACTTCTCGGATTGCGCGCACGCCATGGATTTGCCAGTGCGCAATCAAAAGTCTGGAGTCAAAACTCTCTGGTCAAAGGTCGGCCGCCCGAAGTTCCAGCTGGTGTCGGGCGGCGGCGACATAGACGTTCTCGAACAGGTGAGCCAGACAAGCGGCGACGTCCTGGCGCTCGGTTTCGTCGGCCGCCTGGTCATGTTCGTAGCAGATGTGGAGTACGTGGCCGTCCGCCGATCGAACCTTCATGATTTCGGATTGCCCATTGTGGATTGAAGGGTCTGCGCCACTGTAGGACATAGGTGAACTCAGATTGCTTTCGACAGGATTTACAGCGTTGATTGGATTTATACAGTTCTGCGCGGTGCGATCTGCGGTCTCCGGTCTGCATTCTGCATTCTGCGTTCTCAATTCTGCGTTCGCTGTGCAACCGTTGCCGGTACGCAGCAGGAGCATCCCGTCGTCGAGGCGGGCTTCGAGGAACCGCAGGCCGAGTTCCTTGCAGCCGACGCTGAGGACTTCGCGTATGACGGCGGCATTGGTGCCATTGTGGCTGAGCCGCAAGGCTGCATAACGCGCAAACGCCGACAGAATCACGTTGCGCTGGCGGCTTTCGCCGATTGTCGCCGCTCCTCCATTGCCGGCGCCCCATGGCCGCAGATAGTCGGCGACCCACGCGACCCATAGGACGGTGGCAATATACAGGGCCGCCGGCATCAGCGAGTACATCGGATGAGCGGGAACGATTTCCTGAAGGATGCCGGCGGCAGCGCACGCAAGGGCGGCGATATATAGGAGCCATGCGACCTGCCGGTGCGAGTAGCCCTTGCGAAGCAGCCGGTGGTGAGTGTGGCCCTGATCGCCGGTGAAAATGGGGCGGCCGCGAAGCCACCGCCGCAGCATCGAGGACAAAGTTTCGTAGATGGGGAAACCGAGGGCGAGAACCGGCGCGAGGAAGACGCACGCAGCGCGGGACTTGTAGCTGCCCATCAGCGCTATGGTCGCCAACGCGTAGCCGAGGAACATGCTGCCGCTGTCGCCGAGATAGATTCGCGCGGGGTGCGAGTTCCATGCAAGGAAACCCAGCAGGCTGGCCGCAAGCGAAACGCACAAGATAACCACGAACGTGGCGCCGTTTATTGCAGCAAGGACGGCCATGGCGGCAGCACCGATCAGCCCGATGCCTGCGGCAAGGCCGTCAATCCCGTCCACGAGGTTGAAGGCGTTGATCAGGCCGACGATCCACAGGATCGTAAAAACGGTGCCGAGAATGTAGCCAAATTCGATCTTGCCGATGAGAGGCAGGGCGATGGTCGTGACAACGTTTCCGGAGGCGCAGATGAAGCCGGCAACGGCCAATTGGGCGAGGAGTTTGTAGCGCGCCCGCAGGCCGCGGCTGTCATCGTAGGCACCGACGGCGAGGATGGCCAGAGCACCGAGAGCGAGGACGGCGAGGTCGGCGCGCTGCTTTTCCAGATGGCTGAGCATCACCGTCGGGCCCCACCAGGCAAGCAAACATGCACCGATGAATGGCACAGCAACGGCTATACCGCCGAGGCGCGGGACTCCGTCGCTGCCGGCGCGACGGTAGCCGCCGGTGTCCACTGCGCCGATGCGGCGGGCGATTCGGATGACTAAAGGAACCAGTCCGGCGGTGATGGCTGCGGAGCCGAGCACCATCACCCAGACGGTTGGGCTATGCAGGTAGTCGGGCATGGCAGTATTCCGCCGTTAGAGCGATACGATATCGCCTCCTGCGGAGGAAGTCCTTCCGTGGACGGGTTGCCTGATGAATGATGAACAAAACGGGATTTGACAGGATTTATAGGAGTAAAAGATTCACCACGGGGAAAAAGGGAACGTGGGAAAAAACTTTGTTATTGTTCTTATTCCGGTACGCCCCATGGTTGATTCAAATCTTTTTCTAAATAATATTGCCAATTCACGGGATCTGGGGGGTGCAAGATCTGAAAACCGACGCCGCTCTTTGCCGGATCATAGGCTGATCGAATAGCGTCGAGGCGGAGAAGACAAGGACGGCCCGGGTATCGTGGGCGGCGGGGACGAAGTCGAAACGGACGCCGGCGACGACGCGGCGACCGGCACATCGGCCGGCCGGCTCCTGCCGGCTTTGCGAGATTCCAAATACCACTCGATCGTTTTTTGCAACCCGACGGCAAGCGGCGTTTTCGGCTCGAAGCCCAGCCAGGCCCGGGCGCGGGAGATTTCCAGACAGCGGCGCGGCTGG
>JADFCW010000306.1 GCA_017161705.1 Candidatus Sumerlaeota bacterium | reverse complement strand
GTGAAGCGGGGCGACCTTGTCCCACGTCCAGTTTTGCACATAGCGCCGGGCGTTCTCGCCCAACGTGCGGCGGACATCGGGTGCGCGGTGGAGAAGGCGCAGATACCGCACCAGTTGCAGCCGCTCGGCTCCTCCGACATCCACCTTCCAGCAAATCGTATCGGGAAACTCGAGGAACTGCGCCACGCCGGAAACCAGCACCGGTTTGCCCATGTGCATCATACGCAACAGGACTGCCGACGTTTCTCCCAGAGTCGGATAGCGCAGATTCAAGCACACATCCGACATATCCAGAATGTCGTACAATTCTTCCATAGCTGCATAGCCCAGGAACCGGACTGCTCCCGCCAGCCGCAGCTCGCCGACCCGCTGGTGCAATTGCTGGAAGTACCGCGGGTCGGTGGCTTGGCCGACCAGACACAGAACCGCATCGGGCACCCGGTCCACCAGTTCGCTGAACGCATACAAGATCTCGGTCAGGCGTTTCATGGGCGTGAGGTTTCCGGCGCAAGTTACCACGAAGGCGTCGAGGGGAATGTGATAGCGCCGGCGAATTTCCTCCCGAGCAGGGATGCGCGAACGCGGGTCGGGGTCCACACCGAAAGGAACCACCTCGACGGGCTTGTGAGGGAAACGGCGATGAATGCGATTGCGGCTCCACTGGGAATGAACCGTCAAGCCGAGCGACATTTCGATCAAGCGCTCGTTGAGCGGATGATCGAGCAGGTCGAGCTGGGTAAAAACGTATTCGGGATGGATCCCGCGGGGGAAGGAGCGACCGTAGTATTTTTCAATGTCGTCATGCATTTCGAGAAACGAGAATTGACGGTTGAATAGCGGGGCAAACAGCCGCAAGCAATAGTCATGCAGCATGACAATGCCGGGAAAATGCACGGCCATCCGATATTGCCGCCCGTGCAGGACATTGTTGCCGATATGATAGACAATCAGGTCGTAGGGCCGCTCGCGATGAAGGCGCGCAAACTGGCGCGACGAGTGCCAAATGAGGTGGTCGCGGATTTCGGGATGCGATGGCGTGATGTTGTCCAGAAACAATTCGAGTTGGACGTGCCTGGCCAATTCGCGGACCAGACTCTCGTTGTAGTCGGCAATGCCCGAAACCTGCGGCGGCAAGAGCGTGAAATACGCCACGCGCTCGGAGGGCGTGCTGGACGGTGCAGGGGGGGGTTTTTTCACCTGCGCAGCCGGGGCCGAGGGGCAGACGGTTTTGGAAAGGAACCGGTCGGCGGTCTGGATAATGTCCGGCCAGCGATATTTTTCGACCTGCCGGCGTCCGGCTTCGATCAGCCGGCGCCGGAGATTCTTGTCGCGCAACACATTTTTCAGCTGCTCGGCTATGAGATCGCTTCGGGCAGGGTCCACGAGGACTGCAGCGTCGCCGGCCGTTTCCCGAAACGACTCGATGTCGCTGGCCACGATCGGCAGGCCGGCGGCCATGGCCTCGATCAGGGGGATGCCAAAGCCTTCACAAAATGAGGGGAAGAGAAGCGCGGAGGCTTCGTGATAGAGCACGCGCAAGCCCTCGTCGTCCACGGCATCGGTCAAGACTACGCGCCGGAGAATACCGAGACGGTCGGCCAGGCGGACAAAGTCATCGCGCGAGGGAGCGTCGAGCCGGCAGGTCACGACAAGTTGATGCGAGCGGTGGAGCGCTGCGGGCAGGGCCGCAAAACTCTCGAACACCGCCTGCCAGTTTTTGCGATAATGATGGCCGGTTACGGAGAGTACAAAGTGCGAGCGAATGGCGTGGCGCTCGCGACAGCGCCGGACAGCGGCGCGCGGGGGCGGGGTAAAGAAGTTCTCGTTGACGCCGATGCCGAGCGGACAGACTCGTTCCGGGGGCAGGCCCAGAAGTCGGCAGATCTCGCGGCGGGTTGTTTCGCTGTTGGTCAGCCAGAAGTCATAGTCGGCCACTTTTTCGAGCCGCGCGTCATAGAGCATCCATTGAAATGGGGACATTTGCTCGGGGTGCGAGCGACGGTATAGCAACGGGATGAGGTCGTGCACCAGAGCGATGATGGGGAATGGCGCGCCGTCGGGCAACAAAATGTCCGGCATCAGAGGACTAGTCACGATGTAGGCGTCGAGATCGCGCAACCGCTCGCTCCATCCGAAGGGGGCCAGAATTCCCTCGGACAGATAATCGAGTCGCGAGTGGGGCAGGTCGAAGCGGCGGTATTGGAAGTTGGGCAGTTGTGTGCAGTTGAGAAGAGTCGAAGGCTGTTCGGCAAAACCGAATCCAATGATGGTGTGATGCGGACAATAGCGTGCGAGGTTTTCGGCAAGGCCGCGGGCATAGCGGCCGATGCCGCGGTCGGCTTCGAGGGTTTCGAGAGTCTGCAGGTCAATGCCGATTTTCAAAGTTGGAGCCTCAATTGCCTTTCCAGACGATATTGGGCGTTGCGTGCGGCCCGGCTGCGTCGCGGGGGCGACCAGTCCACCTCGTCGGTCAGTTCTTCAAGCATGTCGCGGTAAAGAACGAGGATGCGATCACTCGGGGATGCGGAGTTTGCGCCGGCTTGCGCGTTCCTGGTTAGCGGCCATGATTTCGCCGGGCAATCCTCGATGATGGTGTATAGTTTGAAGCGGGAATGGCGTGCGCGAAGCATCTTCCACAATTCATCGGCTAGCGAAACCACCCTGCCGGTTTTGCGGTCGGTGATGTCGCTGAGGACCATGCAGCAGACGCCGCCCGGCGCGAGAACGGAGTACATCCGGCTGAGGGCGCGGCAGAGGAAGATTTTGTATTCATCCAAACTGTGATACTGGGTCAGACGGCGGTCGAGCGCCTCATAGTCCTCGTTCAGGAACCAGAGACGGACGCTGTTGTAGAGGCCGTATCGGACGGTGTGAAAGTGAGGCGGAGCGGTGAAGATCATCTTTACCCGGCGTTTGCGAAGGACAGGGTGGGGGATTTGCGTCAGGTTATCCACGCTGTCAAGAAATGCAGCGCCCGCGGTTGGAGGCGGCGCGCAAGCAAACAGACGCTGCAGGCGAAGCCGCACGGCGGTAAAGACGTTCACCGGTGTCTGTTTCAGGCGCCTGGCGCGGATATATCGGAGAAGGCGGTCGGGCGAAAGGCTGAACGAGTTGGGCATCG
>JADFCW010000305.1 GCA_017161705.1 Candidatus Sumerlaeota bacterium | reverse complement strand
CGAGATCGAAAGGAAAGCGGTCCGTTGCTTTTTGCGGGAGCCGGCGCCATGCATAATGCCGAGGATGGCGGCGGCAATAAAATTATCGCACGGGTCGCTAAGATCGAGCACCTGTTTCAGATGCACCAATTGACGCAAAGTTACAGGATGGAAGAGCATTTGAATGTGGGGGGGTTCAGTGGCGATGTCGCCGTAAAACATATCGTTTTCCAGTGTGCGCAGGCGCAAATGGATTTGCTTGAAGGTTGGGGCGTTCACCTTGGCGCGCGTCAGGGTGTAGGCCAGAGGATTGAGGTCCACTCCGATGCCCACACGGCCGGTCACGCAGGCTTGGAATGGTGTGGTGCCGCGCCCGCAAAACGGGTCGAGGACTGCGTCGCCCGGACGGGTAAATTTTTCGATGAAATAATGCGGCAGGCGGGGGGGAAACATTGCGAGATAGCTGCACATGGCATGAAGGGGATGGCCCCACCGTTTCGAGACCGTGTGCCAGTCATTGGACAGAGTCATGGGTACCGAATTCCATGTTGCGACAGTGAGGGCAGGCGATGTTTTCCCGCAGATCACGCTCTTTTGCAATGCCTTCTTTTCCGTGGCCGCCCGCAATGCATTATTGACTTTGGAATACCCGTTGGGATACGCAAGAATTGCTGTACGAAAGAGATCCAAATCCTACTGTTCGCGTTGCCGATTCTTCCAACTACGTTGTGCCGTGCCTTAGCGGCGGTATTCCAAAGGCACAACAGGAAATTGGCGAGGCCTAGGGGACTTGTAAAGCAAGAATTGCTGAGTCCAATCCAAGGAGTGCAGCGGATGAGTCAAGAGCAAGCGCGCAACGGGCCGGCCAGCTGCGTTCGACTTTGCCTGCGGCCGCTTCAGGCTATTCCCGGTCTCCAGCCGGTGTATCCTTTGGAGAGCGCGGCATTGACGGTCGGGCGGCATCCCTCGAATCACATCAGCGTGCCGGTCGAGGCGGTCTCGCGCTACCATGCGCGTATCGAAAAACAAGGCGACCGCTGGGTGGTGGTGGACCTCGGCAGCAGCAACGGGACGTTTATCAGCGGCCAGAGAATCGAACAGGCGACTCTCGAACCCGGCATAATCGTGCAGTTTGGCAACGTGGAATTCCGCTGCGAGGTGCTGCAATCGGCCAACGGCGAGGAGTATGGGCTGAAGACGCCGGTGGAGTTTATTGCCGGCGACCGGCAGCAATCGCATTTGATTTTGCAGGCCGAGGCGGGCCGGCGCGAGGCAATTCCGGGAAGGATCATCGAAGTCCCGGCGGACCCGGAAACATTGGTCAAAGCCTATCGCCGTCTGGCGGTTCTTTATAAGCTGAGCGATCTGCTGCGCACAGCACCCGAAGAGCAGCAGCTGCTCGAATGTTTCATGGACCTGATCTTTCAGGTGGTTCCCGCCGACCGCGGGGCGATCCTGATGCGCGCAGTGCCGGACGAGGCGTTGCAAAGCCGGGTGGCCCGCACACGCGAACCGGCCCAACCGCAAACGCCCATTGCGGTCAGTCGCACCATCATCGAGAAATGCATGGAAGAACGCCTTGCCATTCTCAGTCAGGATGCCGTTTCCGATGCACGGTTCAAAGCCTCCGAAAGCATTGTGCTGCATGACATCCGCTCGACCATGGTGGTGCCTCTCGTCAGCGGCAACGCCATTCTGGGCGTGATCCATCTCGACACGCGCGAGAGTGTCCGAGCCTTCAACGACGATGACCTGCATTTTGTCACCAGCCTGGCTGACGATCTGGCATTGTATCTCGATCACCGCCGCGTGGTCGAGGAGAACGTTCGCAATCAGGAAATGGCGGCGGTCGGGGAGGTCATCACCGATCTGGCGCACAACATCAAAAACGTTCTGCTTCTGGCCGAGGGAAGCATCAAATTGATGGACCGTCTGATAGACAGCGGCGATTTGGCACGGGTGCGGGAAAACTGGACATTGACGCAGCGCACGCTGGCGCGCATTTCCACGATGGTCAAGGAAATGCTCGACTACTCGCGCGCACCGCAAATCGCTAAAACGCAATGCAATCTCAATACCATCGTGCGCGAGCAGTGCCATAGCTATCGGTCGGAATTTGAAAAAAAAGGAATCAAAGTCAAACTTCGGCTGGACCGCCGCATCGAGGATTGTATCCTCGATGCGCACGGGCTGGAACGTGCGCTCCTCAATCTTCTCGTCAACGCTTGCGAGGCGATCCAGCACGACCACGGCGAGATTACGGTGGCCACGCAAGTGCTGCCCAGCCGCGATCTGATGTTGTCGGTCGAGGACAATGGCTGCGGCATCCCGGCCGACAAACTTCCCCGCCTGTTTTTCCCGCGATTTACTACCAAAGGCACGGAGGGAACCGGTTTGGGGCTGGCCATGGTCAAGAAGTGGGTCACAGCGGTGGGCGGTACCATTCGAGTGTATTCGACCGAAGGTGTGGGCACGCG
>JADFCW010000304.1 GCA_017161705.1 Candidatus Sumerlaeota bacterium | reverse complement strand
AAACGTCCCCGCCCATGCGGCAATTCCTCCCTGGTCGGGCGGCTCCGCTTGCACATACACCTGCCACATGGAATTAGGATTGAGGATTTCATCCGGAGCATTGAGCGCAATGCCCTGGATGGTGACACGATTCGGCGAGTTCGCCGGATCCGGACCGGGGTCGGCTCCCACCTTGGGGTGCGTGCCGAGCCCCTGCGCGTTGACTGCCTGAAGGTCCCAGATGTTTTCCCCTCGGGCCGCCGACAAAGCAATTGCCAATGCACAAAAAAGCCCTACTACCGACCTAATCCCGCCTCGCATAACCTACTTCTCCTTTTTTTAAGATGCATGGTAACACCATTTCAATAATCGTGTGAACGCTGCATGCACCTCTCCTCCTCTGTCAAGTCGAGAAAACAAACCGCCCAGGACGACCTGGACAGGCTGTAAGTGGAAGCAGTCAACAGCGTGGAATCTGAGGGCTTTTTTTACTCGATTTCGGGCGTGATGGCGGAAAAATCAGGGCGGGAAACAACTTAATTTATTTTGAACCGAATCGCAACACGAGCTCCGCCGACTTTCCAGCCCCGTGCACATTGGCCAGGAGCCAGCGGCGGTCGGCAAGCCAGGTCCAGCCGTTGTCAGTGCGGGAGAGTTTGTCGCGGCAGGGGAGCCGTTTGCCTTGCCAGAGAACTTCGGCCGGTTCGCCGGGCAAGCCGCAGATGAAAACACCGACAGGCACGCCGCGCACGGCGCTCAGTTGGGCGCGAAGGGTTGGCGCGGATGTCTGCGACAAAAGCGTCCCTGACACTGCGGAATTTGAAGTCCGCGACAGGAGTGTCGCCGCCGCTGTAACAGTGGTAATTCTTGCCAGAGCGCTCAGGCGCAGCGAGCGGTCGTTGCCCAGCGGCACGACAACCGAGTTCACATGAAAATCATAGCCGCGCATCAGCCAAAGCGGCTGCAGGATTGTTCGCGGGGCAATCCACGGCGGCCGCCCTTGCGCGGCTGCAAATGGATACGAATCCGCAAGCAAGCCTCGATACTCTCCCTCGGTCGGCTGCTGGCGCATCGCGCTGTAGACGATGCCTGCGGCCGCGGCCTCGGCCCATGGTTCGCCCAGCCACGGCGCGCACCGCAGGGCTTCTTCGGCCCAGACCAGCCCGCACCACTGCACGGGCAGGCCGATCCAGTTGGGCGCGCGGTAATGTGTGGCGCCGAAGACGGGAATCGTCGCATTGAGCCAATACGGCCATTTGGGATGTCCCCAGAAATAGACGAACGGCAGGCCGGTCGAAAGCCAGTAGCGCGCTCGTTCGCGGTAGTCCTCGCGTCCGGTCAGAAGCCAGCCGAGCCGATAAGCCGTTGCCCCGTGCGCCGCTCCCATAATGTCCGGCGTATGGACGGGGATTTCCCAAACTTGCGCCGCGCGCGGGATTGTGTAGCACTTCATGTGTTCGAGTGCTTTGACCGCCGCCGCCTCGCACGCCGGATCGCCCGTCATCAGCGCATACTCGAGAATCGGGATGACGCGGTTGGCGCAGATGCCGATCTCCGCCTTTCCGGCCGGTCCAAGCTCGGCGCGGCGCGCATCGCCGCCCGGATCAAATCCCCACGAACCGTCGTCGCGCTGGCGTTTGATGGCGCCGTAGGCCTGGGCGCGATTGGCCTCGATGCATTCGAGCAGCGTTTCGCCAGCAAAATAATAATCCTCTGCACTTACATGCCCGCCGCTTCGTTCGTTGCGATGAGCTAAACCCTTTGCAAACACATCGGCCATGCGCTTGCGCTCCGCCTCAGCGGCCTCGACATTCGGGTCGCGGGCGGCGGCAGCGGTGCTCCCGTTGTGGACCTCGTGCGGCTTCATCTCAGCCAGTTCGGATTCCAAAAATTGCAAAGCAAAGGTTTCAGGAAACGCGGGCCATTGACCGCCCGTTGCCGGCAGCGCATGATGCCACCCGCGCTCTTTTTCATTCCACGCCGTTTCGGTATAGGCTATGCGACAAAGTGCGCGTTCAGCCTCCATATCGCGCGGCGGCCGGGCGTATGCGAACACGTTCCTTTCTGCGGTCTGGCGGAGAAGGGCAAACGCATCCGCGACATGAACGGCCGGTTTCTGCTCGATGCCCAGCCGATAGCGCAGCGTCAGTTTTTCACCAGCCTGCACGCGAACTGGTTTTTCGGCCTCCCAATGGTTTTCGGCGACCCCGTCAGGCACCCCGGGCCAGAACAGAGCCATGAGATGGTTGGCTTGACCGTCCACAAAGTTGGGCGAGGCAAATCCGGCCGCCGGCGCACACAACCCGTCGCCGTTCGGCTGCGGGTCGTCCCAGTGCAGCATGAACAAGCGGTCGCCATGGGTCAGCGCCATAAGCGGCAACGTAATCTTTTTCGGATGCGGCACTGTGCGCAGATACTCGGCGGTATGGTAGTCCAACTGACTGGAAGAACGCTCGCCTTGTTCGAGATACTCAAGGCCGGGGAAAAGTCCTTCCTGGCGATCGGCTCCGAACGCCCCGTCTCCAGCAAGAAGGCGCGGCGACACAAAAGCGCGGAGAGGAATCGCCTGTTTGGCCTCGAGTGTTACCTCGACCTCGAGCCAGATCGCCGGTTTGCCCGTCGCCTGGATTCGAGCTGTAACCGCCGCCACCGCGCCGCCGGGCGGCCCCAGATCGCCCGTCAAGAACAAGGGCTCGTTGACGCCGATTCCCGCCTGAGGCATTTCGTGCCATCGCACAACGTCGAGATGCCGCATCCGCTCGCCGTGAAGCAGCGAAACCTGTGGAAAGATCCGTCCGACGCGCACATACCGGTTGCCCGTCTCGCGCGCCCACCATTCGACCAGACCGCTTTCCGCGCCCAGGTGAATTGTCATCGCCTGACCGTCTGCAAGGGCAACAGCCCGAGACAAACCGTTCTGCAATTTGTATAGGCCCTGCGCCGCAATCTCGGTCGTAATTACATCATCCCTTGTGACACACAAGGCCACAGGCCGCCGGTCCACCTCGACGCTCTTGCGCAGCAGCACGGCTTCCAGCACGGCCGCGCCCGCCCGCTGTCCGCGAACCATGGCACTGACGGTCATACGCTCACCGGCAGCGATTTGTGCACTCGAAACCTGCGCGGGCGAGACCGTTACCGTCGGCGTTGAAACCTGAAAACGCACCTCCACATCCGTAACCATATCCGGCGTGGGGTTCTCGATCTCGACCGAAGCCGTCGCAGTGCTGCCCGCCGCTAGAACCGATTGCGTGGTGGAAAGTCGCGCGAGAACCGGTTCCGCGGGATAACTATATTCCAGGCTGAAAAGGTGCATAACGGCCGACGTAGCATCGGCGGGTTCCAAATCGAGGCGATATCGCGTGACCGTGCCCCGCCAGAGCGGATGGGTGCCGACCGGAATGCGGATTTCGCGCGGGCGGCCGTCGCTTTGGACACGAATGTTGAGGTGCTTGTTCGGTCCCCACTGCGGGGATTTGTCTGTGATGAAATATACGCCAACCTGGCGAACGCCGCCTTCGAACGCTGCGTTTGCAATCAGGATGCCTTGTTTGATGCCACGAAGAGAAACGTTGGGCGACAGAAAGAACGGATCGCGGCCCGTTGCGCGAACCACCAGCGGCCCGCCCCCTGCCGCCGTCAACTCCACATTGTGACCTGCGCTGAATCCCAAGGTGCCGCTCGATGCAACAAAATCGAACCGTTCGCATCCTGCTTCAAGGCCGCTGTTGCCCACAATTGCCAGGGCGGCCAATATGGCAAAAAGCGAACGAACTCCTTTTGGCACCCCTGTCAGCCTTATTCCCATTCCGGTCTCCGGGAAATCTCCTTGGGGGAAGTCTATTTGCTTTCTACTGCGCTTCGACTAGCCACCGCACGATATCTTTCTCCGGCAGTTTTTCCCTGGTGGAGAAAAAGTGCGTCTCCGCTCCTGCGGCACGATATACATCGGCAATCCATTCGGTGTTCAATTTGCCCTGCGTATTATGGATGAGGAGCGGCCTGGGCGCAACCAAAGCACCGGCGCCCCGCAGTCCTCCATATTTCAAAATGTTCGGCTGAAACATCTCGCCCTGCCAACTTGCCTCGTCTGTGTCGTCAAAGCCGTTGGCATCCACCACCGTTCGCGATCGTGCTCCTGTCGCATTCGCAGCCAGCAGACACCACGGCCCGGCCGCACCCACCCCGACAAGGTCGGGCATAGGCGCGGCTTCCGAAGACAGATACTGCCATGTTGCACAAATATCGCGGACGCGCCAGGCGAGTGTGGTTGGATTGTAAGTGTATGGAAATTCTTTCGGCAACGCGCGCGACTTGCCCGCACTGTCTCCCGTCAGAAAACAATCCGGCATCGCCACGAGAAAGCCGGCCTCGAGCAATCCCGCCGCTAACGGCCCCGGCTCTCCGTTTCCGCCGGTCCTCAATCCCTTTCGGCCCTCCGGATGAACAACCACGACCGACCGCTTTATCCCCTTCTTTGGATATAGCTCGAGCACAGGAATCCGCGAGCCAGTCTCGGTCTCCGAGAGAATGATCTCCTTCCGACGTGCTT
Source organism: Candidatus Sumerlaeota bacterium (assembly GCA_017161705.1). Taxonomy (GTDB): domain Bacteria; phylum Sumerlaeota; class Sumerlaeia; order JADFCW01; family JADFCW01; genus JADFCW01. The sequence continues at coordinate 1,131 of JADFCW010000304.1, read as the reverse complement.
CCTGATCGTCCGAGACAACGATTCGCTCGATCCTGGGGCCGGCCGGGATGTCGGCCGTAAGGCTGGCCCGAAGCGCCGTGCCGTAAGCTTCCGCAAACACTTTCAGACCCGCTTTGTCTTTTGGTTTCAGCGCCTCTAGTTGTTGTTTGGCGCGCTCGATGAGCATTTCGCGGATGCCTTTTTCATCGAGCGAACCGGCGGGAAGCGGATGGGCCTCGGTGAAAACCAGCATGTCCTCCTTCTTTTCGACCTGATAGGTCGGCTCGCGCAGCTTTTCGGCATCGGTTTCGTTCAGCAACCACCTGCCCATCCAGCGATAGACATGTTCGCGTGTTTCCTTATTATAGTTGTGCGGCGCGTCCACAATGACGAAATGAAATTTATCCTCGGCGTCGAACAGTCGGTAGATAGCGCGAATCGCCGGCCCCTGCACCTTCATGATATTCTTTGTCCAGTCGCCCGTTGCCCCGGTAATCATATAGGGGCGGGGCGCGGCCGACGCCGCAATTTCGATATTAGTGGTGTTGAGGCGCAAGAGCGGGGGGTTTTCGCACTCGCAGCCGCCTTGAAAATAGTCCGACACCATGCACACGGGCGCCGCGCATGCCACGCGGTCATCCACTGCCGCGAGAATGAATGTCTGCGTTCCGCCGCCCGATGCGCCTGTGCACCCTATGCGTTTGGCATCCACCCCCTCGACCGTGAGCAGAAAATCAATCCCGCGGATGTTGTTCCACGTCTGCAGGCCCATGGCGCTGATCCCCCACAGGGGGCTGACGACGCTGCTGCCGCGATGCTTCATTTGCTTCGAGTCGTTGTAGCCGACCATGTCGGGCGAAAACACGACATAGCCTTGCCGGGCGAACGTGATGCAGCGGGCGACGACCGACCCGTTCTTTTCGTCGGTCAAACGACCTTCCCTCCAATGCCCGTGCGGACACAGCATGGCCGGATAGGGCGGCTTCTTTCCCCGCGGCAAATACAAATTGCCCGTGCAATAAAATCCCGGATAACTTTCAAAATATGCCTTCTCGATGCTGTAGCCGTCGCGGTCAATCCGCCCGAATCGTTTGGCGTTCAGCGGCGTCTTCTCCGGGATTGGCCACAAACCGTTGGCCACAAGAATCTGCG
>JADFCW010000303.1 GCA_017161705.1 Candidatus Sumerlaeota bacterium | reverse complement strand
CGCACCCAAACATGCTTTCGCTTTGGACTGCGGCAGCCATGCTGCCGCTTTTTCGCGACAAGTTTCGACGAGCCGAGCGCGGCCTGTAGCCGCACCCAAACATGCTTTTGCTTTGGACTGCGGCAGCCATGCTGCCGCTTTTTCCCGACAAGTTTCGACGAGCCGAGCGCGGCCTGTAGCCGCACCGAAACATGACTTGCTCCATAAAGATGCACGCATTCCGGCTAGAACACTCGTTCGACAACATCGGCAATTTCTTGTCGCTGTTTGGGCCGCGGGCCGGCCTCAGTCGTATTTCAGCGCGCCGCCTTTGACCCGCCGCAGCCCGCCCGTCCCTTTGGGCCACGAAATTTCCGGCAAGTCTTTCATCTGCCGGTCATAAATTGCCTTCAGTCGCGCCGCCACATCGGGATATTGCGCTGCCACATCGTGCTGCTCTGCCGGGTCGGCTTCGAGATCGAACAGCATGAGCGGTTTCGGAGAGTCTCCGCCGACCACGCCCGGATAGGCGGCGGGCGTGTATTGCTCATAGGGCGCAAGAATGGTCACGCCGTCCGGCCCGCGCGGATCGGTCCATTTCTCCGGCGGTCGTTTCGGTTCCGCCGCGGGCGGCCGCACATGCAACTTCCATTTGCCGCTCCGGACCGTTGCCACGTTTGCGCCCGTCATGCCAAACATCGCCTCGTGCGGACTCGGCGCGTCGGCCGACATCAGAAGTGGCATGATGTCCTTCCCGTCGAGCGGACGCTCTTTTGGTGGCTCGACCCCTGCCGCCGCCAGAATGGTCGGCATGATGTCAATGATGCCGGCCATCTGATTGTTCACGATACCCGGCGGAATCCGGCCCGGCCACCGCGCAATCAGCGGCACGCGATAGCCGCCTTCCCATGAGCGGGCTTTCATGCCCCGAAGCCCTCCCGTACTTCCGCCATACCAGGGGCCGTTGTCCGACGTAAAGATCACCATCGTGTTCTCATCCAGCCCCAGTTCTTTGATCTTGTCGAGAATGCAACCGACCGAAAAATCCAGCTCCCGGATGACATCCGCATACAAATCGTCAGGGGTTTCGGGCGTGTAAAAGTCCTCGGACGCCGCCAACGGTTTGTGCGGCATCGCGTGCGGCAAGTAGAGAAAGAACGGGCGGTCGCGATTTCGCTCGATGAAGCGCAACGCGCGGTCGGTATAGCGCCGCGTGAGCGTGGCCTGCACAACAGGATACTCCACGACGGTCTCGTTTTCGACCAGTTGGACAGGCCGCATGTCGTTGGAGTACAGAATGCCGAAGTATTCATCGAACCCTTGCGTGCGCGGCAGAAACGGCGGCGTGTGGCCGAGGTGCCATTTGCCGATGCAGCTGGTGGCATAGCCGGCGGCCTTGAGCGCCTCCGCAATGGTCACTTCGGCCGCAGGCAGACCCACATCGTTGATACCAGCATCGGGCGTGGGATTGCCGACAACAGTGTGGTGGAACGGATAGCGGCCTGTCAGGAGCGAGGCGCGCGCCGGGGCGCAAAACGGCATGGGCGTGTTGAAGTCGGTGAGACGCGCGCCCTCGGCAGCCATGTGCTCGAGCCGCGGCGTTCCATACGGCAGCGGCTTTGTGCCAAATCCGGCGATATCGCCGTAGCCCAGGTCGTCGGCAAGAATAAGGACAAAATTCGGCCCGCGTTTCGCACGGCCCGACGCCGACAGCGAAACCATCGCCGCGCCGATTCCTCCCAGACATCTTCGCAGCATTTCTCGGCGTGTCGTCTGTCTTCTCATTGCAGGTTCACCTCCGGTTGAATTGTATTTTATTGCTGTGTTCCGCCCATCACGTCCAGCATGTCCATGCCGTCCATCCTTGCCGCCTATTTCCCACAAACCATCCCTCGGCTGCTCGCAAAATACACACAACCCCTCGCCGCAACCAAAGGACCCAACACTCGCTCCTGTCGGCGCAACCGCAACCATGTGGCCGTCAGCGGCTCGGCATCCGTGCTTGCAGACACCCAACCTGTTTCTCTGGCAAAGTATAGTCGCTCGTGTGTCAACATCGGAACATAAGGGCTTGCAACCTGTTCGTACGTTTTGACAATTTCTCCGAAACCCAGATCCACGAGATGAAGCGTCCGGCTGGTATTGACGCAAGCCGCCTTGTCGCCTGCAACAACTATCGGCCATGCAATGCTGCCCGCCCCCGGCCACTCCCGAACACACCGGCCGTCGAGAACCGACCATGCGCTGAGTCCCTTTTCGTGGCCGACTAGAATAGTTTCGCCGGAAAAGACCGGCCCCGTCGCCGGCACCGTCGCCAACTCACGGCTCCACAACTCGCTGCCCGTTTCTGCGTCGAGAAGCACAAGACGATGAGGATTAGCAAAAACTGCGGCAACCCGGCCCTCGAATTCAGCCGCTGAGCCGACCGGACGGCCGCCGCTGCATATCCACAGCGGGCGCGGATTGCCCGACGCCCCGCTTCGCACAGAGGGCACGCAAACAATCGCATTTTCTGCGCCCGCAATCAGAATGCGGTTGCGGCCGAGTGTGAATTCCCCCGAAGCACCGCCGGCCACAGGCCACGTCCATATCTCTCGGCCATCGCCGCAGTGCAATGCGTGCAAAGCACGTTCCTTATCGCCCGGTTTTCCATCCACAACATAAATAGTGTCGCCGGCCGCGGCCGGTGAAAGCAAAACAGGGTAGGCGAGAGGCTTGAACCAGGCGGCTGTTGGCGGCGAGGCCAGCTCGTCGGCCAGAGCCAGCTTCAAAATGCCGGCCGTTTCGCCGCGGCGTCCCGGCACGTAAAGCGCATTCTTGAAAAGCGCCGGAGCCCCTGTGACTTGAAAACCCGACGACGTGCCGGAAGTCGTTGCATCCTCGCCCGAATAGGTCCACGCCAATTCCAATCTCTCCGGCAACGGACTGGCGTCGGCTCGGCCTGATTGTCCCGGCCCGCCAAGCAGGCCCGCCCAGATCGGCTCGGCGCGCTTCGCTGGCTGGCCCAGACAGAGCACGCCCTCTGTCGGCGTGCCGACATAAATGCGGCCGCCGGCAACAAAGGGCGAACTGAGAAAGAAATCGGTCGCGCCCGGTCTCCGCCGATACAGCGGCGCTTCGCCTTTGACCTCCAGCGTCGCCGCATCCAGACAGTACAATATCCCCGCCTTCGTAGCCACATAGATATGGCGTTCGGCCAGGGCGGGCGAGGTTACGATGGCCGCCCCCGCGTTCCACCGCCCAAGGAGTTTGCCGTCCAACGAAAGGCAATACAAATAGCCGTCGCTGCATCCGAAATAAAGCCGGTCTTTTCCCGCCGCCACAGCGCCGAGAACCGCCTGCGGCAACGGAAACTCCCAAATCTTGCGGCCTGAGGTTGCATCCACACACCACACAGCCCCTCCGGGCGCCATTTCCTTTTCCCGTTGCGCAATTTCTTCGGCAGGCGCATTGCGGCTGCGCATTTCCTTCAGCGTTGCCGCCCAGACCTCTTCGGCCGACTCCACAAAATTGCCGTTGCCCATGCCCACAAAAAGGCGTCCCCCGACAACCGACGGCGCGCTCCAAACCGGATACGGCGTCGCCGTGCGCCAAATCTCGTCGCCCGTTTCCGCGTCCAGACAGCACACCGCGCGGCCGCCCAGCCCCAAACCGATATACACTTTTCCGTCCAGCGCCGCAGGCGCAGACTCCGCATCGGGATAATCGGCGCCGGATTTGTGCCAGATTATTTGGGCAGCGGGGGGCGATTCGGGCGCAAGCGCAAGACAATAAATCCCGTCATCGCCGGCGCCCACATACACTTTGCCGTTATAAATGCACGGCGACGACTCCACATGGCTGGCTGTCCGATGCTCCCAGCGAACCGCGCCCGTCCGGCGGTCGAGACATACAATGCGCGCGTCGGCGGTGTAGTGAAGCCCCTCGCCGCAGACCACGACGTCCCCGGCCGCTGCGGGCGAGGAAAACGTTGCACGATACCCTTTGAGATTGTCCCGCCACACCTCCTCGCCCGTTGTGCTATCGAGACAGAAAATGTTTCCGGAATCCGAGAAGACTTTTTTCTCCGCCGAAGCGATATAGACATGCCGTCCGTCCACCGCGGGCGAAGAGTAAAAGGTTCGCGCTTCCCGTGCAAAAGCCCAATTCCATTCCCCCAACATCGGATCGGGTATCGCTGGTTCGATTGCCGTACAGCCGCGGCGCTCGGGGCCGCCGCGAAACATCCGGCACTCGACGAAACCCGGAGCAGCCGCTTTTCCGCCGCCGCGGCGCAATCGCGGCACACCGAAAGCCGCCGCCCACACAAACGCCGCCGCCGCCAGAACAGGAATTTTCTGCCGCCAAACAATCCGCAGAGCCTTCCGCGCACCGGCCGGTCGAAACAAGGCCAGAAACAGACCGCCGAAAGTCACCGCCGCCCCGCCAAGAATCACCAGGAGGATTTGCAGCGGGCCAATGAGGATGGGAACAACGCCGCAGGAAATCATGACTAGACATATACGCTGCGATGAGCTTTACACCAACGCCAGCCGTGCAAGAGCGTGCGCATACACCTTGGCGTTGCGAACCAGAACCGCGCGCGAGACGCACTCATCCGCTTTATGGCAGAGGTCCGGCTCGCCCCCGTCCACATCCGTCGGCCCAAAAGACACCGCGCGTGGAAACCCTTTGGCGTAGGTCGTTCCTCCGGTGGACTGATAGCGCGCCTCGCGCCCCGTAACGCTCCGCCACGCTTCGCGCAATGCGGCAAACAGATCGGGATATTCTTCCGGATCGGTGAACAGCGGTTCATAGACGATGCCTTCGAATGCAACCGACGGCCGCCGCTCCGCCTCCGGAATTTTTTTGTCCACCTCCGCTCGAACCCGCTCGAGCACCTCGCCGCTGGTCAAGCCCAGCGGATGCCGCACATTGATCTGCGCCTGACCCTCGGGCGCTTCGAGATCAAAGATATTCAGACTGGCGGTTGTCGGTCCGATAAACGAATGCGTGTGGTGAATGTTGAGATACTCGCCCGACAAATCCTTGCCGGCGCAGTAGGCCAGCCCAAGAAAGTCCATCGCGGTCCCACCCGGAAAATGCAGCCGCATCAGATAGCCCAGAGCATCCACCGCCGCATTGTGGCCTTCATAGGGCCGGCTGCCGTGGGCGCTTTTTCCGAGAAACACCAGCGTAGCGCTGAATCGCTTTGGATCGTTGCCTTCGCAAACCTGTAGCGGCCCTTCCACCATCAGCGGGCGCGATTTCTCGTAGGCCTCCAGCTCTTCCTTCAATTCCGCCACAATACTGTCCCGGCGCTCGACCGGACCGCTCAGCTCGACCACAGCCCGATCAGGCACCACATTCGCGCGCACCCCCGAATGCACGGCCTCCAGCCTCAGCCCGTCTTTTCGTTCGGGCGCAGCAAAGGCCGGCGGTTTCAGCAACAGCGTGGCCATGCCCTTTTCCCCGTTGATGATCGGAAACGTGGCGTCGGGGACAATGCAATAAAGCGGCGGCGGCTCGTCGGCCAGATAGGCGCGTATGTCGGTCCAGTCGCCGCCTTCCTCATGGGTGCCGAAAATCAGCCGGATTTTGCGCCGCGTCGGGCAGCCAAGATCGCGGATGGCCAGCAAAGCCGTCAGTCCGCACGCGAGAGGCCCCTTGTTGTCCTGCGTGCCGCGGCCATAGATCATATCGCCTTCGATCACTCCGCCAAACGGCGGATGCCGCCATTGGCC
>JADFCW010000302.1 GCA_017161705.1 Candidatus Sumerlaeota bacterium | reverse complement strand
CGTGCCAGTGCGGCGGCGTGGCGATATAGACAACGTCAATGTCTTTGCGATCGAGCAGTTCGCGGAAATCGCGATATGTCTGAATGGCAGGCTGTCCGAGGCGCTTGTGGGCGGCCTCGAGGCGGTTCTTGTCCACGTCGCAAAGGGCTAGAGGCTGCCAGGGGGCATCCTGATGCTCGCGCAAGAGGGAGCTTCCGCGTCCGCCGACGCCGATAAAGCCGCAGGTGATCTGCTCGCTGGGAGGCGTCTGCTCCGGGCCGCCAAGAACACGGCGGGGGACTATTATCGGCAGAGCCAGTGCTGCGGCGGTCTTGAGGGATTCTCGGGCGAAAGCCCGGCGCGAGATGGTTTGGGACGGCATGGCGCAGCTCCTCCAAAACCGTCGGTCGGGCCTTACGGCTTCCACGACAGACAGTTCAAAATGATTTGCTGATAAATGGGATTTTCCAAGTCCTTGACGGTGTGGCCGGGCATGAAGTAAAAAATCCAGCCCTTGCCGGCGGGCTTGAGCCAACCGGCGCGGTCCTGCATCCAGACCTTATTATCGCCCAGTTTCGGATGCTGGCAGATGAAGCCGTAGAGAACGGTTTTCTCCTTGCCGTCGGTGAAGGTGTGATTGATGAACGCCTCGGTGCCGGGGAACTCGAGGCAGTCATATTCGCGCGACGGTTCATCCGTGTCGGAGCGTTTGTATTCCGCTTTGGCTGGATACTGAATATTGTGGGTAGTGATGTAATGCTTCGGGGCCAGGTTGACCATCTTCATGCCGACGTCATGCTGCCAGACATAGCCGCCTTCCTCGATCGGCTTTTTGGCGGGAAGGACAACGCCAAGGAAATTCAGCCACTGCGGTGTTTTCGCCTTGGCGCTGCTGATCGAATGATGCAGGGCGATCATGCGTCCGCCGGCCTGCGTATAGGCGATGACGGCGTCGGCCTGCGGAGCCGGAAACTGACTGTGGACGAAGACAACGACGGCAAAATAGGAATCCAGCGAGCCCAGTTGCTCTTTCGTGGAGGTCCAGTCCACGGTGTAGCCTTCGGCCTGGAGGCGTTTGGCCAGGATATCCATTTGCGGCTTTTCGTCGTAGAGGATGAGGATTTTGCGGCTGGATTCAGCGGCGCCGGACAAGCCCGAGCACATTGTTGCCAGGACGAGAAGCGAAGTCAGTCTGCGCATGAGAGCGGTCCTTTCGGAGGGCGGATTTGCTCTTGAGACGGCAGAGAGAAAAGCCTTGCCGCCGATAGAAGGAGCAAACGTTGAGCGGGGGAAAACTGTCAAATGAAAAGCATTCTGGAAGGAAGGCCTGCGATTCGTTATGGCTTTTTGCTTGCAAGTACTGCCAAGCAGCCGAATAAATTTTTTATGTTTCGTCGGCCGAATTTGGGATTCTTGCGGAGGGAATAACAAATGAAAGCGAGGGAGACCGTTCTACGGCAAAACCCCTGCGATCGCGCGCGGGCATATCGGCTGCAGCTGCAACGGCGCCGGGCTCGATACCGCGAAATGGCTGCCGAGAGCGCTCGTCGCACGACAGGGGCTGACCGTTCGCTGGCGCGCACCCTCGCCGAGCGCGAAATGCAAATTGCTCAGTTGACAAAAGAGACCGCCCAGTGGCGGGACCTGGCGCTGCGGTCGCGGGCGGACCTGGAGAACGCGCGGAAGCGGTTTCAGCGCGAAAAGCATGACATCACCCAGTTTGCCACCGAGCAACTGGTCCGGGAATTGATCCCGGTCATAGATAATCTGGAACGGGCTCTGGCGGCGGCTTCGACTGCAACGGATCCGAAATCCATCCACGACGGGGTGCAGATGCTGCTGGATCAGTTTGTGGGGATTCTTCGGGCGAATGGTTTGGAACTGATCCAGCCGGACGGGCAGACATTCGATCCCCACTTTCACGAGGCCGTGGCGGCCGAAGAGCGCGAGGATATTGCGGATAATCAGATTCTCGAAACATTCCAAAAGGGCTACATCTTGCGGGGCCGGGTAGTCCGTCCGGCGATGGTTCGGGTGGGCCGCCGAATCCAAAAGCCGGCGGCCGAAGAAGCACCGGCAGGCATGCCGGTGGCCACAGGCAGCGAGGAGACACTTGCGGATTTCGAAGAGGCCGGCCCAGCCGAGCCGACCGAGCCGGAACCCCCTGCGTCCGGGCCGTCGGGCGAGGGCGGAGCGAGCGGACCTGGCACCTGAGTTAGTATTCCACGCGATCCCACCTTTTCCATGAACGAGCAAACGCAACTGCCCATTGTCGCGATTGTGGGGCGGCCCAACGTGGGCAAGTCCACGTTGTTCAATCGAATCCTACGCCGCCGAAAGGCTGTGGTGCTCGACACGCCCGGGGTGACGCGCGACCGCAACTATGGCGTGGCCGAGTGGGGCCGGCGTTCGTTTCTTTTGGTAGACACGGGCGGCTATGAGATGGCGGAGACCAGCCGTCTGACGGCGCTGGTGCGCGAGCAGTGCCGGATGGCCATTGACGAGGCTGATGTGATCCTGTTTGTCGTGGATGTGCAGGAAACGGATAATCCGACTGACCGAGAGGTGGCGGAGCTGCTGCGCAAGACGGGCAAGCCGGTGTTTTTGGCGGTCAACAAATGCGACGGCACCGCGCGCGAGAATGTTGCGGCAGAGTTCTATCGGCTGGGCCTCGAGCAGATGTATCCGATCTCGGCGGAGCACGGGCGCGGGATAGCCGACCTGCTCGATGCGGCGGTTGGGTGTTTGCCGGCGGTGGAAGCGGCCGCTCTCTGCCCTGCCGATGCCGTTCGAATTGCGGTGGTGGGGAGGCAAAACGTGGGCAAGTCCACGCTAGTCAATTCGCTGCTTGGGGAACCTCGCGTGATTGCCGACGAGACGCCGGGAACCACGCGCGACAGCATAGACACGCCGTTCGAGCGGAACGGGCGGCGTTATGTGCTGATCGATACGGCAGGAATTCGCCGGCGCGGCAAGGTCGAGCGGGGCATCGAGCGGTTGTCGGTTACGTCGGCCATCATGAGTTTGGAGCGGTGCGATGTGGCGCTGATAGTGCTGGATGCAGCGACAGGGCCAGTGGAGCAGGACGCCCACATCGCCGGTTATGCATTCGAGGCGGGGCGGGCCTGCGTTTTGGTGGTCAACAAATGGGACCTCGTGAAGCGGGAACAAGATACGATGGACAAGGCGTCGGCGCATCTGCGGAATACGTTCAAGTTTTTGTCGTTTGCGCCGATTCTGTTCATCTCGGCCAAGACAGGGGCGGGCGTCAGCCGGATTCTCGACACAGTGGAAAGTCTTCTGCCGCAATACCGAAGCCGGATCGAAACACCGGCGGTGAATGCGGCGCTAAAGGATTTTTTGCGGCGGAACTCCCCGCCGGTGCGCCACGGCCAGACGCTGCGCATCAAGTATGCCACGCAGACCGGCACCGCGCCCCCGACGTTCACGTTGTTTGTGAACGATCCGAAACTGATGCACTTTTCGTATGAGCGGTATCTGGTGAACCAGTTTCGCGAGCGGTTCGGGCTGAACCATGTGCCGATTCGGATCCGACTGAAGAAGAAATGAGGCGTACGAACTGCACGGGCGGAGTGAACCATCCGGACGCGGGGGATCAAGCGGTCGGTTCAGCGGGAGCGGGGGCGGCGGTGCGGGAACGGAGACCGCCGCAAATGCCGCGCTTGGTTTTTTCCAGGAACGAAATCAGGTGCTGCACTTCGGGGCCGCGCGGTTCGGCTTTGAGCAAGGCGATAGCAGCGGGCAGACTGCGGCGCTGTTCATAGAGAATCCGATAGGCTTGTTTGATCTCGTTGCGTGCGGCGGCGCTGAAACCGGCGCGGCGCAATCCGACCACGTTGAGTCCGATAATTTCGGAATCGCCATACACCATCATATACGGCGGCACGTCGCGGTTGACGCGCGTGATACCCGTGCACATGGCATATGTGCCGATACGGACAAACTGGTGGATGGCCACCAGGCCGGAGATAAATACGTGATCTTCGATTTCGACGTGGCCGCTGACCAGCGAGCCATTGCAGAGTACAATGTGGTTGCCGAGAATGGCGTCGTGGCCGACGTGCGACTGGATCATCAGGTAGTTGTCGTTGCCGATGATGGTCTTGTGGCCCTCGAGAAACGAGCCGTTGATCGAGGCATATTCGCGGATGATATTGCGGTCGCCGATAAGGGTATGACAGGGGGTGCCTTTGTAGGCCAGATGCTGCGGGGGAAATCCGATGACGGCGCCGGGATGGATTTGGTTGTCGGCACCGATGGTTGTATAGCCGGTGATATGGACCTGCGCCATCACACACGTGCGGGGACCCACGCAGACGTTGGGGCCGATGACGGCATACGGGCCGATCTCGGCGGTGGGATCAATTTGGGCGTTGGGGTCCACGATGGCGGTCGGATGAATGGCCATGAATAAACGACTCCCGATTGGATCGCAGTGTAAAAACGCGTGGGAATTGAGCCTTGTGAAAGGCAGAGAGGCAAGCTCTTTTCTCTGACGGAGGAGGTTCGGAGAAACGGGAAACGGATCTATCGGAGGCGGCAAGAGACAGATATTGCAAGTGCGTGCGCGGCTCTATCGGTGTGGAGTATGAGCCTATGGTTTCCTGCGGACTATGCCGCACCCGGCAAGAGAGGTTTGTGTTAGAGCGAGCCGAGCTTTTTCAGTTCGTTGATCGCCTCGACGCCTTTTTCTGTCAGCTTGTAGCCAAATCCCGCGCGAGTCATGAGGCCGGCGGCGCAGAATTTGCTGTAAGCCCGCTGGATCATGGCTTCGCGGCCTCGCAGATCGAGGTCGCGCACCACCTCCGTGAGCATAACTGTTTTGATTTCCAGTTGCATGGCGCCGCCCATGCCCAAACTCATCTTGGGCATGTGGTAGCGCAAAAGGTCGAGTTCCAGGCGATCCAAACGCTGCAAGTTCACCGCCATGATCGCTCGCCTCCTTTCTCAAGATGTTGCAGGCTGGGAAATGAAAATGCCGCCGGTTGCTGGATTGTCTGTCGGACTGTCCTGTGCTTTCAGTCGCTCGAGGTATTTTCGCAAATCGGCCAATTTCGCCGGATCGCGCTGATCGAGGCTGACGCCGAATCGGACAATAATGCCGGCGGCGGCGCCGTGCGGTTCCACCCATATGATGTCCCCAAACAAGCGGCTTTTTTGCTCGGCGCCGGGGAATTGACACGAGATGTGGCACCCGCGTCGGCGAAGGATCATCCGCGAAATTTCCTGGCGTGTGGCCGGCGTCTCCATGGTCAGCAACAAACCGAACCCGCCGTCGCTGATGTCGCGAATCCGGACGTCGGTAATATTGATAGGAATGGACATTTCCGAGATTGTGATCTTGACATTGGCCGGAATGTCCACGCGAAATCTTCGCTGGCCCCGCCGTTCTTCGATGTGCTCAGAGTCTGTTCCATTGCTCACCATTTGCTGTTACTCCTTGGGCTGGATCTCTTCCGTGAGATTCCCTCCCCAGCACCAAAAAGTCAGCATCCAGCGGTTCAGAATGTCAATTGTGAAATGATGCCGGCGGAACGGGATGTAGATTTGTTCGCTTAAAGATCTAGCCGAAATGGCTGCATCTTAATAGACATTCCGTGTCGGGTTGGAGCTCCGGGCTACATTGGGTGCGCCGGGGCTTGTCGGGGGAAAGCGGCAGCATGGCTGCCGCAGTCCAAAGCAAAAGCATTCTGCTTTGCCGGATTTGGAGTGCGGCAGCCATGCTGCCGCTTTTTCTGTAACCGCTCATCGCAAGACAACCTATTGCCCGCTTTTATGGCCGCCGGGGAATGTTTCATCCTGAGAACCGGGCATCCAGTTTAGCGAAGATCCTTTTGGTTGTGGCCGAAAGCCGCGT
>JADFCW010000301.1 GCA_017161705.1 Candidatus Sumerlaeota bacterium | reverse complement strand
GAGGAACGGATTCGACAGTATGGAATCGAGATTATCATTCTGACGGTCCCCCGCGAAACGGCCCAAACCATTGCCGACCGCGTCATCCGATGCGGCATCACGGCCATTCTGAACTTTGTGCCCGCGCGTCTGGTGGTCCCGCCCGGCGTCAAAGTTCACTATGTGGATTTGACCATCGAGCTCGAAAGCCTTGCTTATTACCTGAAGAAGGAGCCAGGAGCGTGAGTTGGGAGTTGTGGGTTGTGCGTTGGCAAAATCCAAAAACCTGAGCGCTCGTCGGAAAGAGCAAACAGTCTTTCATGGCGCCGATGCATTACCAGGAAAGTGATGAAAATCCGGAGGCCACGAGATCCCAGCCTTGTTTTTTTCTTACCTCCAACCTCTTACCTCGATTTTCGCAAGGGCTCTCAAAGGTATCATCCGTGGCCGACGGGGGCGAACTTGATAAAGCGCTCTTTGTCCAGTGCGGCCAGATAAGCGGTTTCGCCAGAGATTCGGCCTTCCTCCAGATAGGATTGGATGTTGTCATCCATCAGTTGCATGCCGAGACTTTTTCCGGCGATCATCTGCGAGAGGATTTTGCTGGTCTGGCCCTCGCGAATGGCTGCTGCGATCGCCGTCGTGCGAACGAGGATTTCGACAGCCGCAACGCGTCCCTTTCCGTCCTTGGTGCGCATCAGGGTTTGCGAGCAGATCCCGCGCAGCGACTCGGCCAGCATCGTGCGGATCTGCGCCTGCTGATCCACAGGGAACACGTCCACAATCCGATCAATGGACTTTGGGGCGCTGTTGGTATGCAGTGTGCCGAATACAAGCACGCCGGTTTCAGCGGCTGTCAGCGCCAGGCTGATCGTTTCGAGATCGCGCATCTCGCCTACCAGAATCACGTCCAAATCCTGGTGGACAGAAGAACGCAACGCGTCGGCGAAACTGTTCGCCTCGCTGCCAACTTCGCGTTGGATGATCACCGACTTCTTGGGCTGGTGGACAAACTCGATCGGCTCCTCGATGGTCAGGATGTTGCGGCAGGATGTCGAGTTGATAAAATCAATCACCGCCGCCAGCGTGGTGGACTTTCCGCTGCCCGTGGCCCCTGTCACAAGAACGAGACCGTGGCGCATCTGGGCCAGATCGCGCAGAATCGGCGGCATGCCCAGCTCGTCGAGCGTGCGGATGCGCGAGGGTATGAGACGAAAAACGGCACCGATGCCGTTGGCGTGGCGATAGTAGTTGGCGCGATAGCGGGCTTTGTCGCCAAGGGCATAGGCAAAATCCAGGTCGCCGCTGTCGAGAAAACTCTGCCAGCGCTCCGTCGAACAAATTTCGGACAGCAGCTCGTGAATGCTTTCCGACGTAAGCTCGGGCTCGTCGCAAGCGAGAATCTCGCCGTGAATGCGGTACTTGGGCTTCTGGCCTTCGGCCAAGTGAAGGTCGGAAGCACTATTGGTGATCATAGCTTCCAGCAGCCGGTCCAATTGTGCCATGGGAGCAATCCTTACTTCAACACAGACAAGCGGAACGGCCCGGTCATTGGGTCAACAAGGGCGCGAACATGCGCTTGTCGTCGGCGCGCGCATACGCCTCCTCGATGGAAATAATTCCTTTCTGATATAAATCCATCAGCGAGTCATCCATGCGGACCATGCCGAGACGCTTGCCGGTTTGGGTGGCCGTCGCCACCTGGTGCAATTTCATTTCCCGGATCAGACTCGAAATGCCGGGCGTAACGACCAGAATCTCGATGGCCAGAGCCACGCCGGTTCGGTCCAGACGCGGGATCAGTTGCTGGCAGACAATGCCGCGCAGCGATTCCGCGATCATCGTGCGAATCTGCGGCTGCTGGTGCGGCGGAAACGAGTCGAGAATCCGCGAGATGGTGCGGGCTGCAGTGGTCGTGTGGAGTGTGGCCAAGACCAGATGGCCGGTTTCCGCGGCGGTAATGGCCAGCGCGATGGTTTCGAGGTCGCGCATCTCGCCCATGAGAATCACATCGGGGTCTTCGCGCAGCGCCGCACGCAGCGCGCGTTGATACGATTCCGTGTGGCTGCCCACCTGCCGTTGCGTGATGTGTGCCTTTTTGGGGACAAATACATATTCGATCGGCTGCTCGAGTGTAATGATGTGCTCATGCCGCGTGGTGTTGACATATTCGGCCAGAGCCGCCAGCGTAGTGGTTTTTCCGCAGCCGCCCGGCCCGGTGATCAAAATCATGCCTTGGCGATAGTCGGCCAACCGCAAAACGGTTTCCGGGAAACCCAGCTCCACAACCATCGGGATGCGCGATTGGATAACGCGGAAGCAGCCGTCCCATCCCAGGCGTTGCCGGATGACGGTCGTGCGGTAACGGCCCTGGCCGGGAATATCGAGCGCCAGCTCGAGATTGAGGGACTTTTCCAGCGTGGCGCGCTGCCCCGTATCCAGATGGGGAAAAATAAGATCTGCCACTTCGTCGGATGTTAAAGCAGAACGGTCCAGAAAACAAAACTCGCCAAACCGCCGGACGAAGGGCGGGTATCCGGAGCTGAGATGCAGGTCCGAGGCGTGGTTGGCGCGCGTGAACTCCAGATACTGCTCCAGAGTAGCAAAAGAACGAACACTGGCGTCGCCGATGATTGGCCGGTCCTCCGAATCTGCCTGCACCACGGCCCCGGCCCTGGGCGGTTCCGGTTCGGGGGCAACCGCAACGGCTTCGACTGACACCGCGGCGGACGGTGCCGCCTCACGCGGCGGTTCCGGCTGAGGCGCCGGTGCCTCGCCTCCTAGTTTCTCTTCCACGAGGCGATAAATTTCGGCAGTCTGATCGGCAGTGAGAAAGCCCTTGAGCGCGGCCAGTTCGCCAATAGATTTGTCGGGATAAAAGGGGTGCTCCTGACGGAGGGAAAAGACGCGCCCGCCGGTCAGAAGTTTTTGCTCCTGCGCGAGGGCGAGAAACATTTCATCGCGTTCGGGAAGTCCGCCACTCATTGCTGCGCCCTTCATTATGGATGCAAAAACAGTTTGTGATGCGCCTGCCGCTCGGATTGCTCGTTGCTTTTCGCCAACCTGTATCGTGCGCCGGAACGACAGTTGTCAATGGCTTTCCTTGATAGAAAAGCGGGCGGGATCGGGCCGGACTTTTCACCGGCCTAATGCGCCGCTAGGGCAACGGAAAAAACCCCTTCGCGGTGCATTTTTCGCTTTCTGAGACCATTCGGATCCGTTAGGGCTTTGTCATCACGCTTGCGGGCAACAGCCAGATTCACGCCTGCAAGACAAACGGAAAACATGGCCCGGTTTTCTATCGAAAAGCGTCATCTCAAGCAAATTGACTGGTGGCTGGTCGGCGCCATGCTTCTGCTGACCGCCTTCGGCATTCTGGTCATTGACGGCACCACAGCCGGCGAGGAGATCATGGGCAGCTTTGCCCGCCGCCAGATTCTTTGGTGGGCCATCAGCCTCGCCATTTTCTCGGTGTTGTTGTGCTTCGACTACGCCCAGCTGTCGAAATTGGCCGTGCCAGCCTATTTGGTTTGTTTGGCATTGCTGGCAGGTCTATTGTGGGGAAAACCTTATATCCCCCAACTGATCGTGACCAAGTACGGGGCTACGTCGTGGTATCGAATCGGCGGCAATTTGTTTCAACCGTCGGAAATCACCAAGATCGCGGTAGTTCTGGCGGCCGCTGCCTATCTGGCCCGCATCAAAGCGCGGCAGCCCGGCTGGCGGGATTTGATCGTAGTTGCCGTGCTGGTTCTGATGCCCGCGGCTTTGGTGAAGATGCAACCGGACTTTGGCACAGCGGTGACATTCCTTCCACTGATGGTCGCCATGCCATGGGCCGCCGGCGTCCACCGCCGCATCTACCTTGTCTTGGGCATCGTCGCGCTGGCTGCTGCTATTGCCTATGGAACCATTGTCGCCGTGACAGGGGAGTTTCCTTTTCTTAACGCCAACCAAACGCGGCGCGTGCGTGCCTATCTTGCGGAAGTTTTTCCGCGTTGGGGCGGTGGAGCGTCGGATGAAAACCTGGCCGACACGATCCGCAAACGAGACCGCTGGCAACCGCTGCAGGCGCGTATTGCGCTCGGTTCGGGCCGGATTTGGGGAAAGGGCTGGCGGCAGGGGACGCAAACCCGCCTCGAGTTTTTGCCCAAAGCCCACTTCGACTACATCTTTGCCAGCTGCGGCGAACAGTTCGGATTTGTTGGCTGTGTCTTTGTGCTTACCCTTTATACGCTGATCGTATTTCGCGCAACTATGCTCTCGCTCCGCTCGAAAGACTGGTTCGGCTATCTTCTGATCATCGGCGTTCTGACCGTGTTTATCACGCATGTCGCCCTAAATATCGGCGTTTCGACAGACTTGTTGCCGGTGACCGGCCTGCCGCTTCCCTTTATGAGCTACGGCGGATCGTTCTTATTGACCAACTATATCGGCTTTGCTTTGGTGGTGAATGTAGGAATGCGTAAGTATATTTATTGATAAGCAAGAAGCAAGGAGCGAGGCAAAAAACCGAAGCAAATTCGTCGATGCCCTCGACTTCTCTCCATGCCGCCCGCTTCTCAGCATTCCAATCGCCCAACTACCGCCCCCCAATCACCCAGCCGCTCTTGATCTCGCTTGCAGATCCCCGCCGATTTCAGTTCGCGCAGAACGCCTTCGCGCTCACTCCATAAGTAGCCGGAGAGGATCACCGTCCCGCCCGTTGCTCGACGGACCAACGAGCGGAAGCAGGGGAGAAGCGGGCGCATTTTCTCGAATAGAATATTGCAGACGATCAGGTCAAATCCCCGGCCGCGGATGCGGCCTTCCGCAAAGGCCTGAAGTCCGCCGGCAAACAGCCGAATCCGGCTGGAAACGCGATTGAGCCGAAGATTCTCCCGGAAGTTTTCATAGGCCTGCGCATCCAGTTCAATTGCCTGAACGGACTGTGCCCCCAGCTGGATCGCCGCAATCGAAAGAATGCCCGAACCCGCGCCGACATCGGCTACCCTTTCGCCTCCGTGGATTTCCTTTTCCATCAGTCGCAAACACAACCGTGTTGTTTCATGAAGCCCCGTGCCAAATGCCATACCCGGCAGGATGATAATCTCCATGGGGCGCACGGTCGGGTGTTGGCGCCGATTGTCGGTGCGCCACGGAGGAACCACGCGCAATCGGCGCGAGACGCGAATGCCCCGGAATCCGCGCCGGCATTCCTCGACCCAGTCGTGCTTCTCGACCGCCGCGACGTTGAGTCGCGGGAGCGCGGAGAAAATGCCCTCACGTTGCAGCACCTGCGCTGCCTCGACGGCACGCCTGCGCACACGCGACAAGGACACCGAGTTCGGGAAGAAGACGCGAACGGCCACTTCATTCGAGATGTTCGGTGTTGCCTCGTGCCAGCCGATTGCACCGAGGTCGTCGAGCACGCCGGCCAGCGACTCCGCAGCCATCGCTGCGTCGAGGCGGTTATTAAAGACCAAATCAAGCGCCCAAAAGCTCTTATCCATGTCCATGTCCATGTTCTCTTCGCAAATTTTCTTGCGCTCCGCTCCGCGCCGTTCAAGTGTGAAAACGTGAACGCGGGCGGAAGACGGGCGGCTTCGCGCGTCTTGAATCTTGAGCCTGTTTGTTGTCCGGACACCAAATCGCAATGATTCAACTGCTCACGGCCGACGGTTTGTCCGAACATTTGACCGAGGCGGGTGCCCTATGCCGCGACGCCTTTTCGTCGCTGATTTTTTCCGCCGGTACCGAGTGGCTGCGGCACGGCGTATTCGATTGTTGGTATTACGATCCGGATTTGGTGCGCGTGGCCTTCGACGGCACGACGCTGGTGGGTCTGGCTGTGGCCGACGTGCGCACGCGCAACCGCGAGACGTTTGCCAGTCTGAAAATCATTCTCGTCCGGCCGGACTATCGCGGTCGAGGAATTGCCAC
>JADFCW010000300.1 GCA_017161705.1 Candidatus Sumerlaeota bacterium | reverse complement strand
GGTGTATTTCGGCGGGTTCTTGTGCTCGACCGTTACGGCGCCCATCCCGACCGCCTCGACCGGATGCTGGTTCTTCATGACCCACGCCATGACGTCCATGTGATGGCAGGCCTGCTCGACCAGCTTGCCGCCGGACATTTCGACGTTGATCACCCAGCCGCCCACACCGCTGGTGAACTGCCAGTCGCCGGCCAGGAACACCACCCTGCCCAGATCGCCGGAATGGATTTTTTCGATGGCCTTGATGAAGTTCTCGCTGTAGCGCCGCTGGAACCCCACCTGATAGATCGCCTTCGACTTTCGCGCCGCTTTGACGATCGCGTCCACCTTTTCGACCGTCGAGTCCATCGGCTTTTCGCTGAATGTGTGGATATTGGCCTCGAGGAGCGGAATCACCACCTTAGCGTGGTTGGCCACTTCCGTCGCCACAATGATCCCGTCTAGTTTTTCCTTCTCGATCATTTCCATGAAATTCTCGTAGCCCTTCGGTTTGAATTGCTCGGCCACCTGCTGCGCTGCGGCCACGCGTTCGCTTCGCAGATCGCAGACCGCACCGACGCGAATGCCGGGAATGGTCACCACTTTGCGAAGCAGCGTGGTGCCGCGTCCACCGACGCCGATAAAGCCTAACACTACCTCGTCCTTTTTCGCTTCGGCCGCGCGCGCAGTCTTGATTTGACCTGCCGCGGCTGCTGCCGCAGCGCCTGCCGCCGAGGCTTTCAAAAATACCCGTCGCGTTACTTCTCCGTGCTTCATGGCAATCCCCCTTGATGGAAGTCGGGCCCGCGCCGGCCTGCGGGCCGATGAATGGTTAAAGGGTTTGAAAAAACCGACCGTCGCACTTCACTTCGCCAAAATCGTTTCCTCCCGCCCCTCGAATGTCAAGACCAAGCCGGCCTGCTTTTCACGGCGCCGCCGACACCGTTCTTTTCCCTTGACGGAAAGGCCGGAAGGAGAGAATCACTAAGACGGTTTTTATGCGCGGGCAGGATAACCCGTTTCCTTGAAAACGCTATTTAAAGGCTATGATGAGGAGTAGTAGGAGATCGCGCTTCCTGGAGAGAGCCGTCGGGCGGTGCAAGACGGTGGAAGAGGTCTCCGAACTCGCCTCGGAGCCGCGGGCGCGAACCAGTCGGGCGGCAGGCCTATGCGGCGGGCGGAAGGATAAACCGGTCGCCAACCCTGGCCGCTATACTTTGCACGGCTTTAGTAGTTCCCGCCGGAAGGCAACCGTTACAGAGCCGCAATGAAGGGCATTGTGAGAGGAAACGAGCGGCATGCTTGTGTAACTCTTTCGACGCCGAACGAGGGTGGTACCACGGGAGTTTGCTGAATTCTCGTCCCCGGATAGACCGTAAGGTCATCCGGGGTTTTTTGTTATTTGTGATATATCGCACAAGGGAACAGTGGCCGTGATTCGCAAAAGCATATTTGCACCTGTGATAAGTTCTTCAGCAAGGGGGGTGGTGGGGGCTTGGGCATGCCCCCGGACACTTGCCCTTCCCCGCCTGTTTTGCCGGCTGCGCTCGTGAAAGGTCGCAGCGGCCAACCTGTCAAAGCGAAACAATAACCGACATTTTAATAAAAGAAAAGAGGACGATTTATGACACCGACAAAAGAGACATCGAAATTGCACGAGTCGAAACCCAGACCCGAACGGGTGATTATATTCGACACGACGCTGCGCGACGGCGAACAAGCGCCAGGGTTCACCATGCATCTGAACGAGAAGCTGAAAGTGGCGCATCAGTTAGCCAAACTGGGCGTGGACGTCATCGAGGCCGGCTTTGCCATTGCCTCGCCGGGAGACTTCGAGGCGGTGGCGGCCATTTCCGAAGAGGTCAAGGGACCGATCATCTGCTCGCTGTCGCGGGCGCTGCCCAAGGACATCGAGGCATCGGGGCGTGCACTGGCGAAGGCTCCGCGCCGGCGCATCCATACGTTTATTGCGACCAGCGACATTCACGTCCAGCGCAAGCTCAAAATGTCGCGCGAGCAGGTCATTGCGCAGGCGGTCTCCGCCGTAAAACTGGCCAAGACCTTCACCGCCGACGTCGAGTTCTCTTGCGAGGACGCCGGCCGCACCGACTGGGACTACATGTGCGCCGTGATCGAGGCGGCGATCGAGGCCGGCGCCACAACGATCAACATCCCGGATACGGTTGGCTATTGCACGCCGTGGCAGTTCGGCGAATGCATCGCCTACATCCGCAACAAGGTCCCCACCATCCACCGGTGCGTGCTGTCCGTCCATTGCCACAACGACCTGGGGTTGGCTGTGGCCAACTCGCTGGCGGGTATTCTGGCCGGCGCACGCCAGGTCGAGTGCACGATCAACGGAATCGGCGAGCGGGCGGGCAATGCTGCGCTGGAAGAAATCGTGGCGAATCTGAAAACGCGCCAGGATTTTTACAAGTGCGACACCGGCATCAACACAAAGGAAATCTACCGCACTAGCCGGTTGGTGAGCCAGGTCACCGGAACGCGCGTGCAGCCGAACAAAGCAGTGGTCGGCGCCAACGCCTTCGCCCATGAAGCGGGCATTCACCAGGACGGCATTTTGAAAGAACGAGCGACCTACGAAATCATGACCCCCGAATCGGTCGGCTGGACGGGCGAAAGCATCATCCTCGGCAAGCATTCGGGCCGCCATGCCTTCCGCAAGCGGCTCGAAGCCATGGGCTACACCGGTCTGTCGCCGGAGATGATCGAACAGGCCTTCGAGCGCTTCATCGCACTGTGCGACAAAAAGAAAGTTGTCTATGACGAAGACCTGATGGCAATTCTCGAAGATGAAATTGTCGCCGTGCCCCAAAAGTTCCAGCTAGAGTATCTGAGCATATCGAGCGGGACGGCAACCGTGCCCACGGCGACCGTGCGCATGAAAATTGACGGCGAGACCCGGCAGGACGCCGGCTGTGGCGACGGCCCCGTGGACGCCGCCTATACCGCCATTGAGCGTATCACGGGCATCCAGGCCGAGATCGCCGACTACTCGCTCGAAGCGGTCACCAGCGGCGGCGACGCCGTCGGGCGCGTGCGCATCACCGCCAAACTCGGCGGCCATACCGTGTCCGGACTGGGTGCGGACACCGACATCATCGTGGCGAGTGCCAAGGCGCTGGTCAACGCGCTCAATAAGCTTGAAGCGGCGCGCACGCGCGCGAGCGACTCGAAAACAGCCAAGGTGGGACCGGCCAATCTGTAGCGGCCAGCGAGGAAAAGGCTCTCGTGCCGACATGGCCTTGGGTTGCGGCCAAAGGCCATGTTATTCTTTTCCCTCCAGCAGCGCCAAAAACTCCTCTTCGTTGAGCGTCTGGATTCCCAATTTGTGCGCCTTCTCGAGCTTCGACCCAGCCTCCTCGCCGACGACCACATAATCGGTCTTGGCCGAAACGCTGCTCGACGTGCGCCCGCCCAAAGCCTCAATCCGTTGCGTCGCCTCGCTCCGTGTCATGCTTTTCAACGTCCCCGTGAGGACAAAGGTCTTTCCCGCAATGGGCGACGCCACAGGGCCGCGCTCGGCACCTGCCTGGGCCGCACGGCGAGCAATCCCGGCGCCTTCCTCCGGCCTCACTCCACACGCCAGAAGATCGTCCAGCATTGCCGCGTTGTCTGGATTGCGAAAGAAACTTTCGATGCTCTCGGCCACAATTTCGCCGATTCCCTCGACCGCCAGCAATTGCTCGCGCGAGGCCTTCCGCAGCGCATCAAGACTTCCGAAATGCGCGGCAAGGTCTTTGGCGGATTGCAGCCCGACATGCCGGATTCCCAATCCAAAGATCAGCGCCCACAGCGGCCGGGTTTTGCTCGCCTCGATGGCCTGCACCAGATTCTCCGCCGACTTCGGCCCCATGCGCTCCAGGCTCTCCAAAGCCTCGCGGCTCAGGCGATACAAATCCCCGAACCGGCGCACCCCCAGCTTTGCCACCAGTTGTTCCGTCAGCTGCGTTCCCAGCCCCTCGATGTCCATTGCGTCCCGCTGGCCGAAATGCAGGAGTCGGTCCTTGATCTGATCCGGACACGACGCATTCTCGCACCGCACCGCCACTTCCTTCTCGCTGAACAGAAGCGGCGACCCGCAGCAGGGACAATTCCGCGGGAACTCGAACGGCTTTTCCCGCCCGGTTCGCAATTCCGTCAACACCCGCACCACCTGCGGGATGATCTCGCCGGCCTTCTCGATGACTACCTGATCGCCCACGCGAATGTCCTTGCGCTGGATCTCCTCGGCGTTATGAAGCGTGGCCCGCGAAACGACCGTTCCCGCCAGAAAGACCGGCTCCAGGACGGCCACGGGCGTGACGGTTCCCGTCCGCCCGACCTGGCATACGATCTCTTTGAGCGTTGTTACCGCCTGCTCGGCGGAAAACTTGTAGGCCACCACCCAGCGCGGCGCCTTGGCCGTTGCTCCCAGCCGCTCCCAATACTCCACACGATTGACTTTCACCACCAGCCCGTCGGTGGCATAGTCGAGCGTTTCGCGCCGCGTCTCCCACTCCTTTGTTTTCTCGATGACTTCCTCGATGGAGCGGCACACGGAGCGGTGGGGGTTGACGCGAAAATGCAACTGCTCGAGAACCTCCAGTCGTTCGGCATGCGTCGGGGGCAGCACGTAGTCCGTCTCGCCGATCGCATAAAAAAACGTCTGCAGCGGGCGCTGGGCGACAATCGCCGGGTCGAGCTGTTTCAGCGACCCGGCCGTTGCGTTGCGCGGATTTGCAAACAACGGCTCGCCCTCCGCCTCGCGCTGGCGGTTGATGCGCTCGAACCCCGGATAGTCGAGATACACCTCGCCGCGCACCTCGATGATGCGCCCGTCGCGCCCTCCGCCCAACCGCGGCAATTGTAGCGGCACGCTTCGAATAGTCCGTAGATTCGCTGTAATATCGTCGCCCTGAAATCCGTCGCCGCGCGTGGCGCCATAGGCCAGCGCACCGTCCTCGTAGCGGACGGTTACAGCCACGCCGTCTATTTTCAACTCGACCACATACTCGAGGTCGCCCGACAGCCCCAATAGGCGCTTGACCCGCTCGTCAAACTCCCGCAGCTCCGCCTGCGAATATGTGTTCGAAATGCTGAGCATCGGCACCGCGTGGGTGATCGTGCGAAAGCCTTCGGTCAGCTTTTCCCCCACGCGCTGGGTCGGCGAAAGCGGCGACCGGAGCTCGGGATACCGGGCTTCGAGCTCTTCGAGTTCGCGCATCAACAGATCATACTCGCGGTCGCTGATGCGCGGCCGGTTCAGCACGTAATACAGATAATCGTGCTCCTCGATCTCCTGCCGCAGCGTCTCTACCCGCTGCCGAACCGTTTCGGGGACAGAGCTGCTCATTGTTCTTTCCGCCTCTGCAGGAAAAAGTTCTATTGCCTCCGATGCTGGCGTGTATGCCCGCGTGGTTGCAAGAGAAACAAACCTCCCCCGCTTCTCTTTCCGGGTACGTATTCATTTGCGTCGGTGCTGCGCTGAAAGCGGTACCGACACGCCGCCGCGCAAGAGCCCCTCTACGCGTTCGACCAGTGCCGCGGCGGCTACAGCCGAAACACCCGTTCAAGCCAGGCAGGGGAGGAATGCCATGCTGTCGAAGTCTTTCTGGACCGTCCGGTTTTTGCGCAGGTCATCGCCATTGTGCTCGCGATTCAGCGGGGGCGTCGCGCGTGGAGCTGACCTTCAAGCCGGGAACCGATCCGGATTTGGCCTGGGCTAAAGTGCAGAACAAACTGCAGCTGGCCATGACCAGTTTGCCGGAAGTGGTGCAGCACACAGACGTCATGGTCAGCAAGTCCACGCGCAATTTTCTGATCATCGTCGGTCTGAATTCCAAAGACGGCAGCATGGACGGCAATGACCTGTGCGACTATGCGCAATCGAATTTGGAGAAAGTTCTGGCGCGCATTCCCGGCGTCGGCGAGGTCATGAGCTTTAGTTCCCAATACGCCATGCGAATCTGGCTCGATCCCGACAAATTGACGGAGTTCTATCTGACCAGCGAGGCTGTAATTCTCGCCCTTCGCGCTTACAATGTCGAGGTATCGGCCGGCCGGCTGGGCGGCGCACCCGCTATCAGAAGTCCGCGAAGCAAAACTTTTGGAGTGCGGCA
>JADFCW010000299.1 GCA_017161705.1 Candidatus Sumerlaeota bacterium | reverse complement strand
CGATAGAATCGAAGCGAACTGCGAGTGGGCAGCATGAGGGCGGGAGAGCTGTCGCGCGCCAGCCGAATGACAAAACGCCCCGCCCGCGCCTGTGTGGGATCGGGCGTCAGCGGCAGGTCCGCCCGAATCAGCATTTCCATCGGACGGACGCCTTCCACGCCCTCCGTCCGCGCCGTCGAGGTCGTCCCCTCGCGCAGCGACTGCCATCCGACGCCTTGCGGCGAAAGGGCTAGCAGTTCATCGCCGGGAAGGTCGCGCCGCACGTCGGCAAAATCCCACAGGTCCCACGGGAAGGCCAGATTGATCCGCCGATCGGCTTCGGGCGAAAACCGGCGGTCGGCGCCGACAAAATGCACCTCCAGCCGCCGTTCGCTTTGCCGCACGAGGTCCTTCCGGCCGTCGCCGTTGACGTCGTGCCATGCGATCGCCTCGTCAAAGCGTTCGCCGGGGAGCACCTGGAGCGTGAACGTGGCCGCCGCAAATGCAGAGGCCGAAGATCCCGCGAACCACAAAACCAGGAACAAAATTCGGAGGCAACGAGGCAGGAATTCTTTGCTATCGCGTCCATTTGTGGAAGGTCGAGTTCCGACCCGACTCAATTCCCACGCGGACGTTATTGTCAATTGCAATAACCGCGGATGCATAGCGGCCCACTTCATTACGGTTTGAAATCCCGTTTACTTTAACACGCTGCTTACACGGAAGCTTCCCGCAGACGCCGAAGGCCTTCGCAATACAGGTGGGCATCCTCGTCCCGCCACTCGAACGGAAACCCACGGCATTGCTGCGGTTTCACGGCATGAATGCGGCAACGGTTCTGTGGGTCAAGAAAGATGCAGCGAGTCGTGTCAGGATGATCGCGAAAAACCGTCGTTTCGCGGCCAAAGAAGGGGTCTTGCATCGTGTAATCCGCGCGGACTTGCGATTCCGACATCCGCAGATAGCGCGCAATGGAGCGGATTTCTTCGTCCGTCACGCGCACCACGCCGCGAATGGAACAACATCGCCCGCAACGGCGGCAGCGAAAGCCTTCGAGATTGTCTTCCGGAACTTCCACGACCGCGGGATCCCTGCACCCCACCGCTTGTTCCAGAGGGCAGCTCGCCTGCAAGAACGATCGGGCGTTTTCTTGGTGGGTGGGAGAGGTATCGAACCTCCGACCTCCGCCTTGTAAGGGCGGCGTTCTCCCGCTGAACTACCCACCCACTGCTTCGCCAACCGACCGCAACAACAAACAATAGACGGATAAGCCATCGAACCGCGGAAGGTCAAGCGCTTTTGGCAGAGCACAAATCCGCTTTTTCCCTTCGGCGGGCAACATTGAAGAAGTGCGACGGCGGCAATTTCTCCGATTGACAGAGCGCAGCCCGTATGACCTAATCCCACAGCGGCTGAGCGAATGGCAGGAGTTCCAGACATCGCCCCACAACAGTGTATCTGCCTTCGCCGGACTATTCTTCAAAGGAAGGACATTCGCATGAATTACGATCACGCCATTTCACGACGTGGATTTCTAACCGCTGCCGGCGCACTGGCCGCCGGAGCGGCGCTGGGCGCACCGGCCGGCCGCCAAGGCAAAGGCGGCGCGGCCCGTCCTTTGGTGGTTGCTGTGCGCGATGTAAACCTCCGTGACGTCGGCGAGAAAGACATTTGGGCCGCGCTGGCGGCGGTCGGCGCACAGGGCGTCGAGGTGGACGTCAACGCGCAACTGGCATGTCCGGCGCTTTTTGGCGTCGAGCCGGCTTATAGCATCGCCGACGAAGCAAGCGCTAAACGTCTGGCCGAGGACGCGCAAAAAAACAATATCCGCATCACCGCCTTCTGCATGCACAACCAATTTGATACGCGGCTGGACGAGGAAGTCAAATCGGTGGCGGCGGTGGCCAAAATCTGCCGCGCCACGCGCACACGCGTGATCCGGCTGGACGTCGTGCCGCGCAAAATCAAAGACGCCAACGAGTTCCTGAAGTTCGCTATTGATATTTGTAAACAATCCGTCGCTGCAACCGAAGACGCCGGCGTTCGCCTCGGCATCGAGAACCACGGCAACACCACCAACAATCCCCAGTTCCTCGAAAAACTGTTCGACGGAGTCGGGTCCGACCGCCTCGGGCTCACGCTCGACACCGGCAATTTCTACTGGTTCGGCCATCCGCTCGACGACCTTTACGGCATCTATCGAAGGTTTGCCCCGCGCGCTTTCCACACCCACTGCAAGAGCATCAAGTATCCCGAAGATCAGCGAAACACCAAACGGCCGATGGGTTGGGAATACGCTAAATTCAATTGCCCGATCACCGAAGGCGACATTGATTTCAAGCGTGTGGTCGCGATTCTGAAAGAGGCCGGCTATCGCGGCGACCTGTGCATCGAGAACGAGTCGCTCGGCAAGTTCAAAGGCCGGGTGCGTGAGGTGCTAGCCAGAGAAGTAGCGCTCCTGAAAGAACTGGCATAAAGAACGGGGAACCCCGAATTCCCAGCAAGGAGACGTGGGCATTATGGCAGAAGACATTCTCCGGCAAATCGCGCAAGCTGTCATTGATCTCAACGCCGCCGAGGCCGAGCGGCTGTCGCGCGCCGCGCTCGACGCCGGCATTTCGCCCTACCGCATCATCGCCGACGGGCTGTCGCAAGGGATGAAGCGGATCGGCGAATGCTTCAAGTGCGCCGAGGTATTCATTCCAGAAGTGCTTGTGGCCTGCGACGCCTATTACGCCGGCCTCAACGCCGTCAAACCGCACATGGCGTCTGCCGAGCGCTCCCAGTATCTGGCCAAAATGGTCATCGGCACCATTTACGGGGACATTCACACAGTCGGCAAAGATGTCGCCATCCCCGTTTTCGAGGCCGCGGGCTTCGATGTGATTGATCTCGGTTCGGCTGTGCCGGACGAAAAGTTTGTCGAGGCCGTCCGCCAGCACAAACCCCAGCTGGTCGGCCTAGGCACCTACATGACCTCCACCTTCATGCACACCCGCGAGACCGTGAAAGCGCTGCAGGAAGCGGGCTTGCGCGACAGCGTCAAAATCATCTGCGGCGGTCCGTCGGTGGACCCCGAAACCGCCCGCAAAATGGGCGCCGACGACGCCTCCGACAACGCCTGGGACGCCGTCGAGAAAATGAAGAGGCTGGTTGGGGTTGCGTGAATAACCATGCGGCACGTCCTTTCTCGCAGAACACTTTTGGGATCGCTCGCCGGAGCCGCCGCCGGAGCGAGTTTGCTGGGCCGGGCGCGCGGCGCAGACCAGAAGTCCCGCCCGAATGTTTTATGTATCGCCGTGGATGATTTGAACACGTGCCTTGGTTGCTACGGGCATCCGCTCGTGCAATCGCCCAATGTGGATCGCCTGGCTGGGCGCGGCGTGCGGTTTCAGGGCGCCTACTGCAATTATCCGCTGTGCAATCCGAGCCGAAGTTCGCTGCTCACGGGCCGGCGGCCCGACGCAACGGGCGTGATTGTCAACAGTGACGACTATCGCGCGGCGCTGCCGGACGCCGTGACGCTGCCGGCGCATTTCCGTCAGAACGGCTATTACACTACTCATGTAGGCAAGATTTTTCACGCCGGCTTTGACGACCCCTCGGCGTGGTCCGAGGGCGCCGAAAAACCTCCGGCCGCGCGCCGGCCCGAATGGACCCCCGAGTCGCTTCGCGCGACGTTCGGCGGCGACAGAAAAATGTTCGGTCCTGCAGAACAAAACGAAAACGAGATGCCCGACACGCGAACGGCCACCCGCGCCATCGAGTTGCTCGAAAAGCATCGCAACGAATCGTTTTTCATCGGCGTTGGTTTTATCAAACCGCATGTGCCGCTTCTGGCTCCGCAAACATACTTTGATCTTTACCCCGTCGAAAAAATCCAACTCCCCGACCGCCCGCCGAACGATCGCGCCGACATCCCGCCCCAGGCGCTTCGCATGAACCGCGACCTGTTTGTGGACGGCGATCCGACCGAGCAACAAGCCAAAGAGGCGATTCGTTCCTACTACGCCTGCGTCAGTTACATGGACGCGCAACTGGGGCGGCTGCTCGATGCGGTGGACCGCCTCGCGCTGTGGGACAGCACCATTGTCGTTTTCTTTGGCGACAACGGCTTTCATCTCGGCGAGCACGGCTTTTGGGCCAAACATTCGCTCTTCGAGGAGGCCACGCATTGTCCGCTGATCGTTGCCGCGCCGGGGAAGAAACGGGGCGCCGTCGCGCGCGGCCTGGTCGAGTTTGTGGACATCTACCCGACGCTGTGCGAGTTGGCGGGATTGCCGGTGCGGCCCGAACTCGAAGGCCGGTCGTTTGCGCCCCTGCTGGACAATCCCGACGCGCCCGGCAAGGAGGCCGTCTTTTGCCAGTTCAAAGAGGCCTGGGGCGTCCCCGGCTATTCCGTCCGCACGCCGCGCTGGCGATACACGGAATGGGACGGCGGCCGTGCCGCTGAACTTTATGATCTTGAGAAAGACCCGCGCGAGCATCACAATCTGGTCCGTGATCCCGCTGGCTTGGCGGAAATCAAGCCGGTTGTCTCGCGTTTACACGCCTTGCTGGCCGCAAACTTCCGGGCGGTTGAAATGGGAAAGGGCAAATGATGAGAGTCGAGAGAGTCCTCACAATTGCGCCGATGGACCCGAACGAAAAGGCCATTGACCTCACGCGCCACATGACGGGCGAAGAGCGCGTATCGCTGGTGGAAGATCTCCGCATCGAAATGGCAAAGGTTTGCGGTTATGAATATCCACAACGAGTTCGAAGAGTTCTTGAGGTTGTTAAACGAAGAGAACGTTGAGTTTGTCATCGTTGGCGGATACGCCGTGGCGTTTCATGGTTACGCCCGCGCAACGAATGACATAGATTTGTTTTTCCGCAACACGGGGGAGAACATTCGAAAACTATGTCGTGCTTTGAACAGATTTGACATTCCAACAGGCGAATCCTCCGTCAGGGATTTCGCGGAACCGGGAATTATCATCCGAATTGGGATGCCCCCCACGCGTATTGAGTTGATCAACACTATCAGCGGTCTCACTTTCGACGAGGTATGGACACGGCGGACTACGGCTTTGTATGGCAACACGGCGGTCAGCTACATTTCCTTCCAAGACCTTCTGGTCAACAAGAAGGCTTCCGGAAGACCCAAAGACATTGCGGATTTCGATGAACTCGGCGGCAACAGAACCGCCTGAGATACTCTGAAGGAGAACCCTCATGAGCGAAATCGTGGACAAATGGGTGGCCCAACTCAAAGGCAAACTCGAACCCATCGGCACCATGACCCATTGGCAGCGCATGGAAGCCGCTTATCATCTCCAGCCCCACGACATTGTCCCCGTCGCGCCCGAACTCGACTACTGGCAGATCACCTACGCCGGCTATAGCCACAAGGAAATTTACAACGACGTGGACAAGACCACCGACGCCTGCATCAAGACCTGGGCCGACCTGCGCACCGACGCCATCTGGATGTATGTGGACATCTCGCACCAGATCGAAAATTTCATTCCCGCCGAAAAGCGCCCCCAGTATTTTGTCCATCGCGGCGACAAAGACTATCTGCTGTTCAAGCCCATCGCCGACACACTCGACGAAGCCATTGCGCTCTACGAGTCGAAGGCCTACGAGAAGTATCTCGCCGACTCCCGCGCCGTTACCCACTACACACCGCACATGCTTCAGTTGCTCGAATTTCAGGAGAAGATGGACCGTATCGTTCCCATCATCATCGGCGCGGCTACGCCGACCAACTACGCCGAGACGATTGTCGAGGTGCAGAAATTTGTGAAGTGGATGATCACCGAGCCGAAAAAAATCCGCCACTATCTCGAACTTGCGCTCGAAGAGCGGCTGGCTGCCCTCGATTTCTACTACGAATACGGCTACAAGAACGGCCTGCGCTTCTTCGCCTGCTTCGGCGGCGCGCGAACCTGGGGGCCCAAACAGCTCGACCAGTTCGCCAACGTGGATCACCGCTTTGTCGAGAAAGCAAAGAAGCTTTTTCCCCACATTCTATGGCACCACTGCGGACGCAACCTGCCCAGGTCCATGGAGATTCTCGCCAATCTCGACGGCATCCATGCCATCCAATACGACATGCCCTACTACACGATGGATGTCTCCTATTTCGAGTGGTTCGAGT
>JADFCW010000037.1 GCA_017161705.1 Candidatus Sumerlaeota bacterium | reverse complement strand
GCAGATTTCGGCCGCAGCCGGGCAAGTCGGCGACATGATGGCCTTCTGCTTCAGTGGAGCCGTCGCGCAGCAAAAGGATTTCCGGCTGAATATCGAACCGGACTCTAAACGGGTCTATATAACCTACGAGGTGGAATTGGAAACGGGCGAGTTGCAGTATCAGCTCTTTCCCGCACCCGGAATGAATATCTATGTGCTGCCGGAGACGGTGTTTTTCGACACAACCGATATGGGCGAGGCGCTCAACCCCGGCGAAGAGGGCAGTTACTACATCCAGTTTCGGCGGGACGGAACGGCGGATTTCTGCCGCATCCGTCTGATTTCGCAGTACCGCGATACGATGGAAGTCAGTCTCAATGGTTTGACAGGCCGGGTAATGATCACCGAGGGGCAGCCGGCGACAACCGAAGGCGAATCGGGACAAACCCCACCGGAAAGCGTACCCAGCGAGGCTGCGCCGGCCGCGTATGGAATAGGGGCGGAGATATGAGACCGAACCGACAGAAAGATTGCTGCGTGAAGCCCGCCCGACGGCCGTGGCCTCGCTCGGGCCGTTCTGCGTCGGCCGATTCGGCTTTCTCGCTCCTGGAAACTCTCGTGGCCGTGGCGATTTTCAGTATCGCCGTTGTGGCCCTGATCGAGGCTATTGCCGGCAACACACGGAATCAGGCGTGGATGGAGAGCCAAAGCCGCGGCCTGATGCTGGCGCAAAACATCATCGAGGAGATCGAATACGTCGGCGATATTCGGGTGGGCAGCGACGGCGGCGAGTTTCCCGAAGACCCGCGCTTCTCCTGGAGCAGCGACATTCAAAGCACCGACCTCGACGGATTGTTCGAGGTCCGCGTCACTGTCGCCTGGACCGAAGGCCAGGCCCAGCGCGACATTTCGTTCGTGACCTATATGCGTCCGGGCGACAATGCTACCAGCTCGGGTCTCCAAACCGAATTGCCGATGAGTTACTAGACGGACAAAGGCAGGGATGTCGCGCCATGATCCGGGCAGCAGAAAACAGAACCTGGGGCAGGGGAGCAAAGATGCAGCGTCGTGCCTGGTCGCTCATGCTTCCTCTCTCATCCCGAGGCCCGCGTTTTATCCCTCGCCCGCGGCGCGCCATGACCCTGCTCGAAATGCTGACGGGCATGATGGTTTCGGTGATGCTGATCGGCACCGCTTTTTCGACATTCTGGGTGGCGACCACTTCGTGGGAAAAAGCCAAGCGGCGTGCGGAAATGATCCGGCTTCTCGACGGGGTGGCCGATCTGATGACGCGCCAGCTGCGGGCCATCCAGCCGCCGTTTTATCCGTTCACCCCCGCATTTCTTGCTTACAATGACGGAGATGAGACCGCCGACTTCGACTCCATGGCGTTTGTCACCTCCGCCAATCCGAGGTTCCCGCCCGAGCTGGCCCTCTCCGATCTGTGCGAAGTCGAATTCTACATGGATATCGGAACCGAAGAAGATCTGACCGGCGGCATGAGCGAAACGGCGGATATGGGTACGAGTGCGATGTATGATCCGTGGATGGACATGACCGGAGAAATGCCGCCGCCGACCGCAGGAGACGCCGCAACGCAAGCCACACAAACGGGCGGCTTGTGGATGCGCATAGACCCCACGCCCGACGACGACCTCGAAAGCGGCGGCTATCTGGTGGATTTGGGGATCCAAATCACGTCGTTCAATCTTCGTTTTTACGACGGCTACGAATGGCTGGAAGACTGGTTGAACGACACCCAGGTGCCGCAGGCTGTCGAATTCTCTCTGACATGCACCGATCCCGAGGGGCGGGAGAATCCCATCACGATCACGCGGCTGGTGCGCATTCCAACCGCGCGCATGATCAATGACGGATCGCAAAGTCTGTATGGCGGCCTGACGGGCATCTATTCGGATACAACGGGCGGACAGTCCTTCAGCAGCCAAAGCAGCTATGGCAGCAGCGAGAGCGGAATGAGCAGCGAAGAGGGGACCGGTGGCGGGGTATCCTATGGGGGCGGAAGCGGCGGTTTGTCGGCAGGGCGCGGCGGTTCATCGAGAGGGCGGTAGAGGAAAGCGAACATGATCCGCAAGAGCGACAGCATTCGCACACGGCAGCGCGGCGCTATTCTCGTTCTGGTGCTGTGGCTGGTGCTGATTTTGTCGCTGATTGCGCTGAGCTATTCCACATCGGTGCGCACGAGCCTCAACATCGTGACCAACCGCACGAACAAGGTCAAGGCGCGATACTACGCCAAGGCGGGAATCGAGCGGACAATTGTGGAATTGCTCCAGCTGCAGGAGGGCTACTATGGAGAACTCAGCGGATTCTACAACGACGAGATCCGTTTCTTCGAGCAGCCCGTCGGCGACGGCGTCTATACCCTCGCGACAGGCAAACGCGACGAATCGGGCCGCATGATCTATGGCATCACGGACGAGGCCAGCCGGGTAAACCTGAATACGGTCACCGAGGAAGCGCTCTACACATTTCCGGAACTAACGCCCGAAATGATCAACGCCTTCCTGGACTGGCGGGACAGCGATTCGGAAACGCGTCCCGACGGCGCCGAGGACGACTACTACCAGATGCTGGAAGACCCCTACTACTGCAAAAACGGCGGTCTGCATACGGTGATGGAGTTGCTGTTGATTGCCGGCTGGACGTCGGTCGAGGTCTTCGGGGAAGACGCCAACCGCAACGGCCTGCTCGATCCCAACGAAGACGACGGCGATTACTCGCCGCCCTACGATGACCAGGACGGCGAACTGGATAAGGGGCTGGCGGATTTCTTTACCGTATATTCCTACGACCGCGAGATCAATCCCGACGGCCAGATGCGGCTGGACCTCAACACCGCCTCCGAGTCGGAGCTGCGCCAGATCGAAGGCATGACGCAAACGCAGGCGGCCGCGATTGTCGCATGGCGCAATCAGCGGCGGTTCACCTCGCTGGCCGAGCTGCTCGATGTGACCGAGGCGCAGACGCAAGGCCAGTCGGGCGGGCAGGGCTCGACGGCTCTGCGCAGTTCGGCGCTCAAACAATCCTCGGTGAAAGGTACAAAACTCTCCATATCTCAGGGCAAGCAGACGCAGTCGCGCGACAGTCTGCGAAAAAGCGGAATTTCGTCATCGGGGGCGCAAACGCAGGGAACGCGCGTATTCAACTTTGATCAGGTGGCCCGCATGGTGGACTGGCTTTGCGTGGGAACGGAAAACAAACACAACCGCATCAACATCAATACGGCTCCGTTCGAAGTGCTGATGACGCTGCCGGGAATGACCGAGGACGTCGCCAATGAGATTCTGACGCGGCGGGCCTCGAGCCAGGGGCCGTTCACCTCCCGAAGTGAATTGCGCGACATCAACGGCATGACCGAGTCGCTGTTTGCCAATATCATAGACTATGTCACCGTGCAGTCGTATCAGTTTCGGATTATCGCCGAGGGCCGGGAAGGCGAAACCAAAGCAACGATCGAGGCGGTGGTGGACATCGCAACCGATCCGCCGACTATTCTCTATTGGCGGGAGTCCTAGGACAGGTGGGATCCATGAAGAAGCGAAATGGACGATACTGGGCTGTGGAACTGGGAAGCGACCCGGTGCGGCTGTGCCGGTTCCGTGTGCAGGATGAGAAAGTGGCAGTCGAGGAATGGCAGACCCAGCCGGCGGCGGAATTCGATTTCGGGCGGTTCTGCCGCGAGAAGGCCGACCGGCGGCGCGGCGAGACCATTCTCTGCACGGTTCCCCGCAGCGAAGTGTTGCTCAAACCGTTTGTGGGCCCGCGCGGCGAACAAGTGGATATTCGGAAAATCACCGCCCTCAAACTCGAACAGGCGCTCGGCGAATTGGACGAAAGCAAGACTCTGTGGGGCTATGTCGAAGACGGAACGACCGACGAGGGCAAACGGAGTCATGTTCTGGCCGCCGCCATTTCCCGAGAGTATGTGCAGAACCTGCTCGAGCGGCATTTCCCCAACGGCGAACGTCCAACGTATGTCGAATGTGCGGCGCTGGCGGGACTGCGGGCACACCTGGCGCTGCGGCCGCGTCCTCTGACATGCGAACTGGTGGCCGATTGCGCCTCCGACGGCACGTCGTTGTTTGTGGTTCTGGACGGCATGATCGAGTCGGCGCATTTTGTGCCGGGGAACCGGCCGATCGAGGCGGTCGGCAATGAAATCCGGCGACTGATTCTGTATTTGCGCGGCCGGCGCGAGAGCGTCCAGGTCGAGTCGGTGGTTTGCCTGGGCGGAGAAACCGCCAGCCAATTGGCCGACGACCTTCGCCGCACATTGGACATTCCCGTGGTCAACCGCCTCGAGCAGGCGGCGGAGTGGGTGGTCAATGCAGAGGCGCTCCCTGCCGATTGGGCGGAGAGCTGGCATCGCGTCGTAGGGCTAATCCGGGCGGCACTGTCGGGCGCCGGCGGGACGATCAACTTTTTGGCGATGGAAGCGCCGCGGCGGCGGGGCGCGCAACCGCTCCTGCCCATTCTGGCGCAGATTCAAACGCCCGTGTTGATTCTGCTGATGATCGGGCTTCTTCTGGCAACAGTCTTCGTGCAACGGACAGCCAACCACCAGCGCGAGGCGATTATGGACAAAGTGATCCAGCGCGCCCGGCTGATCTCGGCCGACTTACAGCACGATGAACAAGCCCTGGCGATTCTCCGGCGGTTTGCCGCCGATAAATTTCCCATGACACGGCTGCTGGTCGCAATCGCGGAAATTGCCCCGCCAGGGGTAACCCTGGACACGCTGAGCCTGAATCCCGACGGTTCGCTGTCGCTGACCGGCCGGTGCAAGACCTACACAGATGTGCAGGAGTTTACGCGCAAGGTCACGGCGTCGGATTTT
The DNA here is from genome assembly GCA_017161705.1 of Candidatus Sumerlaeota bacterium. Classification (GTDB taxonomy): domain Bacteria; phylum Sumerlaeota; class Sumerlaeia; order JADFCW01; family JADFCW01; genus JADFCW01. The sequence goes on along the minus strand of JADFCW010000037.1, from coordinate 29,084 downwards.
TTTGTGCGGGCCGACGCCCCGTCATCGCGCAAGGACCGTGAAGGGGTAACGTTCAAGATGACCTTTTCGTTGAATCCAAAATACAAGAGGGCAGGTGCCAAATGAATCTCGCACCCCGGGAACGCCGCACCATTGTGATCGGCGCAATCGTTGTCGCCGTCGTGGGCCTGTGGATGGGCGCCAAAAAGATTGGCGCGGCCATTGCGGGCAGCCGCCGGGGCGGCGACTACAAGACCGCCCAGTTTGCGGACGCCAGCGCACGGATCAAACGATACGCTCTGGTGAGCAAAGAATTGAAGCAACAGACCGAGGCGCTGAAGATCGAGGTGCCTAAGGAGCCGCCCGAAGACCAAATGAAGAAATTGGTCGAGCGTTTCGAGCAACTGGCCGGCCGCTCCAATGTCCAAATCCGCAATATCACCCAGCTCAAAGCCCAGGCGCGGACGGCCACGGCGCGCACGGCCGCCTCGACACGTATGGAACTGAAACTCGATCTGACCGCTCCCAGCTATGCCGGCTTGGTCCGGTTTATTGACTCCCTCGAACAGGCCTCGGTCCCGATAGTCGTGGATCAGATCAGCATTACGGCCATGGGCGGGCGATCGAGCGCCGGCGCGTCGCGTTCTGGGCGCAGCGGCGAACAGCAAAAACGGCAGTTGCAGGCCGCCCTGAAGATCTACACTTATCTTTTTCCTGAAAAGGCGCAGCTATGAGCAACGGAAAAAGCAACGGCCAGACCAATGGCAAAGGCAACGGGGCGAAGGGTTCGGCGGGCCAGGCGGCCGACGCTTGGGTGTGGCTGCGCTCCAACCTGAAATTGATCCTCCTCGGAATCAATGCCGTCATTCTTCTGGTGTTAATCTACCTGGTTGTCTTCCAGACAATTTTCTTTTTTCAAACGCGCAGCCTTCTAGCCGGTGTGGACAATTTCGGCATGGGGCCGTCGCCCACACCGGCCGCCTCGGCGGCAAAAAAGGAACCCGAGCGGCGCGCCGAGACCGGACGCTCGGAACGGAGCCCACTGCACGAGAGTACGCCGAATGCCGCTTCGTCGCCGACAAAGGCGGCAGTTCAGCCCACCTCGCCGGTCGCCGCCGAGAAGAACGGTGGATTGGAGGAATGGGCCGATTTCAGCATGGAAGATTTGATGCTTCTTATGGCAATGGCTGAGGAGACAACTGCCAGCATCGAGCCGCTGCCGTCCAGTGCAACACTGACCGCTGCCGCCGATGCGGCCTCGGAAACCCAACCGGCGCTTGTCTTTACATCGCCGTCCCTTGCCTCAGTGTCGCCAACGACGCCGACGCAGGCGGCAAGGCCGTCCACCCAAACAACGACCGCCGCCGAAACGGTCTCTTCGTCGGCCGGGCTTACGGCGATCGAACACACGGCGACAACGGCACCAACGGCGATCGCCTCGGCGCCGGGGGCCGAGGCCGATACTAGCCCGACCGTCGCATCTGACGATCGCCCCGGCACACCGATGCAGTCCTCTGGGACGATGTCGGTGGAGGAGTTGGCAGCCAACTGGGAAATGCTTTTGGCTCTGGAAATGGGGTTGAGCGGAGAAAAAAGCACCGCGACTGCTAGCGCGGTATCCGCCGCACCGCGTTCCGAGCCCGCACGTTCCGGGTCATCGGGTTCTGCCGACAACCGCAGCAGCAGGAGCGGGCGCTCGGACTCGCGAAAAAGCTCGGGCAGTTCGGAAGAGGACAAGCGGCGCGAGATGTTCGATAAACTGGAAAAGCGCGCGCTGTTCGGCGAGCCGCGGCCGCAGCCAGTCCAGCCGCAGCTGGAGGCAGTGTTTATTGACCGCGCGATGATCAACGGGCAGTGGGTGAAAGTCGGCGAACGGTTCCATGAATGGAAAGTGACGGAGATCGGGACCGACCGGGTTTCGCTGGAGGATAACGAGGGGAACCGAAGAGAACTTGCGATGCACTACGGCGGCGAGGGCGGCGGGGGCGGATTTGGCCCGCCGTCGGGGTTCAGTCGAGGTTTCGGCCCCGTGGGCAGCGGCGAAAGCCGGAGCGGCCCCATGGCCTCGATCGCGTCCTCGTCGGCGTTTACAGGGCCGGACAATCTGCCTCGCATCCCCGATTCGGTATTTGAACGGCTGACCGGACCGGGCGGGCCGTTTGCCGGCATGTCGCGCGAGCAACTGATCGAGCGTTGGCGCCGGCTGCGCGAGGGCGGAGAACGGTCGCGCGACGAGCATCGCCACGAAAACCGCACGGAGCGTCCTTCTGTGTCTGTGAGTGGTCCCCCGCCGGTCTCGGCCAAAGAAATGCGGAGAGGGGAGGAATACGACCGGCCGCCGCGCGAAGCGTCTGTGTCGCAATCCGCCAGTGTTCCGCAGCCCCCCTCTTCATCGTATTCGCCGCCGCTGCCGTCTGGCAGCAGCATCTTCCAGGGAATGAGCCGGGAGCAGATCATGGAAAGAATCCGGCAGATGCGTGAGCGGGACCGCAGCAGCGCGCCGCCGCCGAGCCGCGGGAGTATGCCGCCGCCGAGCCGCGGGAGCATACAGCCGCCGCCCGACCGCGGGCCCAAGGGCGGATTCCCCAGCGACCTGTCCGGCCGCGGCCCGAAAGGGAAAGGCAAGCGGGGCCGCGACTAAAGGCTTTTCCGAGAGCATGGCCACGGCATGGGAATAGCCGCGAGGATTTGAATGGAAAGCCGGGAATTGGACCGGCAAGCGCACAACACTGATAAATCCGGCGCAGGATTCCGGACATCTCATCAGGAGGACGAATCGAGACATGGCAAACCGAGCGACAATCGCATGGGTCGTAATATGGATGGCCGCAGCCGCAATCTGTATCGGGCAACCCGGCGGGGCGGGCCGGTCCCGGTTCTCTTCCAATAAAGGCGGTCAACCGTTCGGGTCGGCTTCCATCTCGCAGAACGCGCGCGAGACCAGCGAGAACACCGAGCCGTCCTCGCCGTCCGCGCCGTCGGTCATTCGCGACGCTGTGATCATGAATCTCAGCAAGGGTGTCGAAATCACGCAGATCGTAACCTTTATCAGCGAGCAAACGCGCAAACCCGTGATCAAGGAGCCTTCCGTGCAGGGGCGGGTCACGGTCTATTCGGCCGAACGGTTGCCGCGTGCCGAGGCTTTGCAGGTCATCTACGATGCGTTGGAACTGCAGGGTATTGCGGTCATCGAAACGCCGCGCGACATCCAGCTGGTTCCGGCCAATATGGCCCAGACCATGCGGGTTCAAACGCTGAAAAACGACGAATCCGCCACCAGCATTACCAACCGAATGCAGATGGTGCAAAAGATCTTTAACATCAAAGTCGCCTCTCCGAGCCGTCTCCAAACTCTGCTGACTCCTTTGATGAGCAAGCAGGGCAGTATCAGTTCGGATGAGCGCAGCAAGACTCTGGTGGTGACCGATCTGGCGGCCAACGTTGCACGGTTCGAGCGCCTCATCGAGTCGTTCGACCGCCAGGAGGCCGGAGAGAGTATCCTCAAAATTGTCCGCCTCAAATACGCCAACGCGGATGAGATCACCGATCTCATCACGACGATCGTGGCGGCGAATATCGGCGGCTCCCCCACCGTCAGTACATCGCGATTTGGTGGAAGCAGCGACGATCATTCCTCCCTCGCGCGCCGCTATGGCAGTTCCAGCCAGATTCGTGTGGTCAACGACGTGCTGATCATCGCCGATGTGCGGACGAACTGGCTGATCCTCGCAGGTCAGCCGGAAAAGATCCAGCACATCGAAAACCTTGTGGCCCAGTTCGATGTTCCCAGCCGTATGGAAATCCAAAAGGTGCTGGGACCGGACGAGTCGGCCTCGACTATTCCGTTGCGCAATGAGCTGATTCAAAAAATATTCAAACTGAAAATCGCTCAGCCGCGCAGCATTCAGCAGTCCATTCAGCCGCTCATCAGCCGGCAGGGCACCCTCTCCGTGGACGACCGTACCCGCTCGCTGATTCTGACTGACACTGCCGCCAACGTGGCTAGACTGGAGCAAATCATCGCGTCGCTGGATCGCGAGGATGCCGGCGAAAACATCCTGAAAATTATCAAGCTGACCAACGCCAACGCTGAGGAGATCACCGATGTGATTAGCACGGTAGCGGCTGTCAGCTCCGGCAGCACCCCTCCGAGCGGCTCGATGCGGTATGGAGGGAGCGGGGAGGAGTATTCCTCATCTTATTCCTACTACTCGCGCCGGTATTCCGCAGCCAGCCAGGTCCGCATGGTCAATGATGTCATGATCTTGGCCGACCCGCGCACCAACTGGCTGGTTCTGGTCGGGCGACCCGACCGCGTGGAACGCATCGAAAAACTGGTGGCGGAGTTCGACGTGCCGGCCCGCACGGACATTCGACAGGTTCTCGGCCCAAACGAATCGGCGACCTCGCTGCCGTTGCGCAATGAGCTGATCCAGAAAATTTTCAAACTCAAACTCGCCCAGCCGCGAAGCGTCCAGATGGCTATTCAGCCGCTGCTCGGACGCCAGGGCAATATCTCCGTGGATGAGCGAACCCGTACGGTGATTCTCACCGACACGGTCGCCAACGTTATTCGGTTTGAACAGATCATCGAGGGCATGGACCGGCTCGACATCGGGCAGATGGACGTGAAGATCTTCAAGCTGCAATATGCCTATGCCGAAGAGCTGGCCGACCTGGTGGCCATGATGGCCGTGGCAGGCGAAACGGGCATGCTGCCGATTTCGCAGCGTTCGGGCGGTTACTATGGAGGCGACGACTACTATAGCCGCCGCAGCTACAGCGGCTATGGCGGCTACGGGCGCAGCAGCGGCGGACGCATGGCCGGCGACATGGTGGTCATTCCCGACGTGCGGACCAACTGGCTGATCGTGGTCGGCCCCCCGGACAAAATCGCCCGAGTCGAACAAATTGTCACCGAAATGGACAATCCCGGCCGCAGCGACGTGAAGCTCCATATCGTGGACATCAAATACGCCGATGCGTTCGATCTGGCGCTCGATATCCGCGATATGATGATGCGCAAGCTGGCGCGCGAGCGGCAGGAAATCTTTGACATGCGGTCCAATCAGCGCGGCAACCAGATCATGGTTCTGGCCACGCCGACCACGTTTGAAATGGTCAAGCAAATGATTGATGCCATGGACACCACCCAGTCTGTCCAGCGCGAGAGCCGCACCTACGAGCTGAAATACATGGACGCCAACGACATGGCGGACCAGCTGAACCAGCTGTATCAGGAGGAGTTCCGCGGATTTGGCTTCTTCGGTGGTTTCGGAGGCGGTTTTGGACGCGGCGGCGGGCGCGGACGCTCCGAGGCGCGGTTTGTGCCGTCCGTGCGCACCAACTCCATCATGGTCATTGCCGATCCCAACGAGTATGAGTTCATCGAGCGGATGATCAAGGAGCTGGACGTAGAGATTCCCGAGGAGAACCTTGCCCCGCGCGTCTATCACATTGTGCACACCGATGCGAGCGACATGGTTTCGGTCCTGACCGAGTTATTCGAGGGCGGAACGGCGCGGCGGCCCGGCACCACCGATTTGTTCACATGGCGGCCGCGGACGACCAGCAGCCGGCCCGGGGAAATCGGCGCGCTCTACGGCAAAGTCCGTTTTGTCGTCTATCGCGCCACCAACTCCATTGTGGCCATCACCAACAACCCCCAGAACTTCAGCGTCATCGAGGGCCTGATCCGGGAACTGGACGTAATGAATCCCGAGGCCACCAATATGCTGGTGATTCAGGTGCAACACGCCGACGTGGCCCAGCTGGCCAACAACCTGAACAACCTTCTGAGCGAAGGGGCAGTGTCGCGCGCCGCCAGCCAGTCCTCCCAGCAGGGCCGAAGCAGCAGCAGTCAGCAGCAGGGGCAGCAGCAAGGACAGACCGGGCGGCTGGTCGAGGATACCCGGCCAGCGGTGGACGTGGTGTTCCCCTGGCAGTCGGCTGGCGCTCGGCCGGGCACGTCGGGGCGGCCGGGCATGGAAGAGCGTCCGATCAACAATTTGATTGGCCTTGTGCGGATTGTCCCCGACATCCGGTCCCAGAAGCTGATTATCGCGGCGCCCTCGATTTACTTCGAATCCATCCAGCAACTGGTGGCGGATCTGGATAAACCGGAGCCGCAGGTCCAACTGGAAACGTACATCATCCGTGTCGAAAGCGAAGGCTCCCGCCGTCTCGGTTGGCGCTGGACGCCCGACGCCCGCACCATCTCCGGCGACGAGCTGGATAACGCGTTCCTGGCGCTCAGCCACATGGGGTTTATTGACTCCTATGGTAGCAATAATGCGAACGCCGGGACCCTGGCCAATCCGGCGCCGGCCAACATAGACTACAGCCGGTCGCTGCGGGACACGTTTTATAACAGCTCGACGAATTATTCGGGGACGCTGTCGCCGGGAAAAGGCGTCTTCTCCGCCGATGTCAACGTGGCCTTGTTGATTCAGCTGTTGATCAAAAACCGCAATGCGAGTATCGCGGCTCATCCGCAGATCACGGTCAACAACAACGAGATGGGAGCGGTGTTCGTGGGCGAAAGCGTGCCGTTTGAAGTCAGCGCCCAGGGGTCGGCCGAAGGCACCTCGCTGCGCACCAATGTCGAATACCGCGACGTCGGCACACGGTTGGAAATCACGCCGCAGATCAACAAACAGGGCCGGGTGGTGCTGAAAATCTACGTCGAGAACTCGCGCCGGAAACCCGAATTGCTCAACGGTCGTGCCTTGACCGAACTGCAAACCTATGAGACCAAGCTGACTGTCGAGAGCGGTCAGACGGCTTGGCTCGGCGGCCTGACCGAGCGCTGGCAGGACGACACCATCCGGCGCGTGCCGGTGCTGGGCTACATCCCAATTCTCGAATTCTTCTTCAGCAAATCTGACAAGGTCACCCGCGAAAGCAACATCTACGCGTTTATTATTCCGCAGGTGCTCGAAACCGCCGAACAGCAGGCGGCCCAGTATCAGCGCGCCAAATCCGAGATTGATGCGTACTGGAAGGAATACGAGAGCAAAGTGAAGCTCGACATGCCGCCGGTGAACGTTCGCCCGTCGTCGGGCACGCTCACGACGCAGCCGGAGGAGGAAAAGAAATCGGAGTAGAAGGTGAAGGGACGGAAACAGCCCGGCGGCGCGGCGACACGGATACAACGCATTCCAAGGCGGTAAAGCCTCACTCCGATGTGTCCGTGTTGTCCACGGGGTGTCTTTCGTCCATTTTGTCCAGACGTTGATGATTCTACGGCGGCCCCGGCGCACCCCATCACCATGACCTCACACCGATGGCGTCGGGGCCGTCTGTTTTTTTCATCGGAACCGCCGCTTCAGCCAGCGCCAGAGCCGCAAGGGCCATTTTGCACGCAGTCGGGCAAGTTCAGCCTGGGCGCGGGCCATTGCCGGAATATCCTCGGCGTAATCGAGCGCGCGGGCATCGGCGTCCATGCGATTGACGGTTGCCTCGATGATGGTCGGCGATTCCAGGCGCTTGAGAGCGTTGTCCGGTGCATACGCCGGATGCTCGGCCCATTCCAGCAACGGGCCGAAGGTGCGCTGCACACTGTAATGCTCTTCCACAAAGTGGCGGCATACCGCGCCCATCCGGGCGGCCATGGCCCGATCGCGGGCGGCAGCGCAGATTCTTTCGGCTAGCATTGCCGGATTGCGCGGTTCGACGATCCATCCCGCGCCGGCATGTTCCAATTCAACACTCAACTCCGTCCCGCGCGTCAGCACAATGGGCACGCCGTGGGCCATGGCTTCCAGAAGCCGCGTGCGCACGCCGATCGAGGTTTCCAGACAGGGAAAATCGGCGCAAACGGCCAGGTCGGCGGCCGCAACATAATCCGCAAAGCGTTCGGCTTCCACCCAGCCGAGCAGGTGGAACCGTCCGCGGTGGGGCGAACGCTCGACGCGCGCCTGAAACTCCTCGAGCACGGCGTCGGCATGGCCGGGGACCACTCCCCCTGTGGCCGCAAAATGCACGGTCGGCTCGGCGGCCATGGCCTGTTCTAATCCCTCGAACAGCGTGGCCGGATCGGTCCACGTGTTGAAGGCGCCGCTCCAGAGCACCACGAAAGCATTGTCCTGACCCACCAGGCGGCGTAGGATGAGGCGATCGGAGGGGGAGCGGATCGAGTCCACGTCCACCGAGCAGGGAATCCTGACGACCAAATCATAGTGGACATTGTGGCGATTGAGCCGGCCGATCGTGGCCAGTTCGCCGAGGACGGCGAAGCGGTGGGCATGGGTGACGGCGGAGATTTTGTCGGCGCGACGCAGTACTGCGCGCTCGTGAAACCAGAAGTGGGGGAGAACGTCGTCGTTGCCGTCGCGCGCGGCTTTCAACTGCGCCTCGGCCATGACCCAGCCGTGGAGGTCGCACCAAACGGGAGCGGTCGGGCGCATGTGACAGACCCAGCCGGCCGGCTCGGTGGTCACGCCGACAATGCCGTCGGGCTGGAAGGCGTCGCAGCGTTGGCGGAAATAGGCGAGCATGTCGCCGATCCGCATGTCCACGTTGTCATAGGGGATGCCGCCTTTTTCGCGCCGCTCGACGAACTGCGTCGGCGGATCGGCCTTCGAGAGATTCTGCGACACGGTGCAGAGAAGGATTTCGTGGCCGGCGCGACGCAGAGCGTCGGCAAAATGCCATGTGCGGACGGCATGGGCGGTCACGCGCCGCGCTCCGCCGTCCATCATCGGGCCCGTTCCGGCAATAAACAAACGACTCATCTCGGCGTTTACTGATAAGACTATCAGGAAATTTTTCCGGCGCCCCGCGGCAGTGTGTGCGCGCACAAACTCCGCGCGACCGGTTATGAATGGCGCGCACAAGCGCAATCAAGCGAAAACAGGCTGTCTACCACGGCCCGCGGCGCGTCGGGCGCCGGACGGGTGCGAAGTTACCCCCCGTGTGCTTTCTCCCGCAGGGCCTTGAGCGTCTTCATCACCGGGTTCTGGTAGCGTCCGAAGTAGTCGTGGAGAATTTCATACTCACGATAGAGCGCGGCATACTGCGCATGGCGTTCCTTGTTGGGCCGATAGACCTCGCGTTTGAGGCCGGCCATTTTTTTTGCCGCATCCTGAATGGAGTCATAGCCGCCGCGCACGCTGCCGGCTGCCACCGCCGCAAACATGGCCGACCCTAAAGCGCCGGCCTGCGCGGAGCGCCCGATCCGCATCTCGCGCCCCGTCACATCGCTGTAGATCTGCATCAGAAGTTTGTTTTTCTCCGGTAGCCCGCCGCAGCAAAAGACCTCGTTCACCGGTACGCCGTTGCGGTGGAAGTTCTCGATGATTTTGTAGGTGCCAAACGCCGTCGCTTCGATCAGCGCGCGATAGATGTGCTCGGGGCGCGTGCCCAGAGACATGCCGACCAGCAAGCCCGTCAGGTTGGCGTTCACCAGAATCGAACGATTGCCGTTGAACCAATCGAGAGCCAGAAGCCCACTTTCGCCGACCTTGAGCCTGGCCGCCTTTTCTTCCAGAAGCTGATGGATGTCCATTTTGCGGCGGCGTGCTTCGGCCTCATAGGCGGCGGGAACGGCATTCTTGACATACCACGCGAACACATCGCCCACGCCCGATTGGCCGGCCTCGTAGCCCCAAAACCCCGGCAAAATGCCGTCCTTGACCACGCCGCACATGCCTTCGCAAGCCACTTTCTCGTGCCCGCAGACCATGTGGCAGATCGAGGTGCCCATAATCATAACCATCTTGCCGACGTCGGTCACCGTGACCGCCGGCACCGAGACATGGGCGTCCACGTTGCCGATGGCGACGGCAGTTCCGGGGCGCAGGCCGGTCAGGGCGGCGGCGCGCTCGGTCACTTCGCCGGCCTTTTGCCCCAGCGGCGTGATGTCGCACATGAGTTTTTCGTCCACGACGTGTTCGAGACGCGGATCGAGCGCCTTGAAAAAATCGTCGGAGGGATAGCCGGTCTCGCTGTCCCAAATGGCCTTGTATCCGGCGGTGCAGGAGTTTCGTTTTTCGACGCCGGTCAGTTGCCAAACGATCCAGTCGGCGCCCTCGATGAAGCGGTCGGCGGCTTCGTAAATCTCCGGCGCCTCGTTGAGCACCTGCCAGATTTTGGGAAAGAGCCATTCGGAGGAAATCTTCCCGCCGTAGAAGGGCAGCCACGGCTCGCCGCGCTCGCGCGCAATTTCGTTCAGGCGGTCGGCTTCCGGCTGCGCCGCGTGATGTTTCCAGAGTTTGACCCATGCGTGGGGATTTTTACGATACTGCTTGAGGGCCATCAGCGGCGTGCCGTCGCGCTTGCAGGGAACGACGGTGCAGGCCGTAAAGTCGGTGCCGACTCCGATGACGTCTTCGGGCCTGACTTTGGCCTTTTTCAGGACGGCGGGGATAGTCTTTTTGAGCGCTTCGATGTAGTCGAGCGGATTCTGCAGCGCCGTGTCGGGATCGAGGCGGCGTGTGGTGCCGGGCAGTTTCTCGTCAATGACGCCGTCGGCGTAAGGATGCACGGCCGAGGCCAGTTCCTCGCCGGTGCGCACGTTCACCAGCACGGCGCGTGCCGACTCCGTGCCGAAATCAATGCCGATCGTGAATTTCGCTGTCGCCATGAATCCGTCCTCCTGGTTTGAAAATGGGACAAAGAAAAAAACATGCTAACGCGCACATCTTGGAAAATCATGTCCAAATTTAAACTGCGGCAGCCATGCTGCCGGTTTGATCTGGCTTCTGGTGCTCATGGCGACGTTTGGCTGGACCGTTCTTTGATCTGGTCGCTGGTGCTCATGGCGACGTTTGGCTGGACCGTCTGCCACTAAAGCGGCTCTCCGGCCGCAGTCTAAAAGACCTCCGCAAGACACTTGGATATCCAAGTCGCTGGCTAGTGCCTGCAGCGCGCTTTGGAAAGCGACAAGATCTCCTGGCAATGTCATCTGTATGCTTCTCCGTGATTCTTGCCACACGCCTCAACAGGGTTGTCTACGGCATCCAAAGGTTTTGTCAAGGGAACAGATGGCGGACATCCGCCCGCCGCATCGGCGGGGAAAGAAATCGAAGACTCGCAGGGCCCACCCTATCGGCAAGGGCTTTGCTCTTGCAGAAAAAGCTTGGGGCATGGTGTCATCGCGTCCGGGTGCGATCGCCCTTCATCTTTTTATCCAGACCCTTCGATGAAAGGAGCCACACATGAAGACCAAATGGGCGGTGTGGGGATCGGGCGGGATTGCGCGGCGGCGAACAATCCCCGAAGGCATTGCCAAAGCCGACAACGCCATGCTGGTCGCGGTCTATGACGCCAATGGCGCGGTCAACGAGGATGTGGCGCAGACCTACGGCGTGTGGGCTTGCCGCACGGAAGAAGAACTGCTCGAAAGCGAATGCGACGTGATCTATGTGGCCACGCCGGTGCACTGCCATTGCGGACAGGTTATCCGGGCGGCCAGAGCGGGGAAGCACGTGTTTTGCGAGAAGCCCTTGGGGCTGACCGTGGAGGAGGCGAAAAAAATGGTTGCCGCCTGCAAACGCGCCCGCGTCAAACTGGGTGTCGGCCTCATGATGCGCTTCCACGCCTATCATCAGGAAGCGCTGCGGTTGGTGCGCGAAGGCCGCCTCGGAACGTTGGTCTTTGGCCGCGCCCAACTGTCCTGCTGGTATCCGCCTATCGCGGGTGCATGGCGGCAGGATCCTAAACAGGGCGGCGGTGGAAGTCTCGTGGACATGGCCAGCCATTGTATAGACCTGTTGGAGATGTTTTTCGGGCCGACCCGGCGTGTCGCCTGTTTTACGGGAAACCTCGTGCATCGCTATCGAAGCGAAGATACGGCGGCGGTGCTGCTGGAGTTTGCCAGCGGTGCGAAGGGCATAGTGGATTCGCTTTTCAACGTGCCCGACTTGAGTTCCAGGAACCGTCTGGAAATCTACGGCTCGAAGGGAAGCATTCTGGCCGAGGGCACGATCGGCCAGGGCGAGGCCGGCGAAATGGTTGCCCATTTGGCCGCGGAGGATGCAGCCTATGATGCGCAGCAGACGCGTGTGCCGTTGGGCGGCGCCCTCAAGATCGCCCCTGCACCGGTGAATATGTATCGCGCCGAGGTCGAGGCGTTCTCGCGCGCGGTTCTCGATGATACCGACCCGCCCGTGGACGGAAGCGCGGGCTTGTGGAATCAGAAAATCCTGGCCGCCGCCTACCAGTCGGCGCGCGAGGGCAAAGCCGTTCGCGTGAAGTGAACGGGGGCGTTCGGCATAGACGCATTCCAGGAAATCCACGAATGGTGAAACCCGTTGTCGGCATCGGCATCGCCTGTCTTGATCATCTGATCGTGGTCCCCGAAGGGGCCGAAACCAGCGGGCGCGTGACACACGTCAACAACTATCTGATGGAAGGCGGCGGATTGACGGCCACGGCGCTAGCGGCGGCGGCGCGGCTGGGTGCGCCCGTGCGGCTGTGGACGTGCCTGGGCGACGACGAGCCGGGACAGGCGATCCTGCATAGTCTGGTGCGTGCGGGAATTGACATTCGCGGGATTCATATTGTGCGCGGGGCACGCAGCCCGCTCAGCATCATTCATGTCGCTTCACCGTCCGGCGAGCGGACTATCTATCATTATCGCGGCGATGTGTTTGTGCGTGCCGGCGCCCCTCCGCGGTTCGACGGTATCGAGGAGGCAGGGGCGCTGCTCGTGGATGCAACCTGGCACGACGGAGCGGTGGCCGGGGCAAAGCGGGCTCGGGAGATCGGCATCCCTGTGATCGGCGATTTTGACCCGCGGCGCGATCCGGAACTGGCGGCCCTGCTCGATTGCCTGATCGTGGGCGAAAAAGTCGGCGACGATTTGGCCAGGGGGCAGGGCGTGGAGGCGGCTTTGCGGCGGCTGCATTCGTTCGGCCCCGCATGGGTTGCAGTGACGGCGGGCGAGAAAGGCTGCTGGTATCTGTCCGGCGAAGAGATTCGCCACTGTCCGGCCTATTCGGTCCATGTTGTGGACACCACAGGCGCGGGCGATGCCTTTCACGGGGCGTTTGCATTTGCTCTGGCGCAGGACTGGGACATCGAAAAGGCAGTTCGATTGGGCAGTGCCGTGGGGGCCTTGTGCTGCCGGGCGCTGGGAGGGCGCGCCGGTCTGCCGGATTTGCCAACCGCACTGGCCCTGATGGGCGAGGCCTGATGTGCGAGTCTTTTGCAGGACCTGGAGCCGCGACGGCCCGCGCCGGCGGCGATCGCCCGCGTTCGACGCGCGTTCGATTTGGACGTGAGCCTCATAAACAAAGGCAGACTACCCGCCGGGGGTTTTATTCCCTTGGAGCCGGCAGAATCGCCAGGACCGTTTCCCCGCCGCGGACTTTCATTCCCTTTTTAACCCGCACCTCGGCATTGAGGGGAACATAGACGTCGGTTCGCGAGCCAAAGCGAATCAAGCCGATGCGCTGCCCTTGCGCAACCATATCCCCCACCTTGCAGGAGCAGACAATTCGCCGGGCAATCACTCCGGCAATCTGGTCCACAATAATCCGCAGCGAACCATTTCGCAGTTGGATACGGTTGCGCTCGTTTTTTTCGGCGGATTCGTCGCGTGTCGCGCTGAGAAAGGCCCCCGGGCGGTATTCGATGTCCTCGACTTGCGCGGTAATCGGCGACCGGTTGATGTGGACGCTAAACAGGGATAGAAAAACGGAGATTCGGCGGGCGCGGCCTTCTGGAAACGCTGGGTGCTCCGACTCCTCGATGGCGGTCACGCGGCCGTCGGCCGCCGATAGGACGGCCTCGGCGATGCGAGGCGGCTTGCGTTCGGGGTCGCGGAAGAAATAGAGGACGAAAAGGACTGCGGCACCGGCAAAGGCGGCGGGGATTTTCCAGCCAATCAGGCAGAGCACGACAGTCAACCCGACCAACGCAAGAATGAAGGGCAGTCCCTCTTTGGCCAGAGGAATGCGAAATCGCTGCTCGGCATCCATGGCGGCAATCCTCCTTGTCTTGGAAAGTACTCCGATTACCCGAAGCATGAAAGGGTTGACCGACCATTCACCCCCGGTGATGCGGCAGAGGCCAACGGATTCATGCTTTCATCAATATATTACTGATTATAAATGACTTACACACACATATTGAAAGTAAATCTACTTTTTTCCCCCAGTGTCCGTCAAATCTTTTCGGATATACTTCTTTACGGCTGCCTCGTGCTCGGCATAGGTCTTCGAGAAAACGTGGCTATGGGCGTCACGCTGGCAGTAGTAAAGATAGTCGGTTGCGGCGGGGGCGAGAGCGGCTTCGAGCGACTTGCGTCCAATGCAGCCAATGGGGCCGGGCGGCAGTCCCTTGTGCAGGTAGGTATTGTAGGGGAAGTCTTTCTTGAGATCGGCCAGGGTCAGCGGTTCGTGCCACTTGTCGAGCCAGTAGCAAAGCGTGGCATCGCAGTTCAGGGTCATGTCGCGGCGCAGACGGTTATAATACACAGAGGCGATGAGCGGCTTTTCGGCGTCGTTGGCTGTTTCGCGCTCGATCATGGAAGCGAGCGTTACGATCTGATGCCACGTCAGCGAGTCGGGGCGAGGACGGGCAGCCTCTGCGGCATACTCGCGGGCAAACGCGGCGGCCATTTTGTCGAGAATCTCGACCGGCGAAACTCCAGGGTCGAACAAATAAGTTTCGGGGAGGAGATAGCCTTCGGCGGTCGGTCCGGCAATACCATGACGGGCCAAGAAAGCGGGGTTGCGGGCGGCGGAGGAAAACTCGTCGGCAGAGGCCAACAGGTCTTCGGCGGCCAGCCGCGCGGCAATCTGGCGAACTGTCCAGCCTTCGGGGACGGTGATGCGAACCGGCGCGCCGCGCCTCAGGACATCGTAGATTTGCTTCGGCGTATGACGGGAATCGAAAGAATAGCGGCCCGGCTTCAGGTGGTCGGTGCCGCGCCCGCGCCATGCCAGATAGTCAAAGACCAGCGGATAGGGCAGCAGGCCGGCAGCCCGAAGGGACTCTTTGATAGTGCGGCAAGATGCCCCACGCCGGATGACCACCGTGGCTTCAAAAGGGCTTGTGGAAATAGGGCTGTTCAGGCAACGGTAGAGCCAAGCGGCGCCTGCTAGCGACAGGCCGATCAGAGCGAAAAGTGCGCAAAGAAAACCGAGTGCGAGGCGCTGGCGCGTGCGTTTGGGCGCCCTTGGCGGCGCAGGCGGCGAAGCGTTTTGTGGGGCAAGGGGGTCCATAGGGTTTACGGCGTCCGCGGCTTGACTCCAAGTGTCGTCACCAATATCGAGGCCGCATGGCGGATTGTTTTCCTTCGATGTGCGGCGTAGAAGGCGGGGTTGACAATCCATCCCCCCGCGGGCTTACTGGCTAGCAGATTGCGGCTGGCAAAGGCAAATACGATTTCGCGTGCGAGTGGAATAAAGGAGAGCAAGAATTTGCTGCACGAGATGGCAAAGCGAGCTGCAGGCCTAAAGTCCTTTTTTGCGGTAACGGTCTGTCTGGGACTAATGAGCGCGCCCGGGCAGGCCTTTGACCTGGTAGAAGCCCAAATCCGCCTCGGGCCGCTGTTTCAGGCAGTGCCCAAGACTCGGCCCGACCCGCAGCCGCTCTTCAACTCGATGGTCGCGGTGGACCTCTCGGGCGACGGCCGCAGAGAGGTTGTGCTTCCGGGAAGCGACGGTCGGCTGCGCGTGCTGCGAATCGGCGGGACGGTGCGGCGGCCGGCGTTGGCCCACTGGACGACCCTCGATACGCGTGTCGAGGGCGATGCAGTCGCCGGAACCTGTTATCTGACCGTGGCGTCGCTGGCCCGGGGGACTTCGGAGTCGCTGGTGGCGGCGCTGCCGCGCGGCATATTCAGTGTCCGGCTCGACGGCGAACCGCCGCGTTTGGAATGGATACCTTTGTGCGACCGCACGATGTTTGACGGCGGCCAGCAGGCGCCGCTGCCCCAGCGGCTGGACTTTCTCGCCGACCTCGACGGCGACGGCACACCCGAGATCTGGCTGCCCCGCATGGAAGGTATCGAGGTGCTTCGCCGGGCAGCCGACGGCAAAACATGGGACACAGTTCAGATGCCCCCCATGGCGGCGCGGTCGCGGCAGTTCTTGGGCGCGTTGCCGCTGACGGCCAGTCGGGCGCAACCGAATATTCGAGCGCTCAGCTTTCAATCGGAGATAACGTTTCCCACTTTTCGACTGCAAGACCTCAACGGCGACGGACGGGCGGAACTCCTTGCCATTCGACGCGAGACCGCGAACCGGCCCGCGACGCTCCGCGCGGAGTGCTATGCGCTGCGCGACCCACTGCATTTTACAACCGCCCCAACGCAGGTTCGCATCGCACCGGCCGACCGCGGGGGCCAGACGTATCTCGACCTCAACGGCGACGGCTACCTGGATCTGCTCCGTGTGGAAAGCAATCTGGACATCGTTACGCCGCGCACCGTTCTTGAAATCTTTCTTTCGCCGCCGCAGAGTGAATTTCGATTCGATCAGCCCAGCATTCGATACACCACCCATGATCCAGTAGGGATCGTGCTGTATGGCGACTGGAACCGCGACGGCTATGCCGACGTGGCGTTTTCGCAATTTCGCTACACATTCGGCTCGACCGAGGACCTGATCAGCCTGGTCCTGGGGCGCGAGGTCGGCGTGATGCTGCGGTTTCTGCACGGTTCGGCCGGCGGCTATCCGCGCAAACCCGACCGCGATTTCCATTTCCAGATTCGCAACCGTTCGTTTCATCCGCGGCGGTTCCCGCCGTTTTCGCTCGACGGGGATTTTAACGGCGACGGCGCGGCCGACCTGATCGTTCGCACGCGCCCCGACCGCGCCGACGTGTATCTGTCGAGCAGCGGTCAGATCGGATCGCGGCCGGCGAAAACTCTTTCGATGACCGAAGACAGCGTCTGGCGGATTGTGGACTTGAACGGCGATGGCCGGAGCGATCTGATCACGTTCGATCCCGAAGCAGGCGCGTTGAGCGTGTGGCTGTCGTTGCCGTAACGAACTCTGACAGGGCGGGGCCGAACGGCTGACCGATCCGCTGGCCCACATGCGAACGTTTGCCGGATAGACAGCGAGTCTTGTTGCCGGGAGCAAAAACCATGAGCCAAGCGGGACAGCACTTGGCGGCAGTGCTTGCGGTATGCTTTTCTCTAGCGGCCGCGCCGCCGTCGCGCTATTTTAAAATCAAAGTTGTGGACGACCAGACGGGCCGCGGCGTGCCGTTGGTCGAACTGAAAACGACCAACAACCTTCGCTACTACACTGATAGCAACGGCATTGTCGCATTTTACGAACCGGGGTTGATGGATCAGAAGGTGTGGTTCTTTGTCTCCAGCCATGGGTACGAGTTTCCCAGGGATGGTTTTGGAATGGCGGGCAAGGCGCTGGAGGTTCGGGAGGGCGGCAGCGCGGAGTTGAAGATCAAGCGCCTCAACATCGCCGAGCGCCTGTATCGGATCACGGGCGCGGGCATCTATGCCGACAGTGTGCTGGCGGGTGAACCGGTGCCTACGCGCCGGCCCGTCCTCAATGGACAAGTGATGGGCCAGGACTCGACGCTGGCGGTTTTATGGCGCGACAAGATTTATTGGTTCTGGGGCGACACGAACCGAGTGTCCTACCCGCTGGGTCTTTTCCAGATGTCGGGGGCTACGTCGCTGCCGCCGGGCAAAGGCGGCCTCGATCCGTCGGTCGGGGTGGACCTCGAATACTGGGTTGGCCCCGACGGGTTCAGCCGGAAGATGGCCCCGACCCAGGCTCCCGGTATGATGTGGCTGGACGGCTTTGTGATTGTGCGCGACGAAAACGGTGTCGAACGCATGGCGGGCCATTATGCGCGGATGAAAGACCTCGGCACGATGCTCGAACACGGAATTTGCTTGTGGGATGAGAAGGAGGAGATTTTCAAGAAGTATAAGGAACTCGATCTCAACGACAAGGTGCGCTGCCCGCGCGCGCATCCCGTGCGCGT
The DNA here is from genome assembly GCA_017161705.1 of Candidatus Sumerlaeota bacterium. GTDB lineage: Bacteria > Sumerlaeota > Sumerlaeia > JADFCW01 > JADFCW01 > JADFCW01. The sequence continues at coordinate 11,189 of JADFCW010000037.1, read as the reverse complement.
GAAGGAAAAAGACGGCGACTACTTCGTGTTTCCAACCCCTTATGCAACCATGCGCGTCCGGGCCGCTTTCAACGACCTTGCTGATCCCGACGCCTACGAGGCGTTCACCTGTCTGGCCGAGGGCAGCCGGTATGAGAAAGCCGGTTCAAAGATCGAGCGCGACCCTCACGGCCGCCTGCTCTATTCCTGGAAGCGGCACACCGACCCGATTGACGCCGACCGCGAGAAGGAGCTGATCCAGGCGGGCAAAATCAAGCCGGACGAGGCGCGCTATCAACCCAAAGATGTGGAAACATCGAAAACCATTGTCATGCACAGCGGCTCGATTGCCTGGAACGATTATCGCAAGAAGTGGATCCTGATTGCCGTGCAGATCGGCGGGGAGTCCTCGTTTCTCGGCGAAGTCTGGTACAGCGAGTCTGATGCCATTACTGGGCCCTGGAATTGGGCGCGGAAGATTGTCACGCACAACAAATACACCTTCTACAATCCCGTGCATCATCCGTTCTTTGATCAGGACGGGGGACGGCTGATCTACTTCGAGGGCACGTACGCCAACACGTTCAGTGGCAATCCCGATCCGACGCCGCGCTACGATTACAATCAGATTATGTATCGGCTGGACCTGAGCGATGCACGGCTGCGGTTGCCCGCGAAATAGCCGCTAGTGCTTTCCAATAGTTCTTTGCTGGGAACCGCATGCAGTTTAGACTTTAGCTTGCTGTATGTAGTTCACGCTTCAGCGTGTTGTTTGTAGTCCAAACTTCAGTTTGTTGAATGTAGTTCACGCTTCAGCGTGTTGTTTGTAGTCCAAACTTCAGTTTGTTGTATCATCTTGTTCTTCAGGTGGGCTTCTATCGCGTAGCCGCCACAAAAATATTGCCCCATTGCAGCACAGAGGACATTTATCGAGCCGAAGTGCGGACTGCAAGCGGTTGGATTATTGTATCTATCAATTACCGCTTGAAGCATTAATAGTGCACGCTGAAGCGTGAACAACGAACGGCACGCTGAAGCGTGAACTACAAACGGCAAACTAAAGTTTGAACTACGAACGGCACGCTGAAGCGTGAACTACGAGCTTCCGTACGTAGTTCAACCTTTAGGTTGCTGTTATGGGTGAAACAGAGCACGCTGAAGCGTGAACTACAAACGGCAAACTAAAGTTTGAACTACGAACGGCACGCTGAAGCGTGAACTACGTACAGGGTAAGATCCATTTCTGGGAAATTGGGCTGAGAGTTCTCCCCACACATGACCGTTCTGGAACACATCGGGCAGTGTTTGTTGTTTCTGCTGATTTTGGCAGGGCCTGTGCCTCTGGCGCTGGCTTGCGCGGCATTGGCGGACGCGGGCGAGGGGTCGCCACATCGCCGCTCGGCCAGCCTGTTTGTTGCCGTTCTGACATGGTGTCTGCTTCAGATGCTTGGGGGGCTGTTGCTGGGGATGTTCCACTGTCTGACGCCGGGGGCAGTATATTTCGCGGAAGTCCTCTATCTGGCGGCCGGCGGCGTTGCGTGGCGCCGGCTCAATCGGCCGGTCGCCTCGGTTTCCGTTCCCGCTCTGTTTCAATCTGAAAAGCCTTGCGGCCCGCTGGACGGGCTAATGATTCTGTCGCTGGTCTGTCTGGGTTTGCGCCTTGCGTGGACGGTCTTCAGCGTGCCGATCGTCGAATACGACTCCCTCGGCTACCATCTGCCAACGCTTGCGCGCTGGTATCAGAGGGGGCGATTCGAGATGCTCGAGCAGTTTTACTATCCGGAACTTCCCAGCACATACCCCTATGGGTGGCACATTCTCGGGGCGCTGTGCATTATGCCGTTCCGCGGGGATTTGGCCGTTGCATTTCCGAACCTGATCGCGTGGGCGATGCTGGGACTGGCGGTATATCGGGCGGGGATCGAGTTGGGCGCGACGCGGGCGAAAGGTCTTGCGGCGGCGGCCCTGGTGCAGTGCATTCCGCTGGTTGTCGAGCATGTGAATGAGATGCATGTGGACCTTGCACTTGCGGCGTTTTTCATGAGCGGGCTCAGTCTGGCGGTTTCTTTTTCCCGCCGGAGATCGCCCGTGCATTTGGCGTTGTTTCTGGCAACGCTGGGCGCGCTGGCGGGAACTCGCACTTCCGGCCTGGCCTATGGGGCGGTTCTCGCCGCTGCGTGGGCGGTTCTAGCCGTCGGGCGAAGAAGCGCAGAAGACAGGCCGGCCATGTCGGTAGGTTCGTCTCCCGCTGCTGCCGTCGGCGGGCGATTCCCCCGGTCTGCACTCCCGGCTGTAGGCGCAGGGATTATGCTTCTGCTCGGCGGCTTCTGGTATGTTCGCAACTGGGCGATGTTGGGCAATCCTCTGGGCTACCTGCAAGTCGCTGTCGGCGGACACGTGATAATCCCCGGCCCCTATGGGGTTGCGGATTTCGGGCGGACGACATTGGCCGGATTGTTTCATTTCAACGATGCCCGGCATTGGGAAATTCTTATTGGGCAGGTCTGGCAACGGCTGGGGTTTCCCTTTCTCGCTCTGCTGGTTCCCTGCATGGCGCTGCCGGCTGGCTGGGCGTTATCGCGCGGCCGGAAGTTGCCCACACGCGCGTTTGCGGGTTTGGCCGCGCTGCTGGCGGTAACGGGGTTTCTTTATTGGACGACGCCTTTCAGTGCCGACAACGGATCGTTCGGGTTCACCCTGACCCCCTGGATGGGGGGACAGATGCGATTTGCCTTTCCGATGGTTGCCGTCCTGGCGGTTTTGGCGGCAGCGGCGGCGACGATGCTGCGAGCGCGCGACGAGATCGCGGCGGTCGTGGCTTTGGCGGCTGCGGCGCTGGCCCTGGACAAGCCTCGCGCGGCGTATGTCGGTGGAGCGATCATTTTGGCATGGGGGCTGTATGGGATTTTGCGCAGCGGACGGGTTGCTGCGAGGCTGGACCTTCGGATCGCCGGACAGACGTGGCTGATGGCAGCGGCCATCGTTGTTTTCCTTGGCGGAACCTTTGCTGCACGGCAGCGGCGCGAACAGCTGCGGGGAATTTTCTACGGCCAGGTCGTGCGCTATCTGGATAAACTTGTCCGCGCCGACGAACCGATCGGCTATCTGGCCAGCCGCCGAAGCTATGTTCTGTACGGCCGGCGGTTGGACCGGCACGTGCACTATGTGCCGGCGGGGTCGGACAACTCGGCGGACTGGATCCAAATGCTGCGCGAGCGCGGCATCAGCCTGATTGCAGTCGGCCCGCTCATCGAGCCGGACAAGAGCCGCTTGGAGTTGGAGTGGCTGCGCGATCCGGCAGGACCGTTTGTCTGCGTGTTGCCCGGGCGCACGGAGACCGATCCAACGCTCTACCGATTGACGGCCGCCCCGTAAGCATCGCTCCCCCTTTGTTAGCAGGAAAAGGCAAAGCGCCGGTCCGATGGGGGAAGACCGGCGCTTGGAGGGAGGGGTATAAACATGCTCGAAAGCATGTCGGGGAAAGCGATTTGGTAAGAGGCACTCTCGCGGGAATCGCCCTCTCAGTCTAAACTACGACTCAGAATATATGAAAGTAACCCACCGACGCAGTGCGCGAATTTCATAAGTATAGACCTGCGGAGGGAATGAATGGTTTGGGGGAGGTGAAAATTTTTTTCGGAGCCCCCAGCAGGTGGCAGAAGGTTCCATGGCCCCCGACTATCGCCTTCGGGCCAAACTTGCCGCTTGCTTTTGTGGGGCCGGTCGGCATGATTTTACCCGTGCGGCTGAAACAGGCGCCAAATTGCCGCACGGGCAGGCTGCCAACTTCTCGGACAAAGGAAAATGTCCAAACTTTTCGCACTTCTGGACTGGCGCGTCTGCTACGCTCTCCTGCTGGTCGAGGCGCTTGTCCTGTCGTGGCTGCTGACGCCGCTGGCGGCCCGCCTTGGCGAGCGCCTTGGCATGGTGGCCATTCCCGGAGGGCGCCGCGCGCATCGGCAAGCGACGGCGCGCAGCGGCGGAATAGCGCTGTTTGCCGCCTTTTGGGTGGTGGCCGTCGGGAATCTTGCGGCGGCCGTGGCGGTCAGCCGCGGAGGGGCCGACGCGGCGCCGTTTGCGGTGCTGGCGGCCCGAATCCCGCGCCCCATCCTGATGCAGTTCGCCGCACTGGGCGTCGGTGCCCTGTGGATTTTTCTGGTTGGACTGTGGGACGATTGGAAGCCGCTCCGCCCGTCGCGCAAATTGGCGTTTCAAATGCTTGCGACTCTGCCGCTGCTTTGGGCCGACATCCGCATTGTGAGTTTCCTTCCGCGGCCGTGGTTGGGCGATCTTCTGACGGTCGGCTGGGTTGTGCTGCTGATGAACTCGTTCAATTTCCTCGACAACATGGACGGACTGACGGCCGGCGTGGCGGCGATTTGCTCGGCGATGCTGGCCTGGATCAGCTATGGCTCGGGCGAATGGCTAATGACGGGTCTTTTTGTCATCCTGTGCGGAGTGCTGCTGGGTTTTCTGCGGCATAATTTTTCGCCGGCGCGCGTGTTCATGGGCGACTGCGGCTCGCAGTTTATCGGCTACATGATCGGCGTGCTGACCGTGCTGGCGACCTACTACAAGCAGGGCGTGCCGACGCGTCTGCCGGTGTTGACGCCGCTGATCGTGCTCGGCGTGCCGTTGTTCGACACGTGCTCGGTGCTGTGGATTCGCTGGCGGAGCGGCCGGCCGCTTTCCCAGGGCGACCGCAACCATTTTTCGCACCGGCTGGTCAATCTGGGCATGACCGAGCGCGGGGCGGTGGTCTTCATCTATCTGGTCACGCTGTGCGTGGCGCTGGGCGCGCTGTTGTTGCGCGAATTGCCTTTGGCCGGAGCGCTCCTGGTTGCCTTGCAAACAGCGGTGTGGTTTGTGATCATTTACTGGATCGAGCGGTTGGGGAAACGAGCCGCCGAAAAATAGAATACGGGCCATGGAAGGAGTGCAGGACAAAGACGGCAAGCCCCCCAAGGACCGCTCGGCCCACGCTGCCCGCCCTGTCCACGCCAGCGGCATGCGCGTTGTGTTTCTTTTTCTTCTGGCCGCCGCTGCTCTTGCCAACCATTTCTACTTCAATCTTTACTCTCTCTGGAACCACACGCTGACCGATTTTCACGTCTATCACGAAGCGGTGGTTCATGCGCAACACGGGCAGTCGGTCTATAATCTCGATTCCCCGATGCCGTTTCTTTATCCGCCGTTTTTTCTGATTCTTCTCTGGCCTCTGGGATGGTTGAGCGAGCCGGCCGCTATGCGCGTATGGCTGGCGGCGCAAAGCCTGCTGCTGGCCGTCTCGTTCGCGGCGCTGCTTGCAGCGTACGGCCGTCGAGGGACGGAGACCTCGCCTCGGCGGGGCGGCGCGTTTGGGGACCCCGTTCTGGCCGTCTGGAGTTTGGCGCTGGTCAGTTTTTTTTCGCCTGTGATGCTCAACTGTCTTTACGGACAGGCCAACCTGCTGCATCTGGCGTTGCTGAGCGTTTTTTCGGCGGCCTATGTGCGCTCGTTCGATCCGAACCGCTCGGAGCGCGCGAGGCGGCAGGGCGACGGTCTGGCGGCGCTTGCGTTATCGTTTGCTGTCAGCATTCGCGTGGTGCCGGCTGCGCTGGGGGTTTTGGCGGCATTGCAGCGGCGCTGGAGGATGGTGCGATGGGCGGCGGCGCTCGCGGCGGTCGAGACGGTTCTGGCGGGATGGGTTGTGGGTTTTGGGGTGGAATGGAACTATTTCACTTCGTATCTATTTCACCTTCGGCGGCCGGCGAATATGCGGGAGATTTCGCTTTTGGCCTTGTGCGATCAATGGATCGGGGCGCCGGCCTCGCGCTTTGTTTTTTGGGCGGCCGCGGCTGCCGGCATTGCCGTGTTCTTGGGCGCGGTGCTGAAGCCTACGCTGCGTCTCGCGCCGGCGCCCAGCCTGCATCTGGCGTTCGTGCTGGTCTCGATGGTGTTATTTTCGCCGCTGGTGGAGTATCACCACTACGTGCTGCTTCTGGCCCCGTTTGTGTTGACGCTGGGCTATCTGAAAGACAGCGGGAATCTGTCGGCCGGTTCGGCGCTGGTGTTGCTTTTCGCCTGGGCGGCGGTGAGCTTCAGCAGCCAGATGTCGTACTATCGGTACGGCGACGCGGCGGGCTACGCCGCCCTGCTCGGAGCCTTCGCGTTGTGGCTGCAGATTGTTTTTTTAATTATGCAAAAAAGCCGGCCTTGATCTGGCTTCAACCAAAGACCGGACGCGCCGCAGGCCGTTCCTCGATTGAATCACCTAGAGGTTAGTCTCCAGCCCCGCCGCATCATGATCCCCCGATCCGACGGCTCGCTTCCGGCAGGCGCGAAAAAGCGGAGTACGGGTTGCTGCGTCAGGATGCGCTTGTGCCGATCATTGAGATTTTTCCCTCGTTGACAGCGGCCCTCGGTATTCATATATGATAGTGGTAGGTCATTATAAAATCCAATGTAAAAAGAAAGGAAAAACTTAGAGATGAAACGATGGGGGACAGTTTTTGCGATTGTGATGCTGCTTCTGGCGGCCATGCCGGCGCGAACCGCGCCGGTCGGCAGCGAACGGCTGAGTCCTGCGCTTCGCACGCTGGCCGCGACTGCGGCCGGCGACCAGGAGGTCTTCGTGCTCATTGCCTTGAGCGATCCAGCCGCCGATCTGGGGGATTTAGTTGCCGGGGCTAAAAAAGTGGAGATCGCCGGGGCGACGTGGGTTCGCGGCCGCGTCAGGGCGGGCCAGTTGTTCAAACTAGCCACGCGCAGCGGCGTCGAGGCGATTCTGGACCGCGGGCCGCGCCCAGGGCCTGTGCCGCCCGATCCGGAAAAGCCCCGCCGCGCCGCGCCGGTGAGCGGCGAGGTGTTCCGCAGCGCGCTGCAGGCCGCCCCGCCCTACCGGCCGCCGGAGAAAGTCGAGGAGTCGCGTGTCAGCAGCTGGTGGGGCAAGGATTTCATCGGCGTTCAGGGCGCGTGGGATCGCGGTTTTCGCGGCAGGGGCGTCAAGGTGGCTATTATTGACAGCGGCATTGACTTTGCCCATCCCGATTTGCAGGGGACGCAGGCGCGCGTGTCCAATCCGGCCTCGCCGGACTACGGCTGGCCGATTTGTTTCGACGGCCGCTCGATGGCCATTTACTTCGAGGATGGTACGACGGCCGACACCTGGTATGTGGACACGTCGGCCACGCCGGCGGTCACCAACTACACTACCACGGCAACGGCACAGTTTGCTGTTCCGCACGGCTCGACGCCGCAGGTGCACACCTACAAATTCTGGAAGGAGAGCGTCTCCGGCGTGTATCATTTTGGCGTTCATCCAGACACGGCCTTGAAAATTGACGTGTTGGGCAACGTGGCAGCGGCGGTTCTTGTCGTGGATCATCCCGACACGGCCAATCGCGGCCCGGGCTACAACACGGTCTATGTGGACCTGGACGGGGATTATGACTTTACGGATGAGAAGCCCTGCTATAGGGGGGACGAGATCTCGTATCGCGATGTCTGGAACGGGGTTTCGTCGGTGGCCGCGGGCCCGGGGTCTGACGGCTATGCGGATGTTTCCGGCGGCATGGTGTATTTTATCGCCAACGGTACGCGGTATATTCCAGGTTCCGACTGGTTGTGGGGCGCGGCGACACCGCCGACCAACGGCAATCTCGTGTGCTTTATGTTGTGCAACTGGCGCGATGCGGGAAACAACCACGGCACGCTATGCGCCTCGGCAGTTGCGGCGCGCGGCATTATCAACGGCGGTGCCCCGGCCATCAAACCCGCCTACACCGGAGCGGGAAACGGCATGGTGCAGGGGCCTGCGCCCGAAGCGAAGTTGATTGCCATAGGCAACTGCTATGCGGGCGGCTATTGGTCGGATTTTTATTATTTTGCAGCTTTCGGTCCTGACGCCGTGGCCAACACGGGCGATGAGGCCGACATTGTCAGCATGAGCTATGGCAACGGCAGCGTGGACAATGACACGTGGGATTGGGAGTCGCGCTTTCTGGACTACGTGAACCGTCGAATTGCTCCTTATACGTCCTGGCTGGGCTCGACCGGCAACGGCGGACCCGGTTTTTCCACGGTCAACGCGCCCAATCCGCCCAGCGGCATCAGTGTCGGAGCTTCGACGGAATACGATTCCTGCGATACGTTCGATTCCATCTCCCGGCTCGGTCAGGTGATCGGCGGCGATCTGGTGAGTTTCAGCGACTCCGGCCCGTCTGCCGACGGCTCGCTGGGCGTCCATGTCCTGGCGAACGGCGCATGGGGCAGCGGGAATCTCACCCTGAACGAAATCCGCAACGGCTGGGCGGCATGGGAGAGCTGGGGCGGCACCAGCCGGTCGTGTCCCGAAGCCGCCGGCGTTCTCGCCCTGATCTATCAAGCGTACCGACCGGCCCATGCGGGGTTGGACCCAACCTCCTACAAAGCGCGGCAGTTGCTGATGAACGCGGCTTCCGACCAGAAATACGATATACTCAAGCAGGGCGCCGGGCGCGTCCACGCCTTGCGCGGGGTCGCTCTCGCCGGCAACTCGGGGGGCGTCAGCGTGGACCCGCCGGAATGGGTGCCCGGCGATTACCGCGGCACGGCCTACGCGTCGTATGCGCGGCTGGTGCAGCGCGGGCGTTCCTATCAGCAAGTTTTTGCCCTCCAGAACCATGGAAATACAGCGGTCACGGTGAATCTTGCGGACACGATGCTGCAGGAGTTCGCCTCGAAGGAGTTCACCATTGTCACGAATCTTTCGTCGCAGGAGGCGGCCCATGATTTCCGCCGGCCCGACTATTTGGTGGAGTTCCATCGGCGCAACACCGGGGCGACCGCCGCTACGGAGGGCAACCAGATTCAGGCCACCAGCATTCCGGCGGGGACCGACCTCGTGGTTTTCGAGGCCATCTATGAATTCCGCGATTTCGACCAGCAGTTCAACCCGGCCGACCCGTCCAAGGTTTATCCGGAGGCGGAAAACCGCTATCGGCTGGTTATTTACAACTGGACGGATATCAACGGCAACGGCAAGTTGTGGGACGACACCAAGGGATCGTTTCCCCACGCGGTCGAGCCGAACGAAATTGACGCCGGCGAGTATATGCGGTTCGACTACGGCTATGTTCGTGGCAACGCATTGAAGGTGTCGGTTTCAGATCCATTGAACCGGATGGCGGACGGGATTTTTGTAGGCATTCAGCACAACGTGCGCGGCGCGCAGTCGGCGTCGCGCCAGATTCCCATCCGCATCAAGGCACGGTTTTTCCGGCATGTCAATTGCCCTTGGTTGACGCTGGACAGAACGAGGGTGAATCTGGCTGCCGGCGCGCGCACTACCTTTACGGCTACCGTCACGGTTCCCTCCGCAAGTGCCTATGGCGTTTTTACCGCAAAGATCACGGCGAACCTGGCCTCGTGGAACACGGTCGTGGTTCCAGTTCAGATCAACGTGTCGGGGCAACTGAGCGGCGCGGGGGCAATGGTCTTCGGCGGCGGTGCGAACAACACGGCGCCGTACAGCAACGACTATGTGGCAGGGGATTTTGCCTGGTTGGGCCGTTCGGAAAACGGCGACGGCCGGGTCTTTTTCTTCGATGTTTCTGAGCCCGCGGCCGGCGATTTCCTGCTGACCCGCACGCGATGGACGGACAGTTTGCCCACGGATATTGACACGGTGATTTTCGGGCCTCGCTCCGACGAGTTCACCGATTCGAGCAGCATTTTCTACGACCCGGAATTCGGCCACAACACCCTCGGTGTGATCGGCGGCGAACGCAGCCCCGGCCGGCCCAGTTTCACTTTCAAGACCACAACGGGCGGTGCAGCGGATTACTTTGTCGCCGAGCCGAGCGACGGCCTTCACGGCCTGTTTCTTCACAACATTCTTTTCAGCGGCCAGACGTTTGCCGTCCCGTTTCAGGCCGACGTGGGAATGATGAAAATCGGGCCGCAGCCGCTTATGCTGATCACGGACACGCCGACCATTGTCGAGCATCTCACGTTTACCTTCCCCTTCGACATCGCCAATCTGTGGCTGGGCGGCTGGGGACCGTCGCTGCCGCAGACCATTCAGGGCAATATCAGCCAGAGCCAGACGGTAGCCCACCCGTTTGTCGTTTCCCAGGGCGGGTTGATCGATCTGGTTCTTTCCAGTTCGGCCCCGGACCTGGATTTGACCCTGCGCCGCAACGGCGCGCTCTATGCTAGTTCGACAGGGTCCACATCGGATGAACAGATTCGGGTGTTCTTCCCGCCCGACGGCAATTACACGGCGGAAGTGTCCGGATGGTGGGTGACGCAGAATCCCTCTGCCTACACGCTGAAGATGAATGTTGTCAAGGGCCGCAACGTGGTCTTGCAATTCGAGTCCGCGTCGGCATCTGCCCAGGGTGGGTCGGAGATCGAAGCCGCCGCCTCCGCCGGCGTGCCCGTGCCGGTCCGCCTCAGCACCACTGCCACTTCGATCGGTGTCAACAATATCGTTCTCGGATTTGGATTGGAAGGGCCGACCTCGTCGCCAGCTTTTGGCGTGGGCCTGCCGATTCTGTTCGACCGGCCTCCCGCGCCCACACTGGCCGACGAACCAGTTTGGACCAGCGGCACCCAGAACACCGTGTATTGGAGCGGCAGCAAAGCTACTACCTACACCGTTCAGCGCGACATCAGCGCCGGTTTCACCGCGCCCGTCACGGTCAACCGGCCGGGCAGCCAGAGCAGCAACACCTTTACCGGATTGACCAGCGGCCAAACTTACTACTACCGCGTGCGGGGCCGCAATGGTCTGGGCAACGGACAATGGTCGAACACAGTCAGTTCGCGGCAAGACGCTGTCGCGCCGCCGAAGCCGGCCGCACCGCGCGACCGCGGAGCTGTCACGTCCTCGACCAGTGTGCGGTTCGACTGGAACGCCGTAACCGACGCGCTCTCGGGCGTCGCCTCCTATGACCTGCAGGTGGGCACGGCGCCCGACACCAGCAATGTGTTCAATGCAAACGTCGGCAATGTTCTCAACCGCACGGTCGCAGGCATCAACGGACAGATGCTGTATGCGCGTGTGCGTGCGCGCGACCACGCCGGCAACATCGGCGCCTGGTCCAACAGCAGCGACGGCATTCTGGTGGACACCGCCAAACCGCGCCTGCTGGAAGCGGTGCCGGCCGACAACTGGAAGATCACCGTTCGGTTCAACGAGACGGTCAGCGGCGGCAACGTCGCCGGCAACTATATAATCACGCGCG
>JADFCW010000298.1 GCA_017161705.1 Candidatus Sumerlaeota bacterium | reverse complement strand
CAGGTGCCCGTCGGTCACAACGGTTTCGCCGGCGGTCAGCCCTTTTTCGATGACGGCTAGATTTTCAAACACACGGCTGACGGCGACCGTGCGCGAGGTGACGCGCGAGTCGTCGCCGACCACAAACACATATTGACCGATCTGTCCGGTCTGGACAGCGTGCGCGGGCACGACAATGCGGTCGCGTTCTTGGGTCAGCAAGAGACTGACTTCCACAAACTGGCCGGGCCAGAGGGCGCGGTCGGCATTGTCGAAGGTTGCCTTGAGCGTCACGGTTCCCAACGCGGCATCCACCGTATTGTCCACAAAGGTCAACAGGCCGGTGACCGGTCGGGCAAGGCCGCCGATCGCCGCGGCGCGCACATTCAAAGGGGCATCCGCCATGTATTTTCGGACTAGCGGCAAATCCTGTTCAGGAATCGCAAAACCTACATAAATGGGGCTCATCTGAACAATGACCACCAGCACGTCGTTGTTGCGGACCAGATTGCCGGCATGAACGCGCAGGTTGCCTGTGCGCCCTTCTATGGGGGAGCGGATGGTGCAGTAGCCGAGACGGACCTGGGCATTCTCGACGGCGGCTTCGTCGGCGCGGACGGCCGCTTCGAGGGCTTCGGCCTGCGAGCGGGCCTGGTCGCGCTCTTCTTCGCTGGCAATGCCGCGTTTGAAAAGCGTCTCGGCGCGTTCGGCATTTTTCCTGGCGTTGTCTGCCTGGACGCGGTCGCGCGTGAGGTTGGCTTGCGCCTGTGCGAGGGCCGCCTGATAGGGGCGCGGGTCTATGGTGAACAGGAGATCGCCTTTCTGGACGTTCTGGCCTTCGCGAAAATGAACCTGCTCGAGAACCCCTTCGATCTGCGCGCGGACTTGAACAGTCGAATAGGCCTCGACGTAGCCGAACGTTTGAATTGTCAACGGGACGGTTGTAGCCGCGGCGCGTTCCACCCGAACCGCCACGGGCGGCTGGGACGTGGGAGGCGGCGCTTTGCGGCCGGGATTGGAACAGGAGAGCAAGTATGCAATCGCGCCGGTTGCGAGAACGCCCCACTGCCGCAGTTTCTGTCTTGATGCCATTGTCGCGTAGTTTTTGTCTCGAAAAGTCACTTCCGCTCGTGCGGCCTTTATTCCGATTGTTCCGGTTTATCTTGAATCGCTGGTGCGAGATGTCAACGGGAACCCAACTTTATGTCCGGGCTTTTCTCGCATTTGTATTTTTTGCAGTCATTCAGCGGCGGCGGTTCAGTCGGTTGAACAGGCTGGCTTTGCACGGAGGGCGGCCGAAAGCTGCTTGACAAGCCCGCGCGGCTGCCAACAAACACGCGTTGAACATTTGCGAAAGCGCAACCGAGCGGGTGGCAAACGGGGAATGGATTTTTTGAACGGACAGGCGCAAAGCCGCAGTGAAGCGCGGCGCACTTTGGCTATCCTGGCGCTGTTCATTCTGGTGGTTGTTGCGGCCGATTCGCTGGCGGTTTTGACGTTTCACGACAGCGTTTTACCGCCGGTCAGGCCGGGAGAAGCGGCGGTAAGCGAGAGGGCGGACTGGTCGGCGCAGCAGTGCTATCCGCGCAGTTGGAAAACGCTGGCCACGGGCTGGGCGAGCCGTTTTTTTTCTGACACTGTCATTACGATTCTTATCGTCTTCTTTTGTCATGTTCTGCTTTGGACGGGTGTGTATCACGCCGGGCGCGCGATATTTCCCGCAACGCCGTGGTCGGCGCTGCTGGGGGTTTTCCTGGTGCGGGTTGCGCCTGATTTGTTCGGGGTGGATTTGCTCAGCGCGAGGGAGCCGTCGCGCCTGGCGGCTGCGGGGCTGTGTTTCTGGAGCCTCGGGCTGACGGTGAGACGGCGGTGGATCGAGGCTTGTTGCGCAGCGGGACTGACGGCGCACCTGTCGCCGACGGCGGCGTGCTGGTTCGGGCAGTTCATCGTCGTGGCGCTGGTGTGTTTGAATTACGAATGGGGGTGGAAAAAATCGCTGGCTGGGGCGGTTTGTTTTTTTCTGATTTCCGTGGGACCGCTGACGCAATTTTTTCTGAATGAAGTCATGCCGGACCCGCCGCTTGCGGCCGAGGCGATGCTGGGGCTTCATTTTATTTCCGACCCGACATTGTCGCCTTTTTCACCGCCGCTATGGGCCTATGTGTGTTTGACGGTGTACCTGGCGATGTCGTTTGTCTGGCTAAAACGGCATTATGACCGGCGGACGATTCCTGTCGCGGTTATATTCTATCTGATTGGCATGGCAGGGCTGTTGCTGGAGATTTTTTTCACGGGACTGGTGCCTGTGGAGCGGGCGGTCCGGTTTGAGTTGTCGAACCAGCGGGCGTTTTGGTTTTTGTGGATCGGGATATTTTACGCGCCGGAGTTGAGCGCGCAAATCCAGAGGGCATGGGCGACAGGGGGGCTATGGCGGCCGATGTTGCGCGGGCTGCTGTTCAGCGTTCCGGTCGGCTGGAGCGCGCTGACGTTGATCGAGCGCTGGTTTGCCGCACCGCGATGGAACCGCGCGGTGGCGGCGACGATGCTGGTGCTCCTTGTGCTGACGGCGTTGGTTTTGCCGCAGAGGGAGGGCTCGGGTGTTTCGGTTGCAGGCTTGGCCGCTGGAGCGATTTTGCTGGTCGCAACGATTGCTGGGTGGGCTAGCAGCGGCGGGCGATTGCCGCCGAAACTGCCTGCTGGTGCACTGGCGGCAACAGGGATATTTGCGGTTGCGGTCTTTGGTTTATGCACAAATTCGCTGTCGCACCGTCTGGCCGAGGCGCGACGGAACATCGCCCTGCGCGCGGACTGGGAGAAAGTGTGCCGCTGGGCCGCAGCGAACAGTCCGTCCGATTCGATGTGGCTGGTGGACTGGCAGCCGCGACGGTTCCGCCGGATGACGGGCCGGGCGGTGGGGGTGAATCGCGGCGAGATACCCTCGAGTCCGGAGGGCCGCTGGGAATGGTTTCAGCGGTATTGGGAGTTTTATGGCAGAGCGGAGCCAAAGATGGTTCTCTCGGCCCCCGCCATTTCTCCCCGGGGGCGTGGAGGAGAGAAATTGCAGGAGAGGGTCCGGTATCTGGAGGGTGTGCGAACGAGTTTCCTGCTCGGAGCAAAATACTGGTTGCCTGCGGTGGAGCAATGGCGGGTTAGTTCTTTTTCTTCCGTCATGCAATATGATATTGACTATGTGGTAGTGCATCGCTTGGATTCGTCCGGCACATTGCAGGAGGCAAAATTGCACAACGGAGTTGTTGTACAGTCTGCAGGGCGGTTTGGAGGATTGGAGATTTTGCGAGTCAACCGGAGGCCGAACACCGCACGACCATGAATAGCCGCCAAATTCGCGCCTGGGTTCGTTTGTCGCTTTGTCGTTCCGTTGGTTCGCGCACGTGGAATCAATGGCTGGTGGAACTCGAGGGCGCGGGGCTCGCGCTCGAAACGTTTTTCGATTTGCCGGAGCATGAAGCGCGCCCGTTTTTGACGCGTTGGCCCACGATTGCGCATGCGCTGCGACACGATGCGCCGTCGTCCTATCAGGTGGATCAAATCGTGGCACGGATGCAGCGCGAGCATGTGCGGTTTATACCCATCAACGATCCCGTCTATCCGTCGCGGTTGCTGAGCGACCTTGGATTCGATGCGCCGACGTTTCTTTATGCCATCGGAAAGTTGACACACTTACGTTGAGCGGCGATGGCGATGGTGGGCACGCGCAGTCCGTCGCCGGCCGGCATCGAGAGTGCGCGCGCCTATGCGCGGGCATTGGCGGAAAGGGGCATCCACATTGTGAGCGGACATGCCCGCGGTATTGATGTGGCAGCCCACGAAGGGGCGCTGCGCGGAGGCGGCTCGACCACGCTGGTTCTGCCATGCGGGATTTTTGCCTTTGAACTGGCTCCGCAGTTGCAAGAGCTGACAAATGAAGAGAACCTTCTTGTTCTTTCGCAGTTCCATCCCGAAGCGGCCGTCACGTCCGAGCTTCCCGTTTTTCGCAATACAATTATTGCCTCGCTGGGCGACGGCTTGCTGGTGGTCGAGTGCCGACTGACGGGGGGCTCGGCGTATGCGTTTCGGGAAGCGCGGCGGCTGCGAAAACCGCTGTGGTCGGTAATCTACCCTCAACCGGTGCCGCCGTCGGCGGCGGGTAATCACAGTCTGCTGTTCGCCGGGGCGCAGCGTTTGGAACCGGGCGAAGAGGGGTCGCGGCAGTGCGTCGAGGCGATCGTTGAGCGATTGCACAGAGCGCGCGCGGAGCATCCGGCCGCGGGCAAATGGCCGCCGCGCGAGGGTGTGGGGCAGGAGGATTTGTTTCAGCATGGATGAAAGCCGCGAATCTGTCGAATCGCCGGAACCATCGGCACAGGCTGCGCCGGCGCGACCGGCAATTGGCGCACTCGATCCGGAAAAAATCGCGCAGGTGCGGCGGGCGCGGGACCAAATCTACGCGGAAATCTCGAAGGTCATTATCGGCCAGCGCGACGTGGTCGAACAGATGCTCACGGCGATGCTTTGCCGCGGCCATTGTCTTGTGGTCGGCGTGCCGGGACTGGCCAAGACCCTGATGGTGCGCACGGTCGCGCAAGTGCTTCAGCTGCAATTCAAGCGGATCCAGTTCACGCCCGATCTAATGCCGTCGGACATCATCGGCACGGATATTTTGGAAGAGGATCCGGCCACGCGCCAGCGGGCGTTCAAATTTCTCAAGGGGCCGATCTTTGCCAACATTGTTCTGGCGGACGAGATCAACCGCACGCCGCCAAAGACCCAGGCAGCGCTGCTGGAGGCCATGCAGGAATATCACGTCACCGCCGGCGGAACGACTTATGAGCTGCCGCTGCCATTTTTCGTTCTGGCCACGCAAAACCCCATCGAGCAGGAAGGAACGTATCCGCTGCCGGAGGCGCAATTGGACCGCTTCATGTTCGAGATTCTCATCGGCTATCCGGACGAGGAATCGGAGAAGCAAATTGCCCGGGCGACCACGCGCGATCAGGAACAGCCGCTGCGGGTGGTCATGGGCGCCAGGGCGATTTTGCAGCTGCAGACGATCGTGCGACAGATGCCGGTGTCAGAACATGTGGTGACGTATGCCACGCGGCTGGCGAGGGCATCGCGGCCGGCGGAATCAGGCGATGGGGCGCTGAAGTTCATCAAGGATTGGGTGAGCTGGGGAGCGGGGCCGCGTGCGTGTCAATACCTGATTCTGGGCGCCAAGGCGCGGGCCATACTCGATGGGCGGCTCAACGTATCGTGCGAGGACGTGCGGGCGGTGGCTCCGGCTGTGCTGCGGCATCGCATCTTTACCAACTTTAACGCCGACGCCGAGGGCGTCAGCGTCGAGGACATTGTCAGACGGTTGCTGGAGACCGTGCGCGAGCCCGATGAAAGGGATTACCGCTGAGGGAAAAGTCCGCGGGCGGGTCAAGTGAGTCGAGGCGCGGCTATGTGCGCTTGAACTGACGGTCGAGCTGGTCGCGGGTCAGAAGGATCATTGTAGGCCGGCCGTGGGGACAGGTAAAGGCGAGGCGCGCGGCCAGCAGGTCGTCGAGCAGGCGTTGCATTTCGTCGGGCTGAAGGGGCTGGCCTGCTTTGATGGCGGCATGGCAGGCGAGGCTCGCGGTGACGCGTTCGCGCAGGCGATCGGCTTCGCGCAAAAGGCCTTCGTTGGCCATTTCGTCGAGTAAATCGGCAATGAAGCGCGGGACGTCCAGGTGCTCGAAGGCGGCGGGCACCGAGTGCACGACGAACGTGGTGCCGCCGAAGGCTTCGACCTCGAAGCCCAAGGTCAGGAGAACGGGGATAAGGCCTTCCATCAGGGGCCGGTCGGCCGGTTTGATTTCGACAGAAATCGGGACGAGGAGCGATTGAACGGCCAGGCGATCGGCTTGGTCCTTTGCGCGCAGATACAGCAGACGCTCATGGGCGGCGTGCTGATCCACGAGCAACAGGCCGTTGTCTGTCTGCGCGACAATATAGGTATTGTCAATCTGGGCGAGGGCGCGGGGGCGGGAGCCGCTGCTGAATGGCGCGAGGTCTTCAGGGGCTGCGGGCGGTGCGGCTGGCAAGGATGCCGGTTCGGCTGGCGGCGGCGACGGCGTTGGGCATGACATGGCAGGAGGTTCGGCCGAAAGCGAAGCGGGGGT
>JADFCW010000297.1 GCA_017161705.1 Candidatus Sumerlaeota bacterium | reverse complement strand
GTTGTGATTGCAGTTCACAGAAGACACAGCCGCTTTGTGGTTTCTGGAGAAAAGACATGCGCCAGGGCGCAGAGATGCGTTTCACGGTTTCATTGTAGCAAAAAAAGCCTCCTTTGTCACTTACAATGAACTGATTTAACCTTTTCCAAAAGAGAGCATTGGGTAACTTAATTTCGGCCACAGATGAACACAGATAAACGCAGATTGGTTTGATAAACGTCACAGAATCTTTGATTTCGGCGAAGTATGTTGACTAATAGAGAAACGTTCATCTTTTCATCCGCGTTCATCCGCGTTGATCTGTGGTTTATGAGAATTACCGAATGGTTTCTTGAAAGTTTAAATCACTTCAATTTTAACTGTGGATTTCCCCCGGTCGGCAGAATAAAGAGGGTTTTGAAATGTTTTCAGCCGCAGATAAACGCGGATAAAGAGGATTTGGCGTTTTCAAGCGGAGGGTATCCAAAAATCAGTTGACTTTATTCGCAAGATAATCTTCACCGCCAAGACGCCAAGGCGCCAAGCGGATTTGGAAGTCGCCAAGGGCTTTTCTTGGCGACTTCGGGAAGATTCTTGGCGTTCTCCGCGTCTTGGCGGTTATTACGGTCCGAGCAGGCCGATCGAACGCTGTGTCGAGGTCTTTTCGCCGCCAGCGAAGAAAAGCGGTCTGACTTAACGTCAATGCCGGGCGCGCCGATCTCGCAAGTCCTGTTTTTCCGCCTCGCTCAGGAAGGCTGCCTCGAGGGCGTTGGCCTGCGCCTGCCGGATTTTTTCCGGCGTCAGGCCGGCCTGCGGGGCAGCGACCTGGTACTCGTAGGGCAGGGTAATGCCGCTGATGCCGGGGTCGTCGGTGTTGAGGGTGGCCAGGAGGCCGCGGCCCAGGAAGGTCTTGAGCGGATGGCTGGCGTAGTTTGACACGCAGGAGGTCTGGACGTTGCTGGTGAGGCAGGATTCGATTCCGATGCGGTGTTCGGCGAGATAATCGAGCAGGGCCGGGTCTTCGGCGGCGCGGATGGCGTGACCCAGGCGTTCGGCCCCCAGGTTGCGGAGGGCGCTCCAGATGCTTTCCGGCCCGACGCTTTCTCCGGCGTGGACGGTGATGCGCCAGCCGGCAGCGCGGGCGCGGTGGAAGTGGTCGCGGAACCATTCGGCGGGGAAGTGGACTTCGTCCCCGGCCAGGTCGAGGGCGGTGATGTGGTCGCGGCAGCGGAGCAGGGCGTCCAGTTCGCGGCGCGCGGTCTCCGCTCCGTAGGTGCGGCTGAGGATGCCGATCAGGTTGACGCGCACATCGAAGTCGCGCGCTGCCGCGGCGACGCCGTCAACGACTGCCTCGGTCACGCCGGCGGGGTCGAGTCCGTTTGCTTCGGCCATGAACCAGGGGCTGAAGCGCAGTTCGGCGTAATCGAGGCCCTCGTTTTTGAGATCCTCGACGTTTTCGTAGGCGATGCGGCGCACGGCGTCGTAGTCCACCATCACGGCGGTCATCCAGTGGAATTTGGCGATGAAGGCCATCACGCCCGGCTGGGGTGTGGTGACCTGGACGTGTGGCCGCAGCCCCTCCAAGTCGAAGGCCGGGAGGGGCAGATGGTGGCGGAGGCCGAGATCGAGGATGGTCTCGAGGCGGACGGCGCCGTCAAGATGCCGATGGAGTTCGGCAAGGGGAAGGTTTGGGTCGATCAAAATCGGGGCGGTGTGTAATAGGAAGGGGATTCGCGCTTGCCGAATTGCTGGGCAATTTTTTCGAGCAGACTGGCTTGCTGCTGGGTCAGGTTTTCGACTTTCAGGCCGATGTTGTAGACGTTCGGCTCGATATCGTCTGGCTTGCACCAGACGGTGCGGGTGGCCAGCGTCACCAGCGGATTGTCGGTCAGTTCGCCGACCAATTCGATCTGGAGCAGGAACGGCACTCCCGGCGGGATCTGCAGGTGGCTGTCGATGCGCAGGCCGGAGGGGGCTACATCGACCAAATGACCGATCATCTGGCCAGATGTGCTGTCCATCACACAGATATAGTAGGAAATTTCTTTACGCGGTTGCTTGCGTCGCTCATGCATGGGGCGGCTTCCTGCAACTCTTTCAGGAACTCAATTCTTGTTGGTGGGAGGCTCGGTCGGACGGTTGGCGATGGCGCGCCGCTGTTCTTGCAGGCCATAGGTCTCGATGATGCGTCCGATCGCCAATTGGCCCTCCGGCGACATTTCCAGGATCTCGAAGCCGGCGTTGTAGAAATGGGGGTCGATATCGGGATGACACCAGACGCTGCGGGCAACCATTTCCAGGAAGGGACTGTCGGCGATATCTTCGGTGAGTTCGAGTTTGATTCGGAAAGTTTCTCCGACCGGCAGGGGGTCGTCGCACAGGAGCATGGCGCCCTTTTCGGCGATGTCAACCAGGTATCCGAGCAGGTTGCGCGTGCGCGCATCAAAAGCGCGCATGTAGTAGATCAGCGTGTGCCGTTTGGCTTTCCGTCGTTCTTTCATGCCCCATCCTTTCTTTCTATGTCCTAAGTATAGGCGAAATTCCTTCCAGAATCAACCCTTTTGGTTGGGGATTGCCCATCGTTCTTTTTTGCGACAAAGGATGCGGGTCTTCGCGAAGGGGAAAATTCGTGCAAATTTTTTAGGCTTGTGACTTCATGATTGAGCAAGCGTCAGGATGTGGGCAGTTGTCGGTTTTGGGCCTGCGCGGCGGGAAAGAGGAGAGATGCTATAATCTACCCATCTTGGTCGTCTGTTGGGCCGGAGAGGAGCGTCTTCGATGTCGAGATTGAAATTTGTGGGTGCCATTTTTGCGGCTTTCTTGCCGTGCAACGGGTTGCGGGTCTTGGCCTACCGCCTGTTGCTGGGATATAAGATTGAGGGGCGCGGATTGGTTTTGGGACGCTCATCGCCGTTGCCTCGGCCAGGCTGGGGCGATGCAAAATCGGTTATCTCAACCTGTTTGCCGGCCCGATGGCGGTCGAAATCGCCGATGGAGTCAAGATTGGCGACCAGAACCGGTTTGTGTGCGGATTCTGGACTCTCCAGCATGGTCAGGGATACGCTCGGCGGCTCATCATCGGAGAGAATGTCTTGATCACTTCGGCCCACTATTTCGATGTGTGTGGCTTGTTAGAGATCGGATCCGGTTCCTGGATTGCTGGGATCGGATCGCAGTTCTGGACACATGGGGCCGGCATCGCTCGTCGTCATGTCCGAATCGGGAAGGATTGTTATCTCGGCAGCGCGGTCCGCTTTGGGCCGGGGGCGGCGATCGAGGATGGGGTGATGGTCGCCTTGGGAAGCGTCGTCACGCGCAGGTTTCCGGGTAATGATCTGCTGATCGGCGGCGCGCCCGCCTCGGTGGTGATGAGTCATTACGATTGGAAATCGAGGGCCGGCAACCAGGCCTCTTGAAAGGTCTGTCTCTGGGGGCATCCACCAGCGCATTGCCAGAGTTCGTTTTTTGCCATTTCTCTAAAAGATTTTCAGATTTGACCTTGTTTGTGTTATTATTTAGGACAAAGGAGAGTGAAATATGCGAAAATTTTTGATCTTCCCTGTGGCTTTGTTGATCCTTTCGATTCTGGCGTGCGGTCTGCCGGGCGGCATACCTGCCCCGACGGGGAGTGATGGCGTCCCCCCCGATGTGTCCACAGAGAGTGAGACGGCTGCGCCGCCGGTCTCGCCGTCTCTGTCCGTTGCCTATGCCAAGGCGGGAAACATCTGGCTGTGGAACGAGGCGGGCGGCTCGAGCCAGCTCACCTTTTCCGGGGGCGCGTTTGACCCCCGCATTTCTTTCGATGGCGCGGTGATTGCCTTCCGGCGCGGCGAAGAGTTGTGGGCGGTCAATAGGGACGGCAGCAATGAGCGCGTCCTGGTGGGGACCTCTTATCTGTCGGGTCTTGTCTCGCCCGAATATGGCACCGGCGTGCTGCATTGGTTTGCCTGGCAGCCGTCAACGCACGTCCTCTACTTTGGCACCTCGGCCCAGGGCGAGGCCTATACGGTGCCTGTTCTCGATCTGCACCGCGTGGATGCCGATGCCGGCACGTCGCCGTCTCTGCTCTTGGCGGCCGACGCCGGCGGTTGGGGATATTTCTCGCCGGATGGCCGTTCCCTGGCCTTATCGCAGCCCGAGAACATCGTTCTCTTCGATCTGGCGAGTGGCAGCGCCGCCAGCGTGCTGAGTTTCGAATTTGTGATGACGTACAGCGAGTGGTTCTACCTGCCCCAGGTGACCTGGAAGGCCGACTCCTCGGGGTTGTGGACGGTGATCCCGGCCCACGATTCGCTCGGCGTCCCGACCGAGCCGACCGAGGTCTGGTACGTTCCGCTGACGGGCGGCGCGACGCTGATCGATTCCTTCGTCGCCGCGCCGGTTTTCGTCGACTTCCCGCTCCTTTCTCCGGATGGGACGCGGGTGCTATACACGCAGGAAAGCGGCGGGTTGTCTACCTTGCTGGTGCGTCAGATTGGCGGCAGTGAGACGATTGTCCTGACCGCCGGCAGCGGCCAGGAGGGAACGATTGGCTGGGCGCCCGATTCGAGCCAATTCGTTTACTGGAACCCGATGCCGTCCAATGCTTACTATGGGTATCCTGGTTTTGGGTTCTCGCTTGTTTCGGATGTCGGCGCTGAGGCCAATAGCGTGCGATGGGTGGATTCTGCCCGGCTGCTGTTCCTGGCCGGCAGCGACCTGCGGTTACGCACCGGCCCGGCCTCTGGCCTATGGATTGATAGCGGCGTAGACTCTTACGATTTCACGCTGCACTAGCCACTGCCTGGTCAGCGCCTCAGAGTTGCCACTGGATTGCTGAAATACCAAATCTATCCGCAGATTGCGCAGACGAGGCTGATTTTTTCTCCTCCTAAGTAAAAGACCAGCGAGGGACGTCGCTGGTCTTTGGATCGGGAAGAGCGGTTTCGAAAATCGAATTTCATTGTAAAATAGACTCGATGGCCGAAACCCTCAACATCCTCTTCCTGGCTTCGGAAGCCGAACCGTTTGTCAAAGTAGGTGGATTGGCCGATGTAGCCGGTTCTTTGCCGGCGGCTTTGCGCGGCCTTTCCCCCAAAATGACCGGCGGCTCGCTGCTGGACGTGCGCCTGGTCATTCCGCTCCATCGGGTCATCCAGTCCGAATCGTCCACCCTCCTGCCGGTGATCGAGTTTCCCGTCTATCGGCGCGGCGGCAACCTGATTGCCCAAGTCTTTGAACGCAGCCTCGATGGCGTGCCGGTCTATTTCATCACCGGCCTGCCGTTTCTGACGGCCACGACTGTCTATTCTGCCGACAGCCGTCAGGATTTGGAAAAGTTCACCTTTTTCTCTCTGGCAGCCCTGGAGTTGACCCGCCGGATGGGCTGGCGGCCGGATATCGTCCACGCCAACGACTGGCACACGGCCCTGGCGCTGTATGCCTTGCGTTCGCGCCGCGGCGACGCCTTCTTTTCCCGCTCGGCGGGGCTGATTACGCTCCACAACCTGCCATTCATGGGCGGAGAGGCTGAAGAGGTGCTTGTCTCCTATGGCCTTGCGCCGCTCAGCGACGAGGCCCTGCCTCGCTGGGCGCGCAGCCAGCCCCTGCCTATGGGTCTGTGGGCGGCAGACGCGATCGTGCCGGTCTCGGAAACCTATGCCCGCGAGATTCTCACTCCGGAGTTCGGCTGCGGCTTGCAAGATTTCCTGAAGACGCGCGCCAACTCCATCACCGGCATCCTCAACGGGCTGGACGTCCACGTCTGGGATCCGCAGAACGACAAACATCTGACGGCGCCTTTCACTGCCGATGACCTGGGCGGACGGCTGGAGAACAAACTGGCCTTGCAGAAGAAGATGGGCTTGCCGCCGGAGGCTCGCTTGCCGCTCCTGGCAGTGGTGGGCCGGGTGGATGAACAGAAAGGCCTCGATCTCATCTTGCAGGCTTTGCCCCAAATGGCCGACACCCCCTGGCAGTTTGTCCTGCTCGGCACCGGCGATCCAAAACTGGAGGCTGCCATCCGCAGCCTGCAGGCGCGTTATCCGGAACGCGTCCAGGCGGTGTTGCGCTACGACGCGGCGCTCAGTCATCTCATCTACGGCGGGGCCGACATGCTCCTGATGCCTTCGCGCTACGAACCCTGCGGCCTGGCGCAGATGATCGCCATGCGCTACGGTTGCCTGCCGGTGGTGCGGGCGACAGGCGGTCTGAAAGACACCGTCCAGGAGGGCAAGACGGGCTTCATCTTCACTCAGCCCGATGCGGCTTCCTTAATCGAGGCGATTCGACGGGCGCTTTTGGTCTATG
>JADFCW010000296.1 GCA_017161705.1 Candidatus Sumerlaeota bacterium | reverse complement strand
GCGCCGAGCGCCGCCGTGTGCAAAAAGTCGCGACGATCGAGCATGACGGATACCTCCAAGTTTCAATAGATGGATGCGTGACGATGGGCGGCGGCGCCTGACAGCGCAAGCCAGCCTTTGTGCTCCCACCTGAGGCCGCCCAGGTTCAGGGACCTACGCTCTTTCTCGCCGTGTCGTCAACAACTACATGATGCCTTTGCCTGCCGCCACTTTGCCTGCGCGCCCTGCGGTTAATTCTTGCCAAAGAACGCTCCGGCGCCGATTCTCCCGTTCATCGGAAAGCTGGCGTTTTTTCCATTGCCGGCTTTTAAAACTGAAAAGGACCGAGGTTTATCTGCAGACCCATGGCGCGGGCCAGCCCGATTGAGCGTCTGTTTGTTCTTGGCCTCGACGGCGTGCCGTACTCTTTTCTCCAACGCGGCATGGCGTCGGGCAGGCTGCCCCATCTGCGCGAACTGGCAGGTCGTGCGTATATGAAACGAATCGCCTCCGAGTTGCCTGCCGTATCGTCGGTTGCATGGACTTCCTTTGTCACCGGCAGCGATCCGGCCACGCACGGCATTTTCGGATTCGTGGACCGCATTGCCGAAACAGGCGATCTGTTCATCCCGACGGCGCGCAACCGCCGCGCCGCGCCCGTTTGGGTTCGCCTGAGCGACCGCGGACGGCCGGCAGTTTCGATCAATGTGCCGGGCGCCTATCCGCCCGAGGCCGTTCGCGGCTGCGTGGTGGCGGGGTTTCTCTGCCCGTCGCTGGATCGCGCAACCGTGCGGCCGGATGTCGCCGCCAAGCTGCAAGAGATCGGTTATGTGGTGGACGTCGAGGCGGCGCTGGGGAAGAGCGAGGACAAGGGACCGTTTCTGGCCGCTCTCCACAAGGCCCTGGCGGGACGGCGCGACCTTGCCCTCTGGCTGCTCGAACGCGAGCCGTGGGACTTTTTTCAACTCCATATTATGGAGACGGATCGTCTTCATCATTTTCTCTGGGACGCCGCCGACGATGAAAACCATCCGCAGCACGCGGCGTTCTGGGAGTTTTACCGCGCTGTGGACGCGCTGGCCGGCGAACTGATACATCGGGTCACCGGCAAGGCGCGCTGGATGATCCTGTCCGACCATGGCTTTGCCCGCTCGCGCTGCGAGGTCAATGTGAACGCACTCTTGCGCGACCTCGGTTTTCTTCAATACACTCCGGCCGAGGCGATGAATCTCGATCCGGTGGCAGACGCCTCGCTCGCGTTTTCGCTGCTGCCCGGCCGGGTTTTCATCAACCGCGCCGGACGCGAGCGGCGCGGCTGCGTCAGAGCCGCCGAGGCCGAATCGCTGATGAGCGACATCGCGGATGCCTTGGCCGAAACGCGGTACCCTGCGACGGGCGAGGCGGTGTTCGACCGAATCGTTCGCGCGCACGAGGTCTATCCGGGCCTGCTGCGCGATCTGGCGTGCGACTTGATCGCCGTTGGGCGCGACGGCTTTGATTTGCGCGCCGGGTTCCGAACAACCGAGGTTTTCTCTTCGCCGTCGCAAGCGGGCACGCATACCAGCGGCGATGCGTTTGTTCTCGCCGGCGAAGCCATTCTGCGCGGCGACGAAGCGACTCTCCGCGACGTCGGCCGCCGAATGATGGAGATGATGCTTCCATGAAAATCCTTGTGACCGGCGGCGCCGGCTTTATCGGGAGCCATCTGTGCGACCACCTGCTGGCGTGGGGCGACGAAGTCCACGCGCTCGACAATTTGTCGCTGGGGCGAATCGAGCACATCGCCCACCACCTCGACAACCGCGCCTTTCGTTTTATCGAGGCCGACCTCCTCGAGGTGGAGGCGCTGCATGCTCTGTTTGCGCGAGAGCGCTACGAGGCCGTCTTCCACATGGCTGCCAATTCGGACATTCGCAAGGGAAGCGAGCAAACCGACCTGGACCTACGGCAGACCTTTCTGACCACATTCCACGTGGCCGATTGTGCGCGGCGATTCGGCGCGCGGGAGATCATTTTTCCGTCCTCCTCGACCGTCTATGGTGTGCACGAAACAGCGCTGAGCGAAACGAGCGGACCGATGTGTCCGGCGTCGTTTTACGGTGCGGCCAAACTGGCCTCCGAGGCTTTTCTCTGCGCCCATGCCGCGATGTTTGGCGTTTCGGTCTGGATTTTCCGCCTGCCCAACGTCGTCGGCGAGCGCCTGACACATGGCTGCGTTTATGATTTTGTCCATCGGTTGAAACAGGATCCCTCGCGGCTGGTCGTGTTCGGCGACGGCCGCCAGAACAAGCCCTACGCGCACGTCAAGGATGTGATTGACGGGATGATGCTGGGGTGGGAACACTCGCACGAGCCGGTCAACCTGTTCAATCTCGGCGGCGAAGAGACGCTGTCTGTGAGCACGATCGCCCGCATCGTTACCGACGAGATGGGCCTGGCCGGCACGCGCATTGAATACACGGGCGACTCGCGCGGCTGGCCCGGCGACGTGACGCACTTCCGCTACGATGCACACAAAATCCGCTCTCTGGGCTGGCAGCCGCGTCACACCGCCGAGGAAGCGATCCGCGCCGCCGTTCGCGACTTGATGCGCACGC
>JADFCW010000295.1 GCA_017161705.1 Candidatus Sumerlaeota bacterium | reverse complement strand
ACCGCAAAATCCGGAGCATTCCCATCATGAGTCTTCAGGCCGTCATTGTAGCCGGGGGAGCGGGCGAACGCATTCGCGCCGTCTCGCGCGCCACCCCCAAAGCCTTGCTGGACATCGGCGGTCAGTCTTTGATCGAACATCAAATCCGCCTGCTCCGGCGATACGGCATTGTCAGGGTTCACGTGACCGTCCGGGAGCGCGACCTTTCGGCTTTCCGCGAGCGGCTCGGTTCGGGCGAGGCACTCGGCGTCGCGCTCGACTATCATACGGAATCGAGGCCCATGGGAACCGCCGGCGGAATTCGCCCTCTGCGCGACCGACTGGGCGATTCTTTTTTTGTCCTGTATGGCGATGTGATGGTGAACATGGACCTCGAAGCGCTGGCGGAGTTTCATTGCCAACGCAACGCGGCCGCCACGCTGGTCGTTCATCCCAGCGACCACCCGCGCGACAGCGATCTGGTCGAGCTGGACGCCGACGGGCGAATCCGCGGCTTTCACCGCAAGCCCCATCCGCCCGCACCCCAGTGGCGCAATCTGGGCAACGCCGCGCTCTATGTCGTGTCGCAGCGCGCGGCCGCCTGCATCCCCGACGGTGCGAGCGACTTCATGCGCGAGGTTTTTCCGGCCGCACAGGCCGCCGGCTTGCCGCTATTCGGCTACCGCACACGCGAGTATCTCAAGGACATCGGGACACCGGCGCGGCTGGCCGCCGTCCGCAGCGACTGGCAGACCGGCCGCATCGCCCGTCGCCATCGCAAGCACGCGCTGCCCGCCGTTTTCTTCGATCGTGACGGGACACTTTGCCAGCATGTTCCATTCCTTCACAAGGTCGAGGATATGCGGCTTCTGGACGGCGCCGCCGAGGCCGTTCGAAAAGTCAATCAAAGCCACGCCTTAGCGGTTCTCGTCACCAACCAGCCGGTCGTGGCACAGGGCTTGTGCACATTCGAGCAGCTGGAACGAATTCACGGCCGGATGGAGATGCTCCTGGCGGAGCACAGGGCGGTGCTCGACGGCATCTATTTTTGCCCGCACCATCCCAGCCGCGGCTATCCGGGAGAAGTGGCCGAGTTGAAGATCGAGTGCGAATGCCGCAAGCCGGGCGGCGCCCTGCTGTTGCAGGCGGCACGCGAGCTCAACATTGATCTTGCACATTCGGTACTGATCGGCGACACCACGCGCGATGTCGAAACGGGCCGGCGGCTGGGTCTTCCCACTGCGCTCGTCCGAACCGGCCAGGGAGGGCGCGACGGGAAGTTTTCCGCCCGCCCCGATTGCATCTGCGGCGATGTCCGCGAGGCCGTCGAATGGGCCCTGGAGAGAATACGATGACCGAACCATCGCCTATGGCCGAGTTGCAGCAACCGGTTGTCCGGCGCGGTCTGGCGCGCGTGGTTACCCTGCTCCTTCCCTTCGTGGGGTTGACGCTGGTGATTGTGCCGTTCTCCCTGTTTGCCCAGGGGTTTCTCACCTTCCTGAATTTCAAAACAGTCGTCATTCAAACCACCGTCATCGCCATTGCGGGAGCGGGCATGACGTTTGTCATCATGAGCGGCGGGATTGACCTGAGCGTGGGGTCGGTGCTGGCGCTTTCAACCGTGGTGGTCGCACTGGCCCTGAAGGCC
Organism: Candidatus Sumerlaeota bacterium; assembly: GCA_017161705.1. GTDB lineage: Bacteria > Sumerlaeota > Sumerlaeia > JADFCW01 > JADFCW01 > JADFCW01. The sequence goes on along the minus strand of JADFCW010000295.1, from coordinate 2,099 downwards.
GGGTGGCCCCCGTGGCTGGCCGCACTGGCCGGCGTGGGGGTCGGCGGGGTATGCGGGTTGTGCAACGGCGCCATGATCACGGTTCTGCGCGTGGTGCCGTTCATCGCAACGCTGGGCATGTGGAGCGTGGCGCGCGGCATGGCGAAACTTCTGGCCCAGGACCAGTCCGTCTATGCGCCCGACACATGGCTGAACGACCTGATGCTTCGCTCGCCGAAACCGGAATGGCTGGCCCTCGAGCCGCAATGGTTTCGGGCGATCCCCGAGGCGGTGCGCGAAAAGATCGAGCACCTGGTGTTTTCTCCCGGCCTGTGGATCATGGTTGCGGCCGTTGCAGCCATGGCCGTGCTGCTTCGTTATACAACGTTCGGCCGCTATACGACGGCGATCGGTTCGAACGAGGCGACGGCGCGGCTCTGCGGTGTGCGAGTGAAGTGGGTGAAAATCCGCATTTATACGCTGAGCGGACTGCTGACCGGTCTGGCCGGCGTGCTACTGTTTTCACGCCTGACCATCGGCGATCCGACGGGGGCGGTCGGGCAGGAACTCGACGTGATTGCGGCGGTGGTCATCGGGGGCGGCTCGCTGAGCGGCGGCGAAGGAAGCATTCTGGGCACTCTGGTGGGAGCCTTGGCGATGGCCTTCCTGCGCAACGGCGGCGATCTGCTGGGCTGGGGCAACTACGTGCAGGAAATCCTCATCGGCATTTTTATCGTGATCTTTGTCGCTATAGACCAGCTGAGGCGGTCGTCGTAATGTGGCCTTTTGCCACAATCGAAAACGTCTTCGCACGATGCCTGGATCTCAAACCTGAAAGATTCTCGGGCGGCCGGAAAAGCCACGGCGATAGGTTGTCTTGTGGTAAATATAGCAAAGCGGCAGCATGGCTGCCGCACTCCAAAAGTTCTCCTTCGTAGTCTCCTGATGCCGCAAAGCAGAATGCTTTTGCGTTGGGCTGCGGCAGCCATGCTGCCGCTTTTGCCCGACAAGTTTCGACGCACCCAACGCGGCCGTGACACCGCCCACGCGGGCGATCTCTTTTCCGGGCTCGACGGGACCGGTCAACACCACCTATGTGTCAATGTCCGATCCTTCCTCCGCATCGCCCCGCGCGTGGGACCCAAAAAGGACAACGCGCTGAAGGCGCTGCCCATAAAGCTGTGACATCGCTTTGCGCATTTCCCCAAGAATTTGCCGCGTTCGGTCGTTCATCGGTCGCGTCTCTTGCCGCTCACTTCAAAACACAACCTTCCTGGCCCATCTCCCGCCGAAATGCAAGCCTTTTGTACCATCTGCAGAAGGAAGAATTAAAAGCGACGCACGTGACGAGACCGACCGTAGCCGCCTTCGTGAGAAGGCCGACCGCAGCCGACAAAGCAATGGGGCCGACAACAACTGCAAACCGTGGGCGCCCTCTGCCTGAAACTTCTCAAAGAGGGCTGCTTGACGCCCTTCCCCGAGCGGTAGTATTGCCGACTTTGTTTCGCACAATTAAGCCGAAATTCTCAAGATTTGGAAAATACTCGTAGTTTTCGTCAGGGAGCCGGCGATAGCCAATCGCCCAGTTGATTGAATTATTTGGTTTTGTCGCGGTTTGCCCGGAATCATAGTACAAGAAATTAACGCGACAAGGCAAAGCATAATCCCCGCATCTTTATAGACGTGCCGCATTTCAGGGCTTCTTTCAGTTACTGATGAGTCGTGACACAATGAATCAACCTTTTCGCAATCCATGCCTAATCAGGCAAGGCAGCCTACTTTACGGAGCTTTTGATAGACAATCAAGGATAAACCGTCGCAAATCGGCCGAGACTGGTTCATAGACCTCCGGCAGATGTCTTGGAAAAGAGTGCATGATATAAGCGGATTCAATAATCTCGGTTTTCCCGGCAAGTGTCTTTTGCGAAATCACATTTCCTTCAGCGTCTTTCAATGCAGCGTCCATCTCAAGAGATATGTTTCCGAACGAAACCGGAGCTCCGAGAAGATACAAATACACACCCATTATAGAGAGCCCATAGCCAAAGTGCGGCCCTCGCAACGACGGGGTGGGGGATGCGGGAAGGGGGAGGCAGGATGTGGGAAGGGGGGTGTGGGCC
>JADFCW010000294.1 GCA_017161705.1 Candidatus Sumerlaeota bacterium | reverse complement strand
CCACCAGTATCCCAGCGAGATGGCACAGAATTTCTGGACGGCTATCATTGCCTGGACCGTCTGTTTTCTTGTCACCATTGCGATCTCGCTTCTGACGCGGCAAACCAAGACGGACAGCGATCTCAAGGGCCTGGTTTATTCGGTCACACCGCGGTTCAAAGAACCCGACCTGCCGTGGTATAAGCAGCCGGCAACCCTGGGCTTTATCGTATTGCTGGCGGCGACGGTTCTGAACATTATTTTCTGGTAAGAGCGGCGCGCAGCGGTCATCTGCACACAAAAGGAGAGGCAGCCATGCAAGTAGATGTTCGCATACCCATTGGCCTGATGTTCACCCTCTACGGCCTGCTTTTGGCCGGCTATGGTTTGATCACATCTTCCAATACCGAGATGTATCGGCACTCATTGGGCCTCAACATCAACCTCTGGTGGGGGGTGGCGTTACTGGCGTTCGGGGTGGTGATGTTGCTCTTTGGGTTTCGGGGCAGGAAACCGCAAGCATAGCCTGTCGGACGCAGGCCCTTGGACCGTTCCGACTTGTCCGGCTCGTCTGACGCGTCCGACTCGTCCGACTTTCAGAAAGGAAAAACCATGGACGCCCTTCGCGCAATAATCTGCACGGCGTTGATCAGCGCTGCCGCAATGCTTCTTGCCTGCGGTGAAAAGCAGCCGGGAGGAAAACCGCAAACCGCGGAAAAAATCCTCGTCATGGTGCCGAAGTTTTTGCATCCCTACTACGAACCGTGCTATCAGGGATTTAAAGACGCAGCGGCCCAATACGGAGTCAAAACCGAATACCGCGCCGCCAAAGCGGCGAAAGTCACCAACCAGGTCGAGGTGATTGAAAACCTGATCGCCCGCAAGGTGGACGGCATCGCCATCTCCGCCCTCGACGATCAGGCGCTCGTGCCGGTGATCCAGGAAGCCACTGACGCCGGCATCAAGGTGATCTGCTTCGACGCGCCCGCACCCTCGTCCAGGGCCCTTTGCTACATCGGCACGATGAACGAGGCGGCCGGCTACAGCGGAGGCGAGATGATGGCTAAGTACATGGACGGCGAGGGCGAGGTGGCCGTGCTGCAGGGCGGACTGGGCGCGACCAACCTCAATGAGCGGTATAATGGCTTCGAGCGCGCCTTGAAAGAAAAGGCACCCCGGATCAAGATCGTCGCCCGCGAGGATGTCGGCGGCGGACGCATGGATATCGTGGTCAACAAAACCGAAACACTGCTTCAAGCCTATCCCAACCTGAAAGCCATTTTTGCGGTCTCGGCCGAAGGAGCCCCGGGGGCGTCCGCCGTTCTCAAGGAACGCGGCAAAGCGGGCAAAATCCTGCTCGGAGGTTTCGACGACCTGCCCGACACCCTCGCGGCCATCAAGGACGGCACGGTCCAGTTCTGCATCGCGCAGAAAACCTACAAGATGGGATGGCTTTCGGTTGAAAAACTGCTCGATGCGATCGCTGGAAAACCGCTTCCCAAGGAAATTGACACCGGTGTACTGATTATCACCAGAGACAACGTGGACACCTATATGGAGGAGATGAGAAAAGAGTTTCAGGACGTGAAAGGAAAATAACGCCCTGCTTCTCGCAATTGGCGCACATCCGAGATAAGGTTAGAATCCATCATCCCGCGAACGAGATTCCCACATCGAATAAATAAGCATCTGTTTCCGTTAGCAGGACTGGAGCGATGATTCGTCGTTTGCTGCGCCGGAAAGAAGCCGGCATTTTCCTGGCCCTCCTGGCCATGATGGCTTTGATCGGCGTGTTCAAGCCCGAATTCCTTTCGGGAGAAAACCGCTACCTGCTCAGCCGCCAGGTGGCCCATACCGCGATTTTGGCTCTCGGCGTTTTCTTCGTCATCCTGACGGGCGGCATTGATCTGTCCATCGGTTCGATTGTCGGTCTGAGCGGGTTCCTTTGTGCCATGGCGATGGTGGACTGGTCTCTGCATCCGGTGATCGCCGTTGTGCTCGGTCTGCTGGTCGGCGTGCTGCTCGGCGCGATCAACGGCGCCATCGTTTCCTATCTGGGCGTCACACCGTTCATCGTCACGCTGGGCATGCTGGGCATGGCGCGCGGGGCGGTCTATGTGCTCAAGCACGGCGAGCCGATCTTCAACATCCCGCGCTCGTTCGTCTCGCTGGTCCAGATGAACGTCTATGGGTTGCCCATGGCCTTTCTCGTTATGGTCGTCGTGGCGGCGGCTGCTCATGTAATCCTTGTGAACACAGTGTTCGGCCGGCGGGTCTATGCGGTGGGCGGCAACGAAGAGGCAACCCGCCTGTCCGGCATCGACACGCAACGGATCAAATTTCTGGTCTATGTGATCTCAGGCCTTCTGAGCGCCGTGACCGGTGTTCTGTTTGTGGCCCGATTCGGGTCGGCCCAGGCCGATGCGGGCGCCGGCATGGAGCTCGACGCCATCGCGGCGGCAGTGATCGGCGGTGCGTCGCTGATGGGCGGCGAGGGAAGCGTTCCGGGCGTGCTGATCGGCGCCGCCATTATGGGCGTGGTCAAGAGCGGTCTGGTCTTTATGAAAGTAGAGACTTACTGGCAAGACCTTGTGATCGGTTGCGTGATTGTGGCTGCAGCGATTTTTGATGTCTGGCGAAGCCGGCGTAGGCGCGCCGCATAAGCCGCGCGGCTGGCGAGGGATTTCGCTGGTTTGCGGCGGAGTATGTCTGCTACTTTTTTTCGCCGGTTGGCGGATTGGATTCGGCCCTGGGCGCCTGCGCGGCTTCGATGGCGCCGATGGCCGCGCGCGCCTCGGAGCGCAAGTCCTCGTCGAGGTCGGTCTCGGCCAGTTCGCGCAAAGCGGTCAGAGATTGCGGATCGCCAATCCTTCCCAACGCCCGCACGAACACCCGCCGGTTCTCGTAGTTTTTTGACCGGGCCAGTTCAATCAACAACGGAACAGCGCGTTTGCTCTTGAGCGTCCAGAGCGTAATGGCCCCGAATGTCTCGGGGTCTTCCTTGCACGCGGTTTGTTCCCGTTGTTCGAGGGTCATGGTTTTTCGCGCGCCGAGAATCCGGATCAGAACATCCTCCATGGGAGCGCCAAGTGCCGCCATCGCGTCAATAAGCGGCTGGGTGGCAGCCACGGCTTCCTCTTCGGTGACCTTGCCGTCGGCCACCGCGCGGTCAAAACGGTAACGCACCGCGAGGAAATGACAGAACGCCTCGAAGGCTTTGCGGTGCGTGTCGGTCATGTCGGCCAGGATCAGCCATGCCTGAAGGTCGGTCATGATGGGCTCGACATCGCTTGGCGAAACTTGAGTGAGAGCGTGAAGTTCCTTTGCGCGCGGCTGAGACGACGTCTGACCGGTGTCGGACGGCGGCGAAGATTTGCACGCGCAAGTAAGCGCGCACAGTGCAAGCGGGAGGGCCGCAGCGAAGAATTTCCCGTCATGATTCCTCATGCTGTTATCTCCCGGTCAATAAAATCAAAAGCGATTGCAAACGCCTCCAATAATAATGATACTAGTTAGACACCGGCAGACCGGACACGCCACAAAAAAGCGATATGCGATCGCCTTATGCGCTTTTTCGCGAAAATAAGAATTCGCCCCAAGTAATCGGACGTCGTGCAAGGCGTCTTTCCCAGTGGGAGGGTCGGGTTCCACCCCGATGGCAGAATTCAGGAACGTATCATTCCGGCGGTGCGTCGGCGGCCTTCCCTGCCAGGTTCGTTCGGCGGAAAAATTAATCGGCTTTCAAGCCAACAAACCGGCGCACACCGCTCGGATCCACGCCGTCCATGCCTCCCGCCTTTTCCTTTCTTGCTGGATTTTCAGATCCCTCTTTGCAAACCTCTGATCAATCTGAGTCGGAGGGAACGACAATGCGCCCAAAACAATGGTTTGCCTGTGCAGTATCCATCTCGCTTCTGCTGTCGGTCCTCGGATGCATACTGTCGCCGGTGGCGTGGTCGCCCGACGGCCGCTGGATCGCCTACATCAATCTCCTCATCGAGGAAAAGAAAAGCGATTCGGGCAACGCCGTGCTCGGTACGGAGTTGTGGGTTGTATCGCCGGACACGCTCGAACGCCGACGGTTGCTGGCCACCTCGGATACGCTCTCCGGGCCGGCATGGGCGCCCGACAGCAAAGCCCTCTATGTCATGCTGTATTCGGATAAAGGAGCGAAGGGCCGGTCGGCGGCGCTGCAGCGCGTGGGTTTGGACGGCGTGGCGCACGCCATCGCCCAGTTTGAAAATACGCAGGAAGCCGAAGGCGGGCCGCTGACCGCGCCCGCCCTCTCGCCCGACGGCTCCCGCATCGCCGCGGTGCGCGACAAAACCGCCGTGGTCATTCTCGACATGAACGGAAAAATCATTCGGTCTCTTCCTGTGGACAATGCCCAGCATCTGGAGTGGTCGCACGATTCGCGCTGGCTGGCGGCCATGCTGGCCGGCGGCGGCCAGGGACCCAATGTCCAGTTTTTCGACGTCCAAACGAGCGACACCTTTGTGCTCGACGCGCGGTTTCAAGGCGTGGCGTGGTTGCCCGGCGGCAGGCGGTTTGTGTCCGTCAAGCACGTCGAGACCGGCGACGGCGGCGCACGCTTTTCCATCGCCGTGTTGGAACCGGGAACACCCGCGCGCGAGATCGCCGACCATCCCGTTCTTGCCGAAACGGGGCGGCCCTTGGTAGTCAGCCGCGACGGCAGCCTGCTTTACTTCGCACACAACGAAGATGAAAAGACCCTGTCCATGATCCGCTGCTTGAATCGGGCCAACGGCGAAACGAAAACGCTCTATGAAACCCCCGGCCTTGTGGTGCCATGGGCGCTGTCGCCCGACGGCAAACGTCTGGCGTTTCGAGAGTCGCCGCGCGGCGACGGCGCTCTTCAATCGGTGGCCGGCGTCGTGAACACCGACGGTACAGGCGCGGTTGTATTCCTTCCGGTGACCGACAAACAGTCGGCCGAAACCGTCGCCGGCTACGTCAAGATGATTCGACAGGCGGCGGCAGACACGGCATCGCTCGAGGATATCCGGAAAGCAGCGGCGGCTTCGGACCACGTGGAGAAACTCCTCGCGGCCTTTCGGCGCAGCTTCCCGAAAAGCCCGTTTCTGGCTCAATGCGAGAAGACGCTGAACGATGCCCGCGCGGAAGTTGCCAAAACCGGCCGTCCGCTCACTCCCGACGCCGGCACCCCGAAGTGGTGACGTAGATTGAGATTCCCGCTTACACGGGCTGGAAAACTTGGCATCGCAAGCCGACCCATCCCCTGGACCGCTAGACCGTGCGCGGATTGACGAAACTGTCGCCATGATTCCGCCGGACGCGCGGACTGTGCTCGACGCGGCATGCGGGCCCGGCTGGCTGGCAAACCGGCTCGCACGCGATCGCCGCGTCGTGGGTCTGGACACGGATTTCGATGCGCTGCATGGACTGATGTGCGCCACCGTACGGGGCACGCTGGCGCGCCTGCCTTTCCCCGACCGCACGTTCGACGCGGCAATCTGTTGCGAAGCCCTCGAACACCTGGACGACGCGCTGCTCGCGCCGGCGCTGCGCGAGTTGGCCCGCGTCGCAAAGCACTACATTGTCCTCACCGTCCCCAACAACGAGGACCGGACGTTCAGCCGGTATCGCTGCCGCCGATGCGGCGTACATTTCCACTCCCACGGACATGTGCGCTCGTTCACCGCGGACGCACTCCGCGATCTCTTTCAGGCGGCGTCCGCGGGCCGCGTAGTCTGTCGCGGCGTGAAGGAGATTGTTCCCGTTGCCGTATTTCGGCAGAGCCGCCGGCTCTACCGTTTGCGGCCGGAGCCGATGGGCTTTTGGATTGCCGGCAAGGGCGTCCGATGCCCACACTGCGGCTTTGCCGGCTATGGCCGGCGCTGGACGCCGCTGTTTCGCGCCTGGTCCCTTGCGATGAAGCTGGCAAACGGCCTGCTCCATCCAGTTCCTCGCCGGCGCAATTGCTGGCTACTGGGCATCTATGAATTGATCTAGCGATAGGTGCTTGTTGCGTTTAACGCGGCCTGCGGCCACAATAATAAAATCTTCGCAAGGCAGCTCGATCTAAAGAGGGAAGATTCCAGGGCGTCCGTAAAGGCCGGGACAATAGGTTGTCTTCTGATGAACGAATACTGCAAAGCGGCAGCATGGCTGCCGCAGTCCAAAACTGGATACTGCAAAAGCTGCTTTGGAGTGCGGCAGCCATGCTGCCGCTTTTGCCTGACCAGTTTCGCCGCACCGAACGCAGCCTGACGCCCCAACCAAACATGCGATGTTCTATAGAGAAATGTATAAGCATCTTGGCTGGATTTGGCTAGATCTTTAAACGAAAGAATCAAAGCCGGTCGTAAGGGCCGCCGGGGCGATCGGTTGCAGTGCGATGAAACAGGAATGCAAAGCGGCAGCATGGCTGCCGCAGTCCAAAACTGGATACTGCAAAAGCTGCTTTGGAGTGCGGCAGCCATGCTGCCGCTT
>JADFCW010000293.1 GCA_017161705.1 Candidatus Sumerlaeota bacterium | reverse complement strand
CTTTCATCTAAAGATTTAGTGAAAATGCGTGGATCCTTGTGGAGGATCCTATATCCGGTTAGCGATACCGGCGGCGTTCGGTTGGCGGAAACTTGTCGGGTAAAAGCGGCAGCATGGCTGCCGCAGTCCAAAGCGAAAGCATTTTGCTTTGCGACGGTAGGAGTAAAAATTGTGGAGTGCGGCAGCCATGCTGCCGCTTTCCAGTCCCGGTTTACCGCAAAACAACCGATTACCCTGGCTTTTGCAACCGCTCTGGAATCTTTCATGTTCAGATTTAGCTATCTCGCGAACTTCTTTTTGTTGCGGCATGAGGCCGCATGAGCACATTGGGCTTTACTTGGCTGGCGGGTTGGTCCTATATTCCTTTTGTAACGTCGGCGCGGAAAAGAAGTCTCTTGCGGACATTTTTCGCGCCGGCGTGCACCACCTTCCAACCACCGACCGGTGGGGGCGTCCCGGTTTCGACGGGGTTCGTCGCGGAAGGGGCAGCAGGCCGAGGTTCCATCGCCCTCGTTAAACCGGTGGACCATAATTTAAGTGCGGATGAACCTCTCGCACTCGCTGCCTAATTAGAGGCAGCGCGTCTGCCTTCGGATCGCCGGCGTCCGAGGGACAGGCGCCGACCAGCCGGCTGGTTGTGCCGCTTCGCCCGAGGCGGCGCAATGAGACTCCATCGGGCTAGCCGAACCGGAAGCCGGCCTTCAGGCGTCCGGCAAGGCGAAAGAAGCCCCGCGCGCGGCAAAATCGGATGAGATCGGCCTCCAGCCTGTCCAACCGGAGATGTTGCGGCGGGATGAAGTGAGAAGGCTGAGCCTGGAGACACCTCTTTGGCGAGTTCCTCGGACGCGGGTTCAATTCCCGCCGCCTCCACCAATTTTTCCTATTCGCCCAGCGATTTCTGAATCTTCGCCCATGTGTCCCGCAGCGTGACCGTGCGGTTGAAGACCGGGCGACCTGCGGCCGTGTCGGGGTCGGCGCAGAAGTAGCCGAGGCGCTCGAACTGGCAGCGATAACCGGGCGCGACTGTTGCCAACCCGGGTTCGAGCTTGCAGCCCGTCAGAACCTCCAGCGAGCGCGGATTGAGATTGTCCTTCCACGTTTTGCCTTCCTCGACCTCGTCGGGGTCGGGTTTGACAAACAGATGGTCGTAAAGCCGTACCTCGGCCTCGACGGCATGGGCGGCGGAGACCCAGTGGATGGTGGCTTTGACTTTGCGCCCGTCGGGGGCGTCGCCGCCGCGGGTTTGCGGATCATAGGTGCAGCGCAACTCGACCACGTTGCCCTCCGCGTCTTTGATCACGTCGGTGCACCGGATGAAATACGCATAGCGCAAGCGCACTTCGCGGCCCGGGGCGAGGCGGTAGAACTTCTTCGGCGGCACTTCCATGAAATCGTCGCGCTCGATATACAACACGCGCGAGAAGGGCACCTTTCGCGTTCCTGCCGACGGGTCTTCGGGATTGTTCACCGCGTCCAGTTGTTCGACCTGTCCTTCCGGATAATTCTCAATCACCACGCGCAGGGGGCGCAGCACGGCCATGACGCGCGGGCAGCGCTTGTTCAAATCCTCGCGCAGGCAGTGCTCCAGAAGGCCGTAGTCCACAAGGCTGTCGGCTTTGGCCACGCCGATCCGTTCGCAGAACTCGCGAATGGCCTCAGGGGTATAGCCGCGACGCCGCAGCCCGCACAGCGTCGGCATGCGCGGGTCGTCCCAGCCGCGCACATGGCCCTCGCGCACCAATTCGAGGAGCCGCCGTTTGCTCATAACCGTGTAGGTCAGGTTCAACCGTGCAAACTCGATCTGCTGCGGATGATAGATGCCCAGCTGTTCAATATACCAGTCGTAGAGGGGGCGGTGGTCCTCGAATTCGAGCGTGCAGATCGAATGCGTAATGCCCTCGATGGAGTCCGACTGGCCGTGCGCAAAGTCGTACATCGGATAGATGCACCACTTGTCGCCCGTGCGATGGTGTCGTGCATGAAGAATGCGATACATCACCGGGTCGCGGAGGTTGAGGTTGGGCGAGGCCATGTCAATTTTGGCGCGAAGCGTGCGGGAGCCGTCGGGGAATTCGCCCGCGCGCATTCGCTCGAACAAATCCAGATTCTCCTCGACCGATCGGTTGCGATAAGGGCTTTCGCGGCCCGGTTCGGTCAGCGTTCCCCGAAACTCGCGGATTTCGTCGGCCGTCAGGTCGTCCACATAGGCCTTGCCGGCACGGATCAATTGGACCGCCCACTCGTATAACTGGTCGAAGTAGTCGGACGCATAGTAGAGATGCTCGCCCCAGTCGTAGCCCAACCAGCGCACGTCCTCTTTGATGGCCTCGACATATTCTTCCTCTTCTTTGGTTGGATTGGTGTCGTCAAACCGCAAATGGCACCGGCCGCCGTATTCCTGCGCCAGTCCAAAGTTCAGACAGATGGACTTGGCATGGCCGATGTGGAGATAGCCGTTGGGTTCGGGGGGAAACCGGGTCACCACGCGGCCGCCGTATTTATGGGTGCGAAGGTCTTCCTCGATGATGGTGCGGATAAAGTTAGGCTTGCGTTTTGCGTCGGAATCTTCCATCGGGATTCGCAATCCTTGTCCGTTGGAAATTTGACTCATGCGGGTCGGACGCTATCGCCGTGCGGGCAAAACGGTCAAGGCCTTTTGGAGCATTTGCACGCAGCGCAGCGGCAGCAGGTGAAAAAGGTACGGCGCAACGGCTTCTGGGGGTGCTGTCCAGTTCGGCCAACAATCGGCCCACCGTCGAGACACTCGACCGCACGCCAAACTTTTCGGCCATCCACTCCCCCACAATCCGGCGCGTCCACGACCAACATCGAACGCATATTATCGCAAGGCTTTGCCGCAGATCCATCGGCGCACGTACTGTTTCTGCTTGGCCGTCAGTCGCGGGGGACGCCCCGTACCTTTCCGCACCTTCGGCGCCGCCTCTCTCCCCTTCTTTGCCACCCGCACCCCAATGATGCCCGTATTTTTAGCGACCACCGTCCCTCCCACCGCGAATCAGGAGACCCGTCGCAGCTGTCCGCTCAATTCGGCAGTTCTGGATGGTCAATCCGCTGATCTTTCCGCCGCCGGCGTTCGACTGCCCGAAGCCCTGCCCGCTAAAGATGTCCTGGTAACCACTAAACGAAAACTGCCCGAACGCCGCTAAAACCTTGATCGCCCATCACTAACCTTGTACTTTCTCCCCGTTCGAGGGGGAAAACCGTTAGAAAGAAACCAACACCATGAAGAAACGCCTGCTCATGCTCGCATTGTTCTGCCTGTTCGAGTCGTCGTTCGCTGCCGGGCGCAACCCCAATGTTATTATCTTTCTTGCTGATGATCTCGGTTATGCCGATGTGGGTGTGAACGGTTGCAAAGATATCCCGACACCCCATATTGACAGCATCGCCCGCAACGGCGTGCGGTTCACGGACGGGTACGCGAACCATCCGGTCTGTTCGCCGTCGCGCGCCGGCCTGATGAGCGGGATGTATCAGCACCGATTCGGCTTCGAGCATAACAGCGGGCCGGAACGTTACGCGTCGCCGAATTTCGGCCAGCCGCGCTCGGTGCCAACGGTGCCCGAGAAACTAAAGGCTGCCGGTTACGCTACCGGCATGGTCGGCAAGTGGCACATCGGGTTCAAGGAAGGATTGCGTCCGCACGAGCGCGGCTTCGATTACTTCTTCGGCTTTCTCAGCGGCGCACGCAGCTACTACCCGGATAGTCCACGCGAGAACGACCCGCTTCTGCGAAATGGTCGGATTGTGAAGAACGAGAAGGACTATCTGACCGACGCCTTTGCACGCGAAGCCGTGGCGTTCATCGAGTGCAGCAAGAACAAGCCTTACTTTCTCTACTTTGCGTTCAATGCCGTCCATTCGCCGCTGGAGGCCACGAAAGCTTACGAGGCGCGTTTCCCGCACATCACCGACCCGAACCGCAAGACCTACGCAGGCATGTTGAGTGCGATGGACGAAGCCGTCGGGCGAGTGCTGGCGAAAGTGCGCGAGTTGGGCCAGGAGGAAAACACGCTGATCTTTTTCTACAGCGACAACGGCGGCCCGACAATGGAGACCACCTCCCGCAACGATCCGCTGCGCGGCTACAAAGGGCAAGTGTTCGAAGGCGGCATCCGCGTGCCGTTTCTGATGCAGTGGAAAGGCGTCGTGCCCGCCGGTCAAACCTATGGGGAAATGGTCATGGGCTTCGATTGCCACGCTACGGCGCTGGCAGTTGCCGGCGTTTCGTTGTCCAACGACGAGATATTGGACGGCGTGAACCTGATCCCGTTCGTCACCGGCGAACAAACAGGGCGGCCGCACGATCAACTCCTTTGGCGTGTCGGCTGGCAACACGCCGTGCGTGCCGGCGACTGGAAAATGGTCGCCGTGCGCGGCGAAACATTCCTGTTCAACTTGAGGGACGACATTGGCGAAAAGAACGATCTCGCCGCAAAAGAACCGGCGAAACTCAAGGAGCTGCAAGCGATCTACGCCGCGGGGGACAGTCAGATGATGCCCGCTCAGTGGATTCGTCAGGACGCCCGCAACGCTGAGATCGGCGGCAAGTGGAAGCCGGGCGGCGCGATCGGTGCTCCTCGTCGCGGCGGCGGCCTCGAAGAGGGTTCAAACGACTTGACCGCAACAGTGACGGCAAGCTGACTCCCGAAGAATTCCCGACGGGTGCCTTCAAGGAGATAGACAGAAACAGCGACGGCGTTCTGACACTTGACGAAGCCCGCACCTTTTACGGGGGTCGCCGTGCGCGGCCCACGCTAAACAACCAATGATTCACAGGAGCATGCCCATGACTTCCAAACTCCGTTGTTCCATCACCTATCTTATCTTTACCCTCTTTGCGCTCCTTTGCAGCCAACTGTCCGCTCAAACCGATGCGCGCTTCCAACGGTTCGACAAGAACAACGACGGCAAAATCTCCCGCGAGGAGACCAAGGGCACAGCGGCCGAACAACGCTTGGATTTCTTTGACAAGAACAAAGACGGTTTCATCACGCCTGATGAAATGCCACGCCCCCGCGAGGGCGCTCTCAGCCATGGGGCCTTCTTCAACACACACGGCTGGATTTACATCAGCGTGAACTACCGGCTTTCGCCTGCCGTGGCGCATCCGACGCATTGCGAGGATGTGGCGAAGGCACTGGCCTTCACCGCGCGGCACGTCGCGGAATGGGGCGGGGATGCAAAGCGGCTGCATCTCTCCGGTCACTCGGCGGGGGCGCATCTGGCGAGCCTCGTGGCACTGAACGACCGTTTCCTGAAAGCAGAGGGTCTTTCACCCGCGATGGTGCGGGCAGTCGTCCTGCTGGACACCGCCGCCTAAGACCTGGAGGGCATCATGCGCTCGAAACGAGCAAGCCCAGCACGCTTGGAGGCACCGAAGTGCTGGAGGTCGGGCAAGCCGAGCCCAAACGCGCTGCCGAAGCGAGCAACACCGCCCGGGCCGGCATGGCCAGCCACGGGGCGGCGCGCCGTCCTTTAGGGGGCGGGGACAGGGAACAGACAAGGAGGTTTACAACCGAAAGAACATTTGCTTATTATAGATTGGAAACTGTCCAATGAACGGGTAACATCTCCGTGAACAATCACGAAGGGGGGTAATCTTTATGAGAAACCGTGTCGCAAAGTTGTGTTCTTTCATTGTCTTGGCGCCGTGGGGGAAACCCTGCGCCATTCTGTTTGCCGGCTTGACCACCCTAACCCCAAGCGTGAGCGGACCGGCCTTGGCTGGCGTCGAAACCCTTCCCACCGGCGGGCGCAACGTTTATCGCCTTGCAGTTGGGCGATTGGGAACTGCGTACCAGATCATCGGCTCGACCTGGGACAACCGCGTGTGTGCATTTGACGCCGACGGCAAGTCAAAGTGGGATGCGTCCGTGGGTGGATTCGTGTTCGATCTTGCGGCGGGTGATCTTGATCGAGACGGCCGAGATGAAATCGTGGCCGCCTGCGCGGATGGCAAAGTTTGTGCCTTCTCCGCCGAGGGCAAGCCGCTCTGGCAATATGATCTTCTGGCGCCGGTGTATCAGGTGGCCGTGGCCCGGCTCGATGGGGAAACGCCGGTGGTGTTGGCGGGCGGCATTAGCCGGGAACTGACCGTGCTCAGTGCCCGGGGAACCAAAATCCTGGCCAAAGAGTTTGAGGGCGCACTGCGGCTGGTGCGCGCGGGGAATTTCGAGGGCGGCCCTCAGGATGCGGTGGTGGTCTTTGTGGCGAGCAGCAAGGCACCCGGCCCAGTCCAGTTGTGCCGCGGACCGCAACTCTCACTCGTGCCACTTGCTACCGGAGAAAAGGGGGCAGCGCAGGGCGGCACAGGCCGGCACAGGGATGGCTTGGCCGCCGACCTGGATGGCGATGGCCGCGCCGAATGGGTCAGCAGCGTAGGGGTGTTTTCGTTCGCCGGCAAGCCGAAGCGGTTGTTTGACCTGACGGAGCCGCCCAAACCCAACTACGATTTCCATTATCGAATGCGAATGTTGACGGCGGGTGATTTAACCCCCGC
>JADFCW010000292.1 GCA_017161705.1 Candidatus Sumerlaeota bacterium | reverse complement strand
GCCGCGAACTCCTCGCCGCCAACCTGCGCGACTTCTTCCGCATCGAAGGCGATCCCTTCCGATTAACGGATGACGGAAAGGGCTGGCAGGCACTCTTCCTCATCTCCCCCGACGAATAGCCTATCTTCCGGCCCAGCGAAATTTCGCTGGGCCTCCGGAAAAAAAGTCAAAAAAAGTTTCCCCTCTATAGCTCCGGCATCCGCCTGAAATCTCCGCATTTTCCTGTCCTTCACCATCAACGCACCGGGCCGTTCCGCCCCTCTCATCGAAATTTCGCCAAAGGAGGGTGACGGTCCGGCGAGACCCTCACCCCTGGAAAAGACGCCCGGATGATCCGGGTGAACGCCCCCTGGGAGGTCCATTCGCCGGACCCGCCTCCTAGGGGCGGTGAATGTAAAGGATTGAGGCGCTTGTGACAAATTCACGACTCGACTTGCGATATACTCCTTTGGTAGGGCAAATAAGGAAATGGGATTGTCAGGGTTTCCGGTCCGCCTGGGCCACATGTTCTTTGATAGCTCATTGAATCACAACGGTTTTTGGTTAACTGCGGGAGAACGAGAACGGTTATGAAGAGGGTTGCACACGGGGAGCCAGAGCGCAAATTTCCGAGGGGAACATAGGTAACTATGTTCCCCTGTTATTTTGCTCAGCAACTCGAAAACACGGTGTTTGCATCCTATCCTTCACGGCGGAGGGAATCATCGAGGAAGCTCGCTATAGGCTGCTATATCGGCTATGTGCTCGGAAAACTGTTCCGCGGGGTTTGCGGGCAGGTAAAACCGCGTGTTGAAAACTTTTTTCGCCCAGCAAATTTTATCGTTGAGCTTTATTTTTTTTTCACTTAAGATAATTTGCGTCATGGATACTAACGTGACCTTGCCACAACCAAAAAGGTCTTTGCAAGATGGCTGGATCGCAAAATGTCCAAGGCGGGCGGAAAAGCCGGGACAATCGTTTGTCTGGCGACGGACCGATACGGCGGCGGCCAAGTTTCGATGCACCGAACATGGCTTACTGCCACAACTAACCATTGTCCCCTCGTTCATCCCCCCATCCACAGAGGAATTAAAGGGACGGCTTATGTATTTGCGCAAGTGTGGTCATGGCCAAAGGCCGCGTTAGCACTTCGTTGCGTTGACCACAGTCAGGAGGTTGCAACGTGATTTCCGATCCTTCCCTATCTCCGGCGACTTCATTGGAATGGCAAATGGTGTTCGATAAGCTGAAGGACGGAATCTTCATCCTCGATGCCGATCAGCGTATTGTCCGGTGCAACAAGGCGGCTGCGGAGTTGTTCCGATTGGTGCCGGAGCAAACCATCGGCAAACGCTGCTTTGAGATTGTCCATGGAACCCCGTCGCCGTTTGCCGACTGTCCTTTTCAGCGCACCATTGTCAGCCGGCAGCGGGAACGAAAGGAGATACAAGTCGGCGACCGCTGGTTCGAGATTGTTGCGGACCCTATTCTGGATGCGGAACAGAAGGTCGCCGGCGCGGTTCATATCGTCAGCGATGTTACCGAACAGAAACGGGCGGAGGAAAAAATAAGGGAAAGCGAGGAGACATACCGCAACCTTTTCCAAAACGCGCAGGTCGGCCTGTTTCGAACGCGGATTTCCGACGGAAAGATTCTCGAAAGCAACGACCAGCTGGCCCGCATGTTCGGCTATGACAACCGCGAGGAGTTCATCGCCGAGTATGTCACGTCGAAGAACTATGTGGATCCCGGTACCCGTGAACGAATGGTGGCCGAGATTCAGAAAAACGGCACGATTCAGAATTTCCAGGCGCGGTTCTATCGGAAGGATGGTTCTATCTTCTGGGCGCAGTATTCGGCCAAAATCTATCCCGAAAAAGGCTGGATCGAGGGCGTCGCCGAGGACATTACCGGCCGCAAGCAGATCGAGGCGGAACGGGAACGATTGCAGACCGCTGTCCAGCAGGCCGGCGATGTGATTGTTATCACCGACTCGGACGGAACGATCCAGTATGTCAACCCTGCATTTACGGCGGTCACCGGCTATCGCGCGGAAGAAGCCGTGGGACAGAATCCGCGCATTCTCAAGAGCGGCGAACAGAACCAGGAGTTTTATCAGGAACTGTGGCAGACCATCACCAGCGGCCGGACGTGGCGGGGGCGGTTTGTCAACCGGAAAAAGGACGGTATCTTTTACACGGAAGAGGCCAGCATTTCACCGGTCAAGGACGCAACCGGCCGCATTATCAACTATGTGGCCGTGAAGCGCGATATAACGGAGCAGCTGCGGAGGAGCCAGCAGCAGGCCATTCTTCAGGAACAATTCTATCAGGCGCAGAAGATGGAGTCCATCGGGCGGCTGGCCGGCGGCGTCGCGCATGACTTCAACAATATGTTGAACGTGATACTGGGCTACGGCGAAAGCCTCCTGCATGAACTTCACCCGCAGGACCCGCTGCGGAAGCAGGCGCAGCAGATCGTGGAAGCCGCCAAACGCTCGGCAGACCTGACCCGCCAGCTTCTGGCGTTCAGCCGCAAACAGGTGCTTCGGCCCGAAGTGTTGCAACTCAACGAGGTGCTCCGGAATCTGGAAAACATGCTCCGCCGTCTGATTGGCGAGGATATCGAGCTGGTCTTCGCGTTGGCCGAAGACACGCAGCCCATTTTGGCCGATCCGAGCCAGATCGAACAGGTGATCCTGAACCTCGCCGTCAACGCTCGCGATGCCATGCCGACGGGAGGCAGGCTTCTCTTCGAGACGGCCAACGCGGACCTGGATCAGGCGTATGCGAAGACACACGCGGGCGTGGCGCCGGGGAAATACGTTTGCCTCGCCGTCAGCGATACCGGCTGCGGCATGTCCTCCGACGTGATGGCCCATATCTTCGAGCCGTTTTTCAGCACCAAAGGCGAGCGGGGAACCGGCTTGGGACTTTCCACCGTCTATGGCATCGTCAAACAATCCGGCGGACATATCTACGTGTATGCCGAGCCGGGCAAGGCACAACTTTTAAAATTTATTTCCGGCAGACTGTGGCGAACGGCCCACCCAAAAAGCAAACCGTCATCGAGACGGCCGGAAAAGGGGCGGGAGAACACATTCTCGTGGTGGAAGATGAAGAAATCCTGCGGAAATTGATTTTAACCCTTCTCGAACAGCACGGGTATCGCGTCACCCTTGCCGCCAACGGAGGCGAAGCGGTCCTGCTGATCGAGGAAAAGGGACTGCGCCCCGCCCTTATGCTGACCGATGTGGTCATGCCAAATATGAGCGGCAAACAGCTGGTGGAGCGCCTGCGCAGAACCCTGCCCGACCTCAAAGTGCTCTACATGTCCGGCTACACCGACAATGCCATTGTTCACCATGGGGTGTTGGATCCGGACACGCCGTTTATTCAAAAGCCTTTTCCCATACAGGACCTGGTCAAGAGAATCCAACTGGTCTTGCAAGGAAACCCCTGAGGGTGAACCGCCTGCCGATGTTGCCCGGCCGATACGTTTAGCGTAGCCAAAGCTGTTGTGGGCAGAATCGCTAATCTAGTTTGCCGTTTGTAGTTCAAACTTTAGTTTGCCGTTTGTAGTTCAAACTTTAGTTTGCCCTATTTTCTGCACTATAGTGCAGACCTGAACTTTCAGCACTCAACCGACACAGGACAATGCGCCGCTAAAACGAGAGGAATATGTGACTGTGCGGCACACTGAAGTGTAAGCTCCATACGGCGCGTTAAAGTGAGAACTATATGGGAAACGTCACGGTTGGAGCGGCATGGATCGGCGGCGTGTTTTTCAAAACTCGATGCGGCTCCAATGGCGAAGGCCGAAGCGAAGCGGCAGGAGGATCGCCGCTGCATGGACCGCGGTCAATCCCGCCACACACAGTATGCCGATCCCCGAGAGGAGGCTCTCGCGCAGGGAGTAATTCAGCAAGAGCGTTTGAGCGGCCAGCGGCACTTCGAGCGCCACAACGGCGCCGAGATAGATCAGACTGATCATCACGCTGACCGTGCCGCCGAGGCCGTTGGCGATGCGCGCGGGATTGTCCTCGCGGAAGTTCGGCGTCAGGGCTCCCAAACCGATGGAAATACTGGTCAGACCAAACGAGACTAGAAAGATGGTTACGGTAGACAACCCCATGATGAAGGGGCCGACGCCGAGCAGAATGTTCGAGAACACCATCAGGAGTTCGGCAAGGGTGAAGGACACCGCCCAGCTCAGAAAATATTTTTCCCAGATCAGACGCGTGCGGGCAATCGGCGCCAGCCCGATGATCCAGTATTGCCGCCCTTCGAGACTGGGCATCGGATAGACAAAGCGTGTGGTGAAAATCGAAAGGATAAAACAGGTTCCCCCCATGTTCAGAAACGACAGGATCATCTGCCAGCGCGGCACCAGCAGACTGATGCCCGACGTGCTGGCGGCGGCGTTGCGGATGCTGGCAATATAGATCGCCAGCAAGCTGAAGAGGATAATCAATTGCGTCCACTGGGCTGGGTCGCGGCAGAAGGTTTTCATATCCTTGACCACCAGCGCGCGATCGGACGGCGTCCGCAGCGGCAGCCACGCCCCGATGCGGTCGAGAATCGAGGAGCCGCCCTTGATTTCGACTTGCGATGCGGACTCGCGCGCCAGCGACCAGCCCCGATAATAGAGCGGCGGGATCAGCCACAGACAAACCTGCACGGCCATCATCGCCGTGCTCGCCAGCATGGCGAACCAGTAGAAAAACTCGCCCCAGCGGCCGTTGGCCAGCGCCAGGGTGCCTTGCGCCAGCCAGTAGTTGGGAAAGACCGGAATGGCGCCAACCATCAGAAACGACATGATGCGGTCGAAATCCACCTCGCCCGTGTGAAGGATCAACTGCCGTCCGCCGACCAGACGGACCATCAGCACGATCAGCACCATGACGACGACGAACAGCACGATGCTGAGGGTGCGGGTCTTGCGCGCGGGGAAAAACGCCGACAACGTCATGGTGATCATGGCGCCCAATGCGCCCGGAATGATTGTGAAAGGGATGACGAGCAGAACCACGCCCCCGTAAAAACTGGAATCCACGCCTTTGGCCGCGCCGTAGGAGATAAAAATCGGCAGCGACAGCACCAGAAACGCCCACGAGCTGTAAAGGATGGACTCGATCAGCTTATAAACAAACACCTGGCGATAGGTCAGCGGCAGGCTGAGAAAGTATTCCACCTCTTTGGAAATATAGGTGGTGGTCAGCGTGATGATCAGATTGCTGAACACGAGCATCGAGAAGAAGGCCATGAGGATCATGCCGAGGAGGCGTTCGACCAGCGGCGGGCCAAAGATTTCCTGGGCGAGCAGGAACTCCAGCACCTCGTAGAGCATCACTGTCCCGCCGCCGAGAACGAGCGCCGCCAAAACAAACGCCACGAACAGATGGACCAGGATGTGCTTCTTGAGATTGCGCAGATAGTTGTCCGCAATCCGGCACTTCAGGCGAAAGACCGTCCACGTTTGCGAGGGCATGATTCAGACTCGATCTGTCGGCTGTTTCCGGGGGCGGCGTCGGGGAAGAACGGCTCGTTTGGATCGTCTTCTTCCAGTCCGAGTTCGACCCGGCGGCGTTTGCGAAGCCGTTCGACGTAGCGCTCGAGGCTGGCGCTAGTGACGCGCGTCTGGCGGACGCCCAAATTGACGGCTTCGAGTTTGCCTTCCGCGATGAGGTTGTAAATACGCTTCTTGGTGACGTCCAGCATTTTCGCCACGCGCGGAATGCGAAGCAGCGGGTCCATAAAGGAAACTCCTTTCGCTGGGGGGATGGCACCGGCGAGGCGGAGAAGCGGACGGATATGCGAAAAAGTTACTTTTCCTGCACCGCCGGTGAAAAAGCGACGGAATCCATACCCGCGGCGGGCTGTTTTGTCTCTTGGCAGCCTCTGTTTTTGGTCGCGATTGTCTCTGGTTTTTGTCTGCTTTCCTCGGGTCTCACGCGGGCGCGAAGGTCGAGTGGGGCCGCGGGGCTGTCGGGGCTGGGGTGCACGACAAGGCTGCCAGAACGGCATGCAGCATAGGTTTTTCCTTTCCCCTGTGTCTTTTTCGCTTGCGGAATGCCAAATCAACGGCCATTTACCGCCAACGCGGTTGCGAGACCGCACAGATTTGCTGTTAAAAAGGGGAGATTTTCACGTGGGAAATATTGTTGCGCGTCTTGTGAAAGCCCGATCGGGTCGGGTTTGGATATTCGCTTTCGCGCTGGCTTTTCCGCCGGTGATCGCATTGCTTGTGCATCGCGCAACTGCGCAGGAACAGGAGGTGCCGCGGCCCGGCTCGACGCCGTCGGCTCCGGCGCCGACTCCTGCGCCGACAGCCGCACAGGTACCTGCGCAACCGGTTTCGCCGACGGGCGAGGTGCCGCGACCGGGGGCGGAAATGCCTCCGCCGCCTGTTGCTCCGTCGGGCGAGGTGGCGCGCCCCGGTGCCGCACCGGCGTCGGCAACACCGGCTCCGACGTCTTCTTCTGGCGCTGAAGCCGCAGGACATGCCGCCGTGGACCGCGAACTGCTCAGCAGCAAAGCCTGCGGCTTGACGTGCCATTTCAACTCGCAGTTCGGTGCGCAGATCGCCGCCTTTGAGGAGGGGATGTTGGTCAAGATCAACTTTGTCACTTCCGGTCCCGCGCAT
>JADFCW010000291.1 GCA_017161705.1 Candidatus Sumerlaeota bacterium | reverse complement strand
AAAGGCCGCTATCCCAAGCTGCCCAAAGACGCCTTTTGGGGGTCGGGTGTAGTACACCAGATCTGTTTGGTCGTGCCCAGGCTGAATCTCATCATGGTGCAAAACGGAAATGTGCAGGACGAGGGCGACGAATTTCGCAACCCCGTCAATACGCTTCTTTTCGAGCCTCTGATGGATTGCGTCGCTGCTGGAACCCGATAAAAGCCCCTTGACACAGCCAGCCTCGCGCCCGCCGCCTCAGTACAAATGCCAATGCCGCGCCGGAGTGCTCGGGGCCAGCTTCGTGGCGAAGGTCTCGGCGCCCGACCACACGCCGCCCGCGCTGTTTTGCGCAAACACACGATAATAATAACGTTGGTTCTGGCTCAAGCCGGTCAGGCCCACAGTGAACATCCCTACGCCGCGCGGTCCGAGCAGCTGCACCTGCTGCCAGTTGCTGGCTGTGGTTCCGCCGTCGGTCGTTCCCCAATAAATACGGACGGAGGGATTCTCGCCGCCGGTGGCAACCACCGAGCCGCCGACAGTGGCCGAGTTGTGCGTGATCTGCGTGGCCGGCGCGATCGTTACGGTCGGCGGGACAATCGGCGGACTGTTGGTGGTAAAGTTGGCCGTCGTGGCGGCCCATGTGCCGCCGGCAGAATTCTGCGCATAGTAGCGATAGTAATACACGGTGCTGGGATTGAGGCCGGAGACGTTTGTCGAAACCGCACCGGCAGGCCGGACCCCGAGGGTTGCCACGTTGGCCCAGTTCGCCGGCACCTGGCCGCCGGCGGTCGGTCCCCAATAGACGCGCACCGTCGGGTTCTCGCCGCCGGTGCTGGTGACCTGTCCATTGAGCGTGGCCGAGTTGTGTGTGACATTGGTGGGCGCCTGCGTGGCGATGCCGGGCGGAACCACGGGGGGCGGCCCCAGCGTGTTGAAAGAGCCGGAAGCGTCGGCCCATGCGGTGCCGGCGGTATTGGTCGCCGAGACCTGATAGTAGTAACGGGTGTTTTGCGTCAGACCGGTGATGTCGGCAGAAAAAGGTCCCACGCTGCGGATGCCCATGTTGCGTGTATTGGCCCAATTGCCTGCGACCTTTCCACCGTCGGTCGTTCCCCAATAGAAACGCACTGTAGGGTTTTCGCCGCCGGTCGAGGTCAGATTGCCGTTCAGTGTGGCCGAGGTATAGGAGATATTGGTTGCGGCGCTGTGGGTAACTGTGGGCAGCGAGGGCGGCGGGTTGGCGGTGACAAAGTATGCGGAGGTTGCCCCCCAGGTGCCGCCGGCGGAGTTCTGCGCATACACGCGGAAATAGTAAGCAGTGGCGGGCGACAACCCGGAAATGGGGGCGGAAAAAACACCCAGTCCGCGTGCGCCGAGATTCTCCACATGCTCCCAGGCACCGGCAATTGTGCCCCCGTCTGTAACCCCCCAGTAGATTCGGACCGCAGGATTTTCGCCGCCGGTTGAGGTGATCTCCCCGTTCAGCGTTGCCGCATTGTGGGTGATGCCGCTTGCAGGCCGGTTCATCAGCAATGGGGCGGCGATGCCGCTGTGGACGAGGTTCGGCGGAGCAGCGGCCCAGTTGGTCGGATCGGCCCCGGGCGCAGTGGCCGAGATGCGGTGGAGCGCATGGCCGCCGCCGTCAGGCGAGGTGGGATAGGGCCACAGGTGGAAATAGAAGGTTTCGTCCACAACAACCCACGAAAGACCTTCGCCGGCTGCCTTGGGAGGCTGCGGTCGTTCGAGCGCCAGCCGCTCGGTGCGATTCGAGAGGCTGCCCGACCACGGGCCGAACAGCTGCGACGTGAAAGAGGTCACGCCATACTTTGCCTTGAAGGCATTGAGCGCTGCGGGGTCGGCGGGATTGAGCGGCAGAACGAGAATATATCCGCCGGCGGGCAACGTGACAGTGGTGGGGAACTGAAAGTCCACGCCGCCGGACAGCCTCCATGTCCCGGCGGCGTTCCACAGCGGGATGCTTTGTGTCGTGGGGTTGTGAATCTCCACATATTCGCCTGTGGTTGAATGGTCGTCGGGATGATACATGAACTGATTGATAACCGGCAAGCGAAGCGGAGAGGCGTTCGGATTGCCGCGCGTCGGCGGCATCAGCCGCCACGAGGCCGTCGCCGGACCGCTGCTGGCGGCGCCGTCAGGCCAGCGGCCAAGCGCCACGCCGCTTTCCTGGGCCTTGAACCGGATTTCGTCCAGGACGCGGTCGCCCCCCGTTCCCGGCAGATAGGAGAGCACCACGCGCTCGCCGCTCTGGTCGAGGCCGAAGCCCACAGGATTGTGAAAGTGCGTGATTTCGTCGAAGCTCAATCGGCCTCCGGCAGGGATCACCGTACCGTTGGGGATTTGCCATTTGGCCAGATTTTGAATATCATCGCTGAGGTAGCAATGGCTGAGGACAATATCGGCCGCTGTGGGGTTGTAGAGTTCGATCCAGTCGTTGGAGTCCGGCGGCGCGGGCGTGTGAACGGTATTGGCGGCGAACTCGTTGAGAAGAACTCCGTTGGGATGGGTATTCGGAATCGGCGGGTCGTCGGCGCCCGGGGAACCATGAATGAAAGTCGAGGCGCGCCAGTTGGGGCCGTAGTCGCCAAGGCCGAGCGGCTGGCCGGCCAGTGCGGCGGACAGTGGAACGAGCGAATGGCCGGCGCCGTCGGCAGCCTGCGGCCATTCGCGCGCGTCATTGTATTCAAGATCGACAATCGTTCGGCCGTCGGGGCCGGTCAGGCGGACCCGCTCGCCGGTGTTGTCGAGCGAGCCGACATATTGTCCTGCCAGATTGATACTGTTGCCATAGCGGGAGCGAAACGCGCGGACATTTTTCGCCACGACAATATACTGCCCGGCGGCGAGCAAATGCGCCTCCTTGATGTCGGAATCATTGAACCGAAAATGGATACCTTGCGTAAAAGCGACGCGCGACAGATCGAGCGTATGGCTGGCGGTGTTCTGGATTTCGATGAACTCGAAGTCGTCGCTGGTCCACGGACTGCCGGCCGGCGGGGGAGCGGGATTGTACATGATCTCCGTGATGCGCAGCGCGCTATAGTCGCTGGTGTCGAGGCGATAGACCGCATCGTTGAGGGCGCTCCAGCTGCCGCCGATGCCGCGCACGCGCGCCCGGACCCAGGTAGTGTCCAAAAGAGGGGGCGGCGGCGAAGTGCTGTAGTTGATGGCGTTGGGCGAAATGGCACCGGTGACCGCTTGACGCGGGTCGCTGCCGTCGAGCGTGTAGTAGATGGTGCCCGAACTGTTCGGGTTGGTCATGGTGAGGACGGCCCCGCTGGCTATTGGGCCGCCGTGTTGATACACGCCGTTGATGTGGAAGGTCGGGGCCTCGGTCGGCGGATAAAGGCCTGTGGAACGCAATTGGCTGATGACGGTGTTGACCCGGCCGCCGAAATACGTCGTGCGAATGCGGTTGATCTCGGGAATCCAGAATCCGTCGCGGGTGAACAGGCGGGTGTCGAGGCCCAGGTCCAGGGCATGGTCGCCCCACCGGGCGGATTCCATAATGATGGCGTCGTAGATTTCGCCGACGCGGGCATTGAAGATGGCCGTGGCCCAGGACTGCGAGAACAGACCATTATTTTTCAGCAATTTGTGGGCGCGGTCGCCGAACCGCACACGATACTCGGTGTTTTGACGAAGACGCTGATGAAGTTCCGTCGGCCCATGGGCATTGTTCTTGGTGACAGAATTATAGGTCTCGCCCTTGAGGACATGTTCGGCGTCCCAGGAGTAGTAGCGGAAGAGCGAGCCGTCGGTGCGGTTTCGGCCGCAATACCAGTTCTGATGCGCCCAGTCCTCGTTGCCCGCCCAGAAGTTCAGGACCATGTAGTTGATGAAGGGGTCGAGGTCGAGATATTGCGTGATCAATGTCTCGTAGTTGGCGGGATTGGCCAGACCAGAGCGGGCGAGAGAGAACATGGCGAGATAGTCGGCGTTGCTTCCGGCGATGACCGTCGAAGACGTGTGCTTGAGCACGTCATAGAGGTCGGGCGTGCCGCCCCAGTAGTCGGCGAGAAAATGCTCGTCGGGCCGTTCGTGGATGCAATATAAACCCCAATACAGGCCGTTGAGAAAAACGTGCGCATAGAAGCCGTGGGGCGAGGGGAAATCCAGCTGGTTCTGCATGTCGTTCATGAACTGGTCGCGGAGGTATTCGGCACGTTCGCGCTGGTAATTCGGCGATACGGTGCCCGAATAATGCCACGTCATGTTCATGCGCGCATCCAGAACGAGGGTGTTGAACGACCGCAACGGCGAGCTCGTGAACAACGGCTCGTTCAGGTCAAGACGGGTTGGGCCGAACTCGTCTTTGAAAAGGAGCCGGAGCGAATGCTTGGGCACCTTGTGGCGGGGGGGCGGGCCGGCGATGATGTCGGGGCTGGTGCCGCCGATCAGCCGAACGCCGCACAGAACCGCAAAACCTGGACGGCCGTCGGGATAGATCAGTTCCGCCGAGCAGGCGCGCTCCCAACCCTCCGAGTCGGCGCGGTCGCTGTTGGAAATCAGTCCGGTGCTGTAGCCGAACCAACTGCTCACGGGCATTGCGATCGAAAGCGAGGGGACTTGAGTCAGCGCGCTATTCAGCGAGCCGCTGTATGCCGGGTTGGTCACAATGTCGGGGTCCACTTCATAGTCGCCCCAAATATTGTAAGAAACGGTTGCAGAGGGGCACCATTTCTCAGGAAATCCGGGCGGAGACGCCGGTTGGTTGAGCGTGCTCGAGTGGAACAGATAGGTATGCGTGACAACGGCCGACGGCATCCAGCCGGTGCGGTAGGCGCGCGCACGGATGATCGTCGTGCCGGTGATAGGAATCGGCCCGGAGTAGAGAATCGAAGTTTGCGTGGGCTCGCTGCCGTCGGCGGTGTAAAAAATTTGCGCACCAGAAGTGGCGGTGCTGAGTGTGAGGAAAAAGGACGCCGAATAGAAACCGCGGGGAGTGCTGAACTGCGGGTCGGCGACCCGGCCGGGAAAACCGCCTGTGTTGGCGGCGCCCGGTGTGGCCGGCAGGAAGAAACGCCATTCGAGCGGATCGCCGTCGGGAAAGCGGCCATAGGAAACGTTCGGCTGCTGCGCCTCGAACGTCAGGGTATCCACCGCGGTCGAGCCGTCGGCGGCAAACAAACCGATGGCTTCTCCGGCGGCGTTGAGTTTGAAGTTGACGTGGAGCGGACCGTCGCCGGGCTCCTCGTCAGCCCAGAGGATGAGATACCCGCGTGCCGGAATGGTCGTTTGCGAAGAGAAGCCGGTTGGAATCCGGTGTCGGGTCGGCGCCCCGAGGTTGTCGGTGATATACCAGCCGCCGATGTCCACGGGGGACGCACCGGCATTGTAGAGCTCGATCCAATCGTCGTAGTCCCCCTGCGGGTCGGCGTAGGCCGAGGTATTGGCAGCCATGAATTCATTGATCCGAACTTGGGCGGGCACGGCTGTCAGGCCTGCGAGAAACAGAATGGCCGCAGCGGATAGCGGGAAGGGATATTTTCCGTGGAGTATAAATTGCGACCGCCGGATAAATAATTTGAAAAAGGCCATTGTCTTACGCTTCTCCATTTCCAAAGCCCTGAGAGCATTGCTAACATTTTCCAAAGCAGAATACAAGACCAAAACCTAATCCGCAAATGATTTTTCCCTTGACCCTGCGGAAGCAGCTCTTGTAGAAGCAATGTTAGTATGTGCTTACTTACATAGCGGAAAGGGTTGTTTCCGTGAAACGCAAAATCTCGCAACGGCGGCAGCGGCTGGACCGCAAGGACCGGCAGGCGCAAATCGTGGCAGCGGCATTGCGGGCCTTTTCGCGGCGCGGATTTCGAGGAACTACCACACGCGCCCTCGCGCGCGAGGCCGGCATAACCGAAGTGACGCTGTTCCGACATTTTCCCTCGAAAGAAAGACTGTTTGCCGCGGTTCTCGAGCGCTATTCGGTTCTTCCGCTTCTCGAAGCCGAACTGCTCAAGGGCATGGGGGGAAAGACCGGCGCGCGGACCGCCATGCGGCGAATTGGCCGGCGGGTTCTTGCCATTTTGCGCAAACGCCGCGACCTCATCCGGCTGATGTTATCCGAGGCAGTAACCGACCCTCGCACCGCGCGGATGTTGTTCCGGCACGGACCGGGCCGCATGATCAAGACGCTTGCCAGAATCATGGACATCTACGGGCGTCAGGGCAAAATCCGACGCGTGGACCCAGTCCTGGCCGCCCGGACCTTTCTGGGGGTTTTTTTCTCTTTTATTTTGATGCAGGAAGTTGTGTTCCGCAACGAGGTCAAGCCTATGCAGTTGGACCGCGCGGCCGAGCAACTGAGCGATATTCTCTGGCGCGGCCTCCAACCGTCCGCAAGGAAGTCTAAAGGAGCCGGTTCACCATGAAAAAAATCTTGCCGATTCTCGTCATTCTAACCCTCGGATCGAGTGTCTATTTCTATCAGCGCCAAAAACGCGAAGGAATCGCGCGCCGCCATATCACCTTTTCGGGCAACATCGAATTGACCGAGGTGCACCTGGCCTTCAAACGTCCCGGACGCCTGGAATGCCGTCTCGCCGACGAAGGCGATTCGGTGACCAGCGGAGCCGTCCTCGCACGACTGGATACCGCCGAGCTCGAACGGCAGCGCGAGCGCGCCGAGGCCGCCGTGGCCATTGCCGAATCGCGCCTGGTCATGCTGGATTCGGAAATCCGACTGATCGAGCAGACGCTTGCGGCCTCGCTGGACTCGCGTCGGGCCGAGCTGGAACAGGCCAGGGCGCTTCATCGCGAGCTGGCGGCAGGTTCGCGCAAGCAGGAGATTGCCGAG
>JADFCW010000290.1 GCA_017161705.1 Candidatus Sumerlaeota bacterium | reverse complement strand
GCCGCTCTCGACGACTCCCACTTCAAGTGCGCCGGCCTGACCGAATCGCAGACCTTTGGCTATTACCTGACGGAAGAACAGGGCCGTTCTATCGCTGTCTTTCCCATCAATGAGCCGCTTCGCTATGCAATACCCTTCCACGACCCCGAGGAAACCATCGCCTATCTCAACTCGCTGGCCACCGAAGACGGCAGCCGTCTGGTCGTGATGATTGACGACGGCGAGAAGTTCGGGATCTGGCCTGGCACGCACAAACACTGTTACGAAGACGGCTGGCTGGAACGCTTCTGCGCCGCGCTCGAACAGAACATATCCTGGATCCGTCTGATTACCTGCACGGAGGCGCTCGACCGCCTGAAGCCCCTTGGCCGCATTTATCTGCCGACCGCTTCCTATGCCGAGATGATGGAATGGGCTCTGCCGGCCGATGCCATCGAGCGCTACGAGGATTTCGTCAAATCGCTCGAGGGTCGCCCGCAGTTTGCCGAGGAGAAGATTTTTGTCCGGGGCGGATTCTGGCGCAACTTCCTCGCCAAGTATGACGAAAGCAATCATCTGCACAAACGCATGATCCGCGTCAGCGAGAAAATCCGCGCCGCTCTCGACCGCCAGCCACGCTCCGAAAAACTCAAACAGGCCCAAACCAGTCTCTGGCGCGGCCAATGCAACTGCGCCTACTGGCACGGCATCTTCGGCGGCCTCTACCTCCCCCACCTCCGATCGGCACTTTATCGGTGCCTGATCGAGGCCGATGCGCTTGTGAACGAAGCGGCTCATCGTGCCAGAAAATGGGCGGAAGTCGTAGAAACCGATTTTGACTGCGACGGCGCGGTTGAATTGATCGTCGAAACCCCCGCTCAGATCCTGATCTTCAAGCCCGCTGCAGGGGGCGGGCTTGTCGAGCACGACCATGTCGGCGCGCGCTTCAATCTTACCGACGTTTTAGGTCGGCGCAAAGAAGGCTACCACCGCCGCGTCGTCGAAATTGCGCAACGCGATTCCTCTGCCCAAGGCACCGCCAGCATCCACGAACTGCAGGCCGCAAAAGAAACCGGCCTCGAACGATTTCTTTATTACGACTGGCACCGGCGTGCTTCGTTTCTCGATCACTTCATTGCACCCGATACCACTCTCGACGAGTTTGCCGAAAGCCGCCAGCGCGAGTGGGGCGACTTTGTCAATCAGCCGTATGCCGTTCACCATGAGAAAAAAGGCGATACCGTGGCCATTACCATGGAACGCCATGGCGCTCTGTTCACCCCCGACGGTATCTTTTATCAGGGCGTGAAAAAGGATCTTCGCATTTCGGCATCCGAACCTACCGTCGAGGCCCAATACAACGTGACCAACAAGAGCGACGCGGTGGTGCGCGTGCGCTTCGGCGTCGAGTTCGCCGTCAACTTTCTGGCCGGCAACGCCTTCGACCGATATTATTTGATCAACGGAACAAAGCCGGCGCAGCCGCAACTGGCCGCCCGCGAGGCCGACGAGGCGGTGGCGCACGCCGGACTTGTGGACGAATGGCTGGGTCTACGCGTACAGATCACGCCGTCCGAACCGCTGTCGCTGTGGCGGTTCCCCATCGAAACGGTCAGCGTTTCGGAGGCCGGTTTCGAGCGGCTCTATCAAGGCTCAGTTCTGCTTTTGCACAGCGTGCTGGAATTAGGGCCGGGCCAGTCGCGCCAACTCGGATTTCGATGCGAAATCCTGAATCTGCCGCGGCAGTAGCTTTGCGCGGTTAGCGAAGGACACCCATCAGCGGGACGACTCGTCCGGCGGGTCGGGCGCGTCGCCCGAAAGATCGCAGAGGATGTCTTCGACATCGCCATGGACGGCGGGAAGGAAGTCAATGATTTCGGCGTTATGCTGCAACTCAACTTTTTCGCGTTCGATCTCGCCGCGCCGGAGCTGGGTCTTTGTGAATTTTCTTGGCATCTTCTCGAGCGCGCCCCTTTCCCCCTGCTGCCTTGCTCACCCAAGGTTCAAAATAGAGCCCTTCCATTTTGAATTACAGCAAAACATCGTCAGACCGGGCGGAAACTCGTCGTTCTGGTTTTTCCGTCCGCAATCCGCAATTGGCAATCAGAACAGTTCCATCCCGATAGTCGTGCTTTGCCGGAGCGCCGCGCGCGTCATCGCTTCGTAGCAGATGCGATTGATCTCGCGTGGAATGCCGCCCGACAATTCGTGAATGCGCGGAAAGACTGCCTTGTCGAAGATCGAACCATTTCCGCCGGCCACCAGGCAGCGGAATTTGATATATTGTTCGACTTCCGCGGCGTCCAGCGGCCGCAAATCCGCCCGCACAAACACCCGGCTGAACAGGGCGCGATATTTCGGCTGATCCAACTTGTCCAAAAACGCCTCTTCGCCGAACATCAGGATGGTGACCAGTTTTTTCTCCGGCACCTCGATGTTGCTCAGCGTTCGCAGCAGATGCAGCGAGTCGCCCTTGAGAAAATGCACTTCGTCAATGATCAGGACGGGTTTGATGCCTTTGCGGTACAGCTCGATGATGCGATGATGGACCATGGAAACCAGCGTCTGGACGCGAAGCGAGTCGCGCACGTCGAGTTCGAGCTCGCGCGCAATTTCGGTCAGAAGCGCGGTGCGCGTCATTTGCGGATAAACCAGAATCACCACGGGGCGATAGCGCTGAGGATCGAGATCGGCCAGAAGGATTTGGGTCAGGAGGGTTTTGCCCGTGCCGCTGGCCGCCGCCGTGAGTCCAAGCGCGATGTCCTCGTCCACACACTCGCGCATTTTGATATAGGCCTGCTCGTGCGATTCGGTGCGGAAGAAAAACTTCGGATTGACGCTGTCGCGGAACGGATTGACCTCGAAGCCGAACCACTCGTAGGGTTTCTCAAGGCCCGTCCGCATTTGTTCGCCGGCTTGGACGGTCGGAGCCACGTCCACCATGTCCACAATTGCCGCAGGGTCTATCGCTTCCATTGTTCCTGGCCTCCGTTTTGTCTCTGCATTAGCTGTATCTTGCTGCCATCCGTTTCTCTCTTTGCGTTTCTCACAGCGCCGCCGCGCCTACGAGTGTTCGCTTCAGCGCGCCCATGATGTCCTGGAACGAGGACTGCTTTTCGGCGTTCTTGAAGACCTTTGCATTCAGGACGGTGTCGGCGACCTGCAAAATACACCGCGCCGACGGGGCGTGAGGGAACGACAACAGAAGCGGTTTGCGCGCCTGATTGGCCGTCAGAACGTATTCGTCCTCCACGATATAGCCTAAGTCGCCGAGCGCATAATCGAGGTATTTGCGCGCGGCCGTATCGAGCCGGTTGAATACGTTCTTGGCGTGATACATGCTCTTGGCCATGTTGCACAGCAGGCCGATCTTGCCCTGGGGGTCCATCTCGCGCAGGATTTTGATAATCGAGTAGGCGTCTACCGTTGCCGCCACATTGCTCGTGGTCACTACGATGACCTCGTCGGCAAAGGTGGCGAACCGCAGGACATTTTCGGAGATGCCCGCGCCGGTATCCACCAGCAGGATATCCACCTCGCGCTCGAGTTTGTCCATCTGACGCAAGACGTTTCGCCGCTGCTCGTCGGTCAGATTGGCCAATTCACGCACACCCTGCCCGCCCGAGATCAGCTTGATGCCGAGCGGCCCCTCGACCAGCGCGTCGCTGAGCGAAAAGCCGTCCTGGATCACATGCATCAGGTTGAAGCGGGGCCGCACGCCCATGAGGATATGAACGTTGGCCAGCCCGAGGTCGGCATCAAAAATGGCCACGCGCTTGCCGCGCTGGGCCAGAGCGACGGCCAGATTGACGGTTACGGTCGTCTTGCCGACGCCGCCTTTGCCGCTGGTTACGGCAATCACGCGCGCAAGGTCGGGCGTTTTAGCAGGGGGAAAACCCGGGCCGCGCAGCGAAGGCACGCTGCGGGAAATGTTTTTGAGCTCGCGGCGGACTTCTTCGATTCCAAAGCCGCGCTTGTGGGTCAGTTCTTTGATCCGTTTGAGAATATCAATCTGATCAGGAGTAAAATCGCGGTCGGGCCCGGCCATTCGCGTGAACTGCAAAAACTCGCCGAACGCTTTCTCGTAGAACCGGATCTCGCTCTCTTCGAGACCCGTCATTTCGACGACTTGCCGGATCGAGAATCTCTGCTTCAACACGGATGCATCCTCCTTTGTCACGGGAATGGGAACACGAATAGTCGCATGAATACTCTTCAGCCAGAGGAAATGGAATAGGAACTGCAATGGCATCATTCACTTGGGGTTTTCCGGCGAGGCCCGAGATCAGATTGTCAAAGAGCATAACGACCCACTATTCACTTCGCGCGGGAGGATGCAAGAGAGGGGGTATGCCTGTCAAACAAAAAATGCATCTTTTTGACCGTCTTGTGGCCAATCTGAACGCGTTGTTGCTTCAGTATCCAATATTTCTCAGTGCCTGCGGGTTGAGGCGTTCGGCCAGCTGCGCTAAAAATACAGACTGGCCGGAACAACCGGCCGTCCGTGCGGGTCGTATGTCCCTTCGGGCAGGTTTGGCTTGTCGTCAAAGGGGCCCGGGGCCAGCTGCCTCTCGCCGATGCACTCGATTACCCAGTTGAGAGCACCCGGCGGATTCTGAACGATATACGAGGCGGCCTGGCAATTTGAGACCACCCCCCAGCTCATGGTCCAGGCGTGGCCTGAGCCCATGAAGCCGCGATTGCGCAGTTCGATAACGCCTTCGGGGGGCGCGGCAGTTGTCATAGAGGATACCGGTGGACCAGCGCTGGTGGGATTCGGTGCGGTTTTCGCTGCCGAATGTGGAGTTGAGCAGGACCATTGGCCCCGACACACCGCTGCCGGTTGCCACAAACCAGATACTGTCGGCATGGACGGCGCAACGGTCCAAAAGCGCCTGGGTGCCGTTGCGCGCGAATTCGGCAGGTCGCATTTGACAATGCTGGTGTTGCGCGCAATCACTTCCCCGCAGTGCCGGAGCGGAGCGGATGTATGGGAACATGGGAAACTCTTCTTGTGGCGTTCAGTTTGGGAATGGACGCGTTCTCGGTGGCGTTGGGCGTTGGCAGTCGAGGGGCGACGGCGCGCCAGACGTTTCGCCTGTCGTTTCACTTCGGACTATTCCAGTTTTTGATGCCGCTGATTGGCTGGCAGATCGGACGGGGCGCCGCCGGGATGGTGGCTGCCTATGATCACTGGATTGCTTTTGGCATTTTGATGGCGGCCGGTCTTCACATGATCGTCGAATCGCTCGGCCACAAAGCGGAGGAACCTCTGCAGCGCGACCTGACGCGGGGCTGGTCTCTGGTGGGACTTTCGGTGGCCACCAGCATCGATGCCTTGGCCGTGGGGGTGGGATTTGGAGTCTTGGGGAGGCGCCTGTTGGGCTCGGCGGTGGTGATCGGTGTAACGGCGGGGCTGATGACGCTGGTAGGTATTCAGGCGGCGCGCACCTTGCGGCTGTGGGTAGGGAGGCGACTGGAGACGGCGGGCGGGCTGTTACTGATCGGCCTGGCCGTCAAAATGCTGATGATATAGGATAGCGCGACCTAGCCGAATCGTTGGCGCCGGAGGAACATGGAGACAAGGTGCGAGCGGCAATGGAAGCCTTGAAGCAGCCATTTTTCGCTTGGCCGGCGGCAACCTAACGGAAAAAAAATCTTGACAATGCATCCACACACCATAAGAATCTGACATGCATTTGTTTCATACCCTATAATGGAGGCATGAACATGAAAGTACAGAGGACCAAAGGCTTCACCCTGATCGAATTGCTGATTGTCGTAGCCATTATCGCGATTCTGGCTGCGATCGCCATTCCAAACTTTCTGGAGGCCCAGGTGCGCGCAAAGGTTTCGCGCTCGAAAAACGACCTGCGCTCGCTGGGTCTGGCTCATGAGGCTTATCGCGTGGATTGGAACGACTGGTGTATCGGGCCGCAAGACAATCCGCGGCCGATTTGGACCGATTACATTCCCCAGGAGCCCAACAAGAACTGGCGGAACATTGACGGGGCGAATGTCGAATTCGGCCAGTGGTTTCATCTGACCACCCCCGTTGCATACATCACTTCACTGCCTCGCGATGCCTTCAAAAAAGAGTTCAATCAGCAATGGATCATCTGGCGAGACTACTACCGCATGTGGAACCTCACCCAAAAACCGGGTCCGAGCACGGGATGGGGAACGCCGAGCACGTATTACGCCAAGTGCCATGGCGTTCAGGTGCTGATGGCAGGCGTCGGGCCTGACGGGATCGAGGATGTGTCGGATGGAACACAATCCGGGTGGGCTCCGGGCCAGGGCTCTCAATCCGGTCTCTGTCTGTATGATCCGACAAACGGCTCCTTGAGCTGGGGCGACATTTACTACGGCCTGCCTGGATTTGGGCTGGAGCTCATGGCGGCCATCCAGCCGGTGCCGTAAGAGAGCCGCCTCTAATCGGTTTGCGTCATTTGTCGGAACCGGCAGCACGAGGCGGGGTCTGTGTTGGGCGCTGAAGCCGGGGTAATTTTATTCATGTGCTTGGGCAGCGTCTATACATAAGATTTTACCCTCGTTCGACGCGGTAAAGAAGATCTTGTTGCGTTTTCATTTTGCAGCCTTATAAAACCAATCCAGCAAAATCGCGGAGGAACAACCATGCAACGGGCGTGGAAGTGCTGCATTGGAATGATGTTTTTTTTACTGACGGCGGCTGCCGGGTATGGGGCCGGGGGCAAGAGGGGCGCCGCTTCGGCACAGGTGCCAGCCGGCGGGGGGCCGGTCGCCGACAAGCGCGTGACGGAGTATCGCAGCAAAGACACGACCTTTCCGATTGTTACATATCAAAGCCGAAAAGAATGGCAGGCGAAAGCGGCGGCGATTCGGACGCAGAT
>JADFCW010000289.1 GCA_017161705.1 Candidatus Sumerlaeota bacterium | reverse complement strand
GCAGCGACACGGTTCCTGCAGCGCCGGGAACCCACATCGGCCGGCATTGCAGGAGGTTCACTCGCACGTTGCCGTCGGCGTTGACAAAAGCCGTGAACTCCGTGTCGATCGGATACCCATACGCCCGCTCCAGCGTTTCGAGCATCTCGCCCATGACGGCAATAAAGTTGGTTTTCGCGATCAGATTGTTGAACGTGAGCACGTATTGACCGACCGGGCCGGACAAGCGCGCCGTGAACGGATCCTGCAGATAGCCGTCCTTCATTTGGGAAACGAACAGGGCAAGATTGGGATACTCGCCGTCGGCGACCACCTCGGCGAATGCGCGCGTGGCAAACGTGTCGGCTTCCAGGTCGAGCACGTCCACCTCGCGCTGCGAGTATTTGGCGACTCGCACGCCGACTTCGGGGCGCAGCTGCGGGTTGCTCACGGCGATCATGCGCGGATAATCGCCGCCGACGCGGTTGACCGCCCGCGTGCCCAGTCCGAACACCAGCCGGATGATGCCCTTCTTTGGATCAATCCGATTGGTCCAGACATAGAGATTGCGCGAGAAGGCCACGCCGGCCAGCGGCGGGAAAAAGTAGCGGCGATGGCGGGTGCCCGAAACCCGCTGCACGAGGATCGCCATCTGCTCGTCGCTTTCGCCGAGGCCGCGCCGCCGGCGGTAGCTCAGCGCGTCCGGATTGAGGGTACTGGCATAGACCAGTTTGACCGCTCGAAGAAACACCTCGAGGCGCTGCTCGGGACTGCCCTGGTTGGCGCAGTATTCGCTGCGATACTTTCCGGCAAATGCGTTGCCGAAGCTGTCCTCGAGCAGGCTGGACGAGCGCACGATGATCGGCGCCTGGCCGAAGTGGTCGAGCATCTCGCGGAATTGGTCGAGAATGTCGCGAGGGAACTCGCCAGCGAGGAACCGCCGCTCGACATCCTCGAACTCCTCGTGCGTGATCTGGGAATTCCGCGACAGCTGCAGCCGCAGCCGAAACAAGTCGTTGTTGACCAGAAAGGTATAGAACACATCCGATCCAATGAAGAAGGAGTCGTGCTCTTCCAGGACCTGCGAAAAGTCCACGCGGCCCGGCTCGGACAGCAGGATTCGCCGTGCCAACAACATGCCGGCGGCTTTGCCGCCGATCCGTCCCGAGCCGATCAGCCGACTGCGGATCTGGAACAGGTCGTGGACGGTAAAGTAGGTGTCGGCGATTCGGTTGAACTCCGGATGATTGCCCAGCAGCATCCGGGCGAATTCCTGGCGGAGCGCCGTGAGCTCGGGCGTCGGCTCGGCCAGATCGGCGCCGGATTCGTGGTATTGCATCAGGCGGCGATAGACACTGTCCCACGGGGCGATCGAACGGTCGCCCGTGCGCAGGGGCTGGCGCCGCGCGCCGGCGGCCACCGCGCTGGCATCGCCGCTTTGCAGCACCGGAGTGAATTGGCCGCCCGATACAATGTGAGGGAGGAACATCTCGGAGGAGTAGCGGTCCCAGACTTTGATCGGATGGATATAGAACTTTTCGTTCACATGATAGGCATCGATAAGGATTTGCGTGGTGTCGCGAATGCGGGCCACCGCGGCGGGATTGTGCTGGCCGCGCGTCAGGGCGAAGTAAGTCACTGTGTCGAGCTCGAAAAGAAACGGGCAGGTGACCTGGAAGAAGTTGGCCAGGAGCTCGTCGGTCGCCCACTCCTCGACCAGCGACGAGAGGTTATCGAAGACATAGCAAACGCCGCGCCCCCGGTCGCGGATGATCTTGTGCACGGCTGCGCTGAATGGATCGAACCCCTCGGCCGGATCGAGCTCGAGGATGTCCAGTCCCGACTGGGGCTGAAGAACCGGCGGGTGCGGCGCAAAGCGCAAATACACGCACGGCCGCCCATCTCGAACGGACTGCCGCACAAACGGCTCGGCAAAATGTACATAGTCCTGCAGGTTGTCCACCTGCCAGACGACGTTGTCGCCGAGCCGGAGGTTCTGCACCACTTCGTCGAAGGCAGCAATGCCGCTCTTAACGGTTTTTGACCCTGTATATGAAGTGCTCATTTCCCTCCTATTCTCGACGGCAAGAAAGAAATTTGGCATGAGCCGCCCGTTCACATCGAGAGGAGAACACCACAGGGCATTTTGCTTGTCAAGACATGGCCCTGGGGAGAATTCCCTTGATTTTACCTGCGTAGAGACACCATTCGTTTGAGGGTCTGCCTTTCGCGCAGGGCGGTTTTTCCTGCTCGAGGCGCGAAAGGAATATCCGGTGTCGAGGTGTGGAATGACAAACAACAATTTTCCAAATACTCCTGCCCTGCCTCACAGCCTTCGTCTGATCGCTTTTGACCTGGACGGGACGTTGGCCGATACGTTCGAGGACATCGCCGAGGCAACCAATCATGCGCTCATGGCGTTTGGTTGCCCAACGCTTCCGCTCGAAACGATCAAGCAGTATGTCGGCCGGGGCGTGCGGGAACTGATGGCCCGCGCCCTCGGCCCCGAGCGCGCGGCGTTCGCCGATGCCGCCGTCGTCTTCTGGCGCGAATACTATGAACGCCATCCGACCGACCACGCGCGCCTCTATCCGGGCGTGGTCGAACTGCTCGAATGGCTGCAAAAAGCCGACATCCGGACGGCAATCTGGAGCAACAAGGTGGACGCCCTGACGCAGCGGATTTGTGCTGCGCTGGGGCTGGCGGCACGCGTGGATTTCATCCGCGGCGAGTCGCCCGAATTTCCCCGCAAACCCGACCCCGCCCTGCTCGACCACATTATCAACCTGTTCGGCGTCAAGCGCGACAGCGTCCTTGTGGTTGGCGACAGCCTGCCCGATCTCGAACTGGCGCGCAACGCCGGCGTGGCATTCTGCGGCGTGCTGACCGGCCAGGCCGCGCGCGAGGACTTTGCGCGGTGGAATGCGCCGTGGGTGGTGGACACACTCGAGATGCTGCATGCGCAGCTGCAGGCGCTGCACGCCGGGGCAGGCGGCACGTCAGGCCGATCCGGCGCGGCGGCCGAATCGCTCGGCAAACGCCCGCTTGTCGAATGACGCCGCCAGCGCCACGTCGTAAGTGATCAGGCCCTTCTGCACATAGTCCGTCAGCGCAGCGTCCATGGTGATCATGCCCTCGTCGGCGCCGGTCTGCATGGCCGAAGCGATCTGCGGGATTTTGCCCTCGCGGATGAGGTTTTTGACCCCGCGCGTGCAGACCAGCACCTCGCGCGCCGCAATCCGCCCTTTCTGCCCGCGCAACGGCACAAGCGTCTGCGAAATGATGCCTTCGAGCGACATGGCCAGCTGCATCCGGACCTGGGTTTGCTGGTGCGGCGGGAACGAGTCAATGATGCGGTGAATGGTCTGCGAGGCCTCGCCCGTGTGAAGGGTCGAAAACGTCAGATGGCCGGTTTCGGCCAGCGTGATCGCCGCCTGCATGGTCTCCAGGTCGCGCATTTCGCCGATCATCACGACGTCGGGGTCCTGGCGAAACGAATGGCGCAACGCGGCCGCGAAGCTGCCGGTGTCCTGGGTAACTTCGCGCTGGCTGACCGTCGCCAGTTTGTTCGTATAGACAAACTCGATCGGATCCTCGATGGTGAGAATGTGGCAGTGGCGCGTGGCGTTGATGTGATCCAGCATGGCCGCCAGACTGGTGGACTTGCCGCTTCCGGTCGGGCCGGTCACCAACACCAGGCCCTTGTGGCATTTGACAAACTCATAGCAGGCAGGCGGCAGATAGATTTCCTCCATCGAGGGGATGTGATTGGGAATGATGCGGAGCGAGGCGCAGAATTGCCCGCGCTGCACGAACAGGTTGATGCGCAGGCGGCACAGTTGCGGCACCGTGAAACTATAGTCCAGTTCACGCGTTTGCTCGAACTTCTCGATCTGCTCCTTGGTCAACATCGCATAGAGGAAATCGCGCATGTCGGTTTCGGAGACCAGGGCGTGCTCGACGGCTTCCAGTTCGCCGTCAATGCGCAGCCGCGGAGCCTCGCCGGCGCGCAAATGCAGGTCCGAGGCGTTTTGTTCGACGGCGCGCTCGACCAGTTTCTGAATACTCATACGCTCCCCCTGCGGGGCGGGATTTGCGGGGGCGCAGAAGACGCTGCCCAACCGCTTGACGGTTGCGATATAAGCAAGCCGATGGCCGATTGCAAGAGAAGTTCACGGAACCTGTGCGCTCCGCCTCTTCCGAATTGGAAAAAAGACTTGAGTCCGGCGCTCGCAATTCCGACTATCGACTTGGCTGGCGCAGGTCGGCAGCCCCGTGCTGCGCCGTATAATGCTATACGCAGCGACTGCGACTTTTTCGGGCGCATATTGAAAATATGCGCATCCCTCTTTCCGCACACGGGAGGCATGAATGAATGCTGTAGTTCATGGTGTAACCTACGCCGCGCTCGCGGTTTTCGTTGTCGCCATCGCCGTCCGTTTCCTCCGCATTTACAACTATCCCATTCACCTGCGCTGGGAAATCCAACCCATTCCCCATGAGGGGCGCCGCTCCGCCTATGGCGGCTCCAAGATGGAGGAAGTGGACTATTGGGCCAGGGAGCACCGGCCCGATTTGCTCAGCGAACTGAAATATATGTTGATGGAAATGGTTTTCATCAAATCGCTTTTTGAGCATAACCGCCGGCTGTGGTATCGTTCTTTTCCATTCCATTTCGGTTTGTATCTGCTGGCAGGTTTCGCCGGACTGCTGATTGTCGAGGCAGTCTTGCAGTTGGCCGGCGTGTCGTTTGCAGGACCTGAAATTTCTCTTCTGGCCGCTGCTCTCAATACCCTAACGGTCCTCGTCGGTGTGCTCGGTCTCTTGCTGGCGATTGGGGGCGGGGCGGGTTTGCTTTGGATGCGTCTGACCGACCCGGACCTGAGGCCTTATACGAAGTTTTCTCATCTGTTCAATCTGGCCGTTATTCTTTTGACACTTCTGCTGGTGGCCGCCGCGTTGGTTTTCCGCCAGCATCTGATCCCTTATCGTGACTACCTGGCCAGCCTGATCGTTTTCGATTTGCACGGGCCGATCGGCGGGCCGCTGACCATCCTCTCGATTCTGGCGGTCTCGCTCTTGATTGCGTATATTCCCTTGACCCACATGTCCCATTTCTTCGTCAAGTGGTTCACGTGGCACAAAATTCGCTGGGACGACGAGGTGAATGTGCGCGGCGGGCGCATCGAAAAGATGATCGAAAAGGCTCTGCAGTATCCTGTCAGCTGGTCGGCCGACCATGTTCAAGGAAACGGAAAGAAAACCTGGGCCGAGGTGGCAACAGAGGAGATTCCCAAACGTGGATGACAAGAATGCCTTTCAAGTCGAAGACATCAGCAAACCCGATGGTCCGCTGACCCATGTGGACAATGCGGACTTGATGCCGCTGCCGCCGCCGCTGAACAACCCCGCCGACGAACCGGCGTGGCGCGAACTGACCCCCGCGGCGCGCGAAAAATATGCCGCCTGTCTCGACGACACCATCGTTCTCAATATCCCCAAACCCAAAAATAAGGACGAAGAGCAGGCGCTCGTTCGCAAATTCCTTGAC
Source organism: Candidatus Sumerlaeota bacterium (assembly GCA_017161705.1). Lineage (GTDB taxonomy): Bacteria > Sumerlaeota > Sumerlaeia > JADFCW01 > JADFCW01 > JADFCW01. The sequence goes on along the minus strand of JADFCW010000289.1, from coordinate 1,390 downwards.
GGTCTCTCCAAACTGTTCAGCAAGGAAGACAACTGGCCGTTCCTGCGCCCCTTCATGTTGAGTATCGAGCATTGTGCCGGTTGCCAGACCTGTTCGGGGGCCTGTCACATTTATGAAGCCAGCGGCAAAAATCCCATCTATCGGCCTACACTTCGGGCAGAAATCCTGCGCCGGATTTATTACAAATACCTCAAACCCGGCGGCAAGTTCTTCGGCAAATGGCTCCACGGCGACATAGACCTGACGTGGGCCACGGTTGTCCGACTGGCCGAGCTCAGCTATCGCTGCAACCTCTGTCGGCGCTGTGCGCAAACCTGTCCGATCGGCGCGGACAACGGTCTGATCGCCCGCGAAATTCGCAAACTGTTCAGCCAGGAATTGGGCATTCACACCGAAGAACTGCATGACAAAGGCACGGTTCTCCAGCTCAAGGTCGGTTCCTCGACCGGCATGAACGCTCTCGTGGTCAAAGACAATCTGGAATTCATTGACGAGGATACCAGCGAACGAACCGGCATGACGATCAAGACGCCGTGGGACAAGGCCGGCGCGGATATTTTGCTGATTCACAACGCCGGCGAGATCATGGCGTGGCCGGAAAACCCGGGCGCCTTTGCCGTCATCTTCGAAGCCGCCGGTATCAGCTGGACCCTGTCCAGCGAACTGGCCGCTTATGACAGCGTCAACTACGGGCTGTTCTACGACGACGTCATGCTGGCCAGGGTTGCGATCAAACAGGCGGAGGCCGCAAAGAAACTCGGCGTCAAAAAGATTATCCTCGGCGAATGCGGCCATGCCCACAAAGCCCTGACGGTCATCTCGGACCGCGTGCTGACTGGCGATCTCAACATCCCGCGCGAGAGCGCGTTCCCGCTCTTGCGCGATATCGTCATGAGCGGCCGCATCCGGTTCGATCCGTCCCGCAACGACTTTCCCGTGACGCTTCACGACCCATGCAACGTGACGCGGATGATGGGCATCATCGAGCCGCAGCGCGAAATCCTGCGCAAGCTTTGTCCGAAATTCCGCGAGATGGAGCCGCACGGCTGCAACAACTACTGCTGCGGGGGCGGCAGCGGCTTTGCCATTCACTCGAAACATAATTTCGAGGATTGGCGGTTCAAGATCGCCGGCCGCAAGAAGCTCTCACAGATTCTGACCGCCTTCGCCGACTGCCTCGACCCCTCGATCCACAAGTACGTCTGCGCTCCGTGCAGCAACTGCAAAGGCCAGATGCGCGACATGTTCCAATACTATGGCTTGTGGGAAAAACACTCCATCCTCTACGGCGGGCTGGTCGAACTCATTGTCAATGCGATGGCCGACATCAAACCCGGCTACATCGAATGGGAGTGGCATTGATCGGGCGGCCGGCAAGGACTGTCAGTGG
>JADFCW010000288.1 GCA_017161705.1 Candidatus Sumerlaeota bacterium | reverse complement strand
CAGCCATGCTGCCGCTATTGCCCGACAAGTTTCGACGCCCCGAACGCGACCGGTACTTCTAGCCAAACATGCGATGCTCCGCAAAGATAAACGCATTTGGGTTGGGTCTTTAAAGGAAAGAAACCACGCCGCGTTCGGGACTTCGCCAGGAAGCGGAGGCACTTCGAGCGAACACAACACAGAACAATCGTTCCGCAATATGGACAATTCTTTCGATCTTGGCTCTCTGTCATCACACGCAATCGTTTGCAGAACGTCATGGGCAAGAAGCCCCTGCTGCATTCTCGAGCAACGGCTTCATGAATTTCTTTGTTTTCGCGCTTGACACGCCAGCGGGATCTTTGCTTCCCTCGAGTTCGAGCTGTCGGGAAGAGGGGAGAGGTCCGCCGACGTTTCTGTAGTTCCGGTTCCAGAAGCCGCGGGACAGGAGCATCCCGCTTGCCAGTTCGACCAGTTGCTCTTACGGGTTGCAGACGATGCCGACGTTGCGCGCGTTCGCGGACCAGCTGCGAAACACCGTAGACATTGTGGAAGTGGTGTCGGCCTACGTGCCGCTGAAGCGGCGCGGGAAGGAATGGGAAGCTTGCTGTCCCTTCCATAACGAAAAAACGCCTTCCTTCAAAGTCAATCCTGCCAAACAAATCTACCACTGTTTCGGCTGCCACAAGGGCGGCGACGTGATCCGCTTCATTATGGAAGTCGAGCACCTCGACTGGGTATCGTCCCTACGGCTGCTGGCCGAACGCTACGGGCTTGCCATGCCGCCGATGAGCGTGGGCGGCGTGGCGCCGTCGGCGTCGGACGACGAGAAGCGCCGCATAGCCCATTATGAATTGCACAAGCTGGCGGCGCAGTTTTTCAGCGATCAATTGTATGCCAACAAGGCGGCTATGGAATACTTGCACCAGCGCGGCCTGAGGCAGGACATCATCGAGGCGTTTCAGCTGGGCTGGGCACCGGGCAGTTCCGAGGCATTTTTGAGCCTCGCGAAGCGTCACGGTTACTCCGAAGACCTGCTTCGGGAAGCCGGCCTGATCAAGGACGGCGGCAAAGAGGGCAAACCCTACCTTGTCTTTCGCTCACGCGTGATATTCCCCATCTGCGATCCGGGGGGCAAGGTAATTGCTCTCGGCGGGAGAATCCTGGGCAAAAACCCCAACGCGCCAAAGTATATCAACTCGCCGGAAACGCCGATCTATCAAAAGGGTCGGTTCCTCTATGCCTATCATCTGGCCAAAGACGCCATCAAGAAAGACGGCTACGCGATCGTCACCGAAGGCTATATGGACGCCATTGCGTGCCACCAATACGGTTTCGTCAACACGGTGGCTTCGCTGGGAACAGCGCTCACCGATGCGATGGCGCGTTTGTTGCGCCGCTTTTGTTCCCATGTGGTTTTTCTTTACGATGGCGATGCGGCGGGACAACAGGCCATGTATAACGGGACAAAAGTTTTACTGGCCCATGAATTTCAGGTCCGCGTGGTGGCCCTGCCTCCCGACGATGATCCAGACAGTCTGCTGCGGCGCGAAGGACGCGAGGCACTAGCCAGCCGGATTGCGAACGCCCCGGACCATTTCGATTATTTCCTGCACTCCGGTGCGGGACGGTTTGACCGCAGCACGCTGGAAGGGCAAATGGCCCTGATCGAGTACATGGCCGAGTTGCTGAGTCGGACGCAGCATCCCCTAGCACAGCATGAGTATGTGAGGCGGCTGTCGGAATTTTTGGCCGTCCCGGAAAGCGTCGTGGCCAAAAGCCTTTTCGGCCGCTCCGCCCGCACATCCAAAATGCACCCGCGGGAGCCCCTTCCGCCCTTTAGCGCCGCTCCCCAGGCCGACCGCCACGAGACCGGTTTGCTGCGCCTGATGTTGGAAAATCCGGAAGCACGAGCATGGGCGCAAGCCACCGTAGATCCCCAGTGGCTCTTTCACCCTCGGGTGCGCTCCCTGTTCGATCGAATCCTTACCGTCGGCGCCGAGGACATTCATCATTTGCCAGAAAGCGAAGAAGATGCGGCTTTCCTGCGAGCGCTATTGCTGGCCGACAGCGAACCAGTCGGCGACCTTCGCCAGGTGTACCCGGAACTGATCGCTTATCTCGCCTCGCGGTACTACGACTGGGCCTCGCGGGAACTTACCCAACAGATCGCGGAAGCCGAAAAAGCCGGCGATGCCGCCCAGCTGGCTCAGCTGATTCAGCAGAAAAAGCAATTGAGTCAGCAGCGCCTGCGTTTCGGCGAAGCGCGCTATGGAAAATGGCATGAGATGGTTTTGGAAGAGACCGTCCGCATTGCATCGGGCAGTTGGGCCGGAGGGAATAAGGCATCGGACAGTCTGCCTTAAAAAGCGCGCAGGATAGGGTCGGGCGGATGGTTTTTTCGCCTGGGTAAAATGGTATCCAGGCCAACCCCAAAAATGGCCGTGTTTTTCGCAAAATCGAGATTTCGGCCTACGAATCTGGATTCAAAAGCGGGCGTCCTTTTCCTGAAAAGCGGATCGGCCACACCTAATGCGCCAAAATAAGGCGTCATAGGAACAGCCGCGACTGTTGCTCAATTCTCGGCTAATGCTAACTCGGCTAGTCTTATAATGTGACATCGGCCGCCGGAAGGTGTATAATAAAACGGGAGGTTTTCTATCCGACCGCGAACCTAGAATGCAATTTCTTCATATGCATCCGGAGCAAAGCAGCCTCATTAGGAAACCCAGGCGAGTTAACGGCGAACACACGGAAGAAACATTTCCGTGAGTTCAGTCGCGAAGCGGCGGTGAAAAAAAGCTATGACGGACGGGACAAGGTATGCTAAACCATTAAAAATCAGTTATGTTTTGTGGAAATTGCCCGTCCTTTGCTGCCGTTAAGATCTCTGGAAGATGAGCTTGAAAGCCTGTGCGGGTATTTTTTAGCATTTTTCTCTGCACGGGGGCAAACCGTTTGAAAATTCTTAAAATCTTCTATAGTAGCATCACAGGCGAAGCACAGGCGCATCGCCAAAAAAAGCTATACCTGTCTTTCGCCGGAGGTAAATGAACGTGGGCAAATCAACCACAGCACGGATTAGCAACCTTGAAGACCTCATTGATCTGGGCAGGGAAAAGGGTCACCTCACCTATGAGGAGATCAACCGCTATCTGCCCGACGATGCAACGTCGGACGATATGGAAGACCTTCTCGATGAGCTCGAAGAGCAAGATATTGATGTGCTTGACGAGAAGGAGATGGTCGAGAGCGTCAAAGAGGCCGTCGCCAAGCCGGACGAGGACCTCGAGCCGGGATTCGAGGGTGTGGCGGTCGCCGAAGACATCTCCGCCGGCGCCGCGGCGGTCGGCGAGGGGCCGAGCAAGATTGATGATCCTGTGCGGCTCTACCTGATGGAAATGGGCAAGGTGCCGCTTCTGACGCGGGAAGAGGAAGTGATCCTGGCCAAGCAGATCGAAAAGGGGCGCCATGAGATCACGGCGGCAATTGCGCGCGCAAGCGTGACGGCCGAGGAACTGCGCCGGATTCGCGCGCGGCTGGAGCAGGGGCAGGTCAGCCTCAACGATGTGTTGCGCGCCAACATTGACGAGACGGATTTCGAGGAACAAGCGCGCGCAATGAAAGAAACGCTCGACTACATTGACCAGTGCCTCGAACACTACAAGGTCATCCTCGATCATCGCGACGCCATCGAAGATCCGATGCTGCCGCCCGAGGAGGCAGCCAAACATCAGGAAGCCATTGAAACCGAGCGCGAGACGATAGCCGATATCCTGCGGAAGCTGGACCTGAACTTCTCGATTATCGAGGAAATTGCAGATCGCGTCAAGAGCACGCACAACAAAATCGAGGAGGCCAACCGCGAAATTCGCGAGATCATTCTCAAAACCATGCTCACCGAGCAGGACTTGCGCAAGATCGTCAAATGGACGCGCAAGAACAGTCCGCAAGCCAAAGAACTGGAAAAGAAGCACGGATTCACGCTCGACCAGTTCATCAAAATGGACAAGCGGATTCGCAACGCGCGGCGGATTGTCCAGCGCCTCGAACGCGAGGCCGGCAATACGTTCGAGGAACTCCACGACATCACGCAGCACATTCTGCGCGGCGAAAAAGACGCCCACGAGGCCAAGATGAAAGTGGTCGAGGCCAACCTGCGGCTGGTCGTCAGCATCGCCAAGAAATACACCAACCGCGGCCTTCAGTTCCTCGATCTCATTCAGGAAGGCAACATCGGCCTGATGCGCGCCGTGGACAAGTTCGAGTATCAGCGCGGCTACAAGTTCTCGACGTACGCCACCTGGTGGATCCGCCAAGCCGTCACGCGCGCCATTGCCGACCAGGCACGCACCATTCGCATCCCCGTGCACATGATCGAGACCATCAACAAACTCTCGCGCGTGTCTCGCTATCTGGTGCAGGAACTGGGCCGCGAGCCCACCCCTGAGGAATTGGCGCAGAAGACCGGTATGCCGATCGAAAAAATCCGCCGCGTCTTCAAGATCGCCCAGCAGCCCATCTCGCTCGAAACCCCGATCGGCGAAGACGGCGACAGCCACTTCGGCGATTTCATCGAGGATCAGGACGCCATCTCGCCGGTCACGGCCACGCATTATCGCCTGATGCAGGAGCAGGTCGAGCGCGTCCTCAAGACGCTGACCGAACGCGAGGAAAAGGTGCTGCGGCTGCGGTTCGGCATCGGCGGCAGCGAGTTTCCGCGCACTCTCGAAGAGGTCGGCACAATCTTCAACGTCACGCGCGAGCGCGTTCGCCAGATCGAAACCAAGGCGCTCAACAAACTGCGCCATCCGTCGCGCCGCAAAAAGCTGATCGAGTTCATGGAATAAGGGTTGTATCGAATAAGGAAGCAGCGAAAAAAAGAAAATCTGCCGCAACCGCAACATCCCCAAGCAGTTTTTCAGAGTCAGCCCTCTCTACGAACCGCTGTCGTGCGGCCCGATCGAAACATGCGAATTCCCAGGAACACATGACTCGCGCGCCGTTGGCCGAACGCGACAGGCAGTGCGCGCCACGGCAATGGCCACCGACAAGTCTCTACGCAGGAACAAAAAGGGCCGCAGACACAAGGGGCCCGCGGTTTGCCCGTTCGCTCTTGACAGCCCGCGGTGCGCCCCCATGCTTAGCCCCGCATGACGGTGCGCAACCGGGCCATTTTCGATATTTCCATGTCGGCGTTCCTCTGGGGGCTTCCTCCGCTTCTGATCCACTATTTCGCCGGCTATCTTGACGCCCATACGCAGAATTTCTGGCGCTATGCCTCGGCAGTGGTGTTTCTTTGGATTTACGGATGGAAAACCGGCCAGCCGCTGTTCAGCGGTCGAGTTGCCCCGCTGCTTCGCACGCTCCCGACGGCGGCTCTGGTCGTGATCTATCAGTGCGGATTCACATTGTCGCTCTACTATGCTCTGCCGGCCCTGATCAGTCTGCTCATTCAACTGTCGCTGGTGGTGGCAATCGTTCTATCGTGCATTTTTTTCGCCGACGAGCGGCGCGTTGTGCGTTCCCCCTGGTTTCTTGCCGGCGCATGCGCGGCGCTCGGCGGAGCGGTCGGCATGGTCGTGTTCAGCCGCCAGTTTTTCGCCGCCCAATCGCAGCCGGCCGAATGGCGCAGCATGGCGATTGCTGTGGTGCTGATCAGCGTGGCAGCGGTTTTCTGGGGGGCCTACTCGGTAGCCATCAAGTGGTGCATGCGCGTGCTGCCGCCTTACCCGGCGTTTGCCAACGTCGCCACGTTTGCTACTCTGGGGTTTTTCGCCCTGACTTTGCTAAGAGGGAAAATCGGAGCGTTCTTTCAGATGCCAACAGCGGCAGGTATCGCCCTGATCCTGTCGGGTGTCGGCTGCATTGGAATAGCGCACATTTTCTATGCGCGCGCGATTCGGCAATTAGGCGTGGGAATTTGCAATACGGTTATTTTGACTTCGCCGATTGTGGCCTCGATCGGCTCCTGGGTGTTTTTCCACGAACGCTTCACCGCACTTCAACTAGCCTCGGCATTGGTCCTGCTCGGCGGCGCGGCTGCGGCCATTCGCGCCAACGGGCGCTGAGGAAATTGTTCTCGCATCGGCGCTCAGCACTTGTCGCCGGCCAGAACGGCAGGAACAAAAATGCTTTCGCGCTCTTTGCGCAGCCGCCTCAGCTGGCCCGCCAGCACCTGTCGCCGAACAAATCCCACCCGGTCCACAAATAATACCCCGTCGAGATGATCTATCTCGTGCTGTAAAATGCGGGCCAGAAGCCCCGACATCTCCTCCTCGTGCACCCGCCAGCACTCGTCGCGGTAGCGCACGCGGATAGATTCCGGACGATATACTTCCGCTTCGATCCCCGGCAGCGAAAGACAGCCTTCCGACATCGGCACATCGTCGTCCGACGTCCAGATGATTTGCGGATTGATAAACACGCGGTGTCCGACGGGTTTGCTGGTTTTCTCTTCGCCGCTCTCCCGCGGTTCCGGATTGACCACGCATAGCCTCACCATAGCGCCCACTTGCGTTGCCGCCAGCCCCACGCCTTTGGCAGCGTACAGGGTTTCCGCCATGTCCGCGATCAACTTCCGGACTTCTGGAGTGATTTTTTCGACCGCTCTTGCCGGTGTTTGCAACCGGTCATCGCCGTAGGTAAGAATTCGCAAGACGGACATGTTGCTTTAACCTTTCGCCGCACAGCCCTATTTTTAAGACGAAGCAAAATCTTTGCCCCGCTTTTTGCGCAATCCAACACGTAAAAATAAGGCCTTTTGGGGCGCGAATCTATGGTTTTCTGGAGTTTGCCCGTATGCGACGGGCCGCTTTTCTATCTTTTCAGCCATTCCGAAACACGCTTTTCGATCTCCGCCTGATCCGCCGATGCCCGCAAAACTGTTTTGTCTTTGTCCGCCGTTTGGTGTATTTGCGCATAGTCGGGGATGATCCTTGCCCCGCGTATATCGTCGCGTGCTTTGGACAGACGAATCCCCTC
>JADFCW010000036.1 GCA_017161705.1 Candidatus Sumerlaeota bacterium | reverse complement strand
GGGCGTGGGCGTTGGGGTTGGTGTCGGTGTTGGAGTTGGAGTAGGCGTTGGTGTTGGAGTTGGTGTTGGCGTCGGTGTCGGTGTGGGCGTGGGCACAGGCGTTGGTGTTGGAGTCGGTGCGGGTATCGGCGTGGGCGTCAGCGTCGGAACTGGTGTAGGTGAAGCCGTAGGTCTTGGCGTCGGTGTAAGAGTTGGCACTGGCGTCGGTGTTAGCGTCGGCAAGGAAGGCTTCGATATGTCAGTTATTGCCTCTTTTAACGGCTTGGGGGCAGGAGTGGGCAGAGCCACAACGTCCGCCGGCAAAGCGGCCTTCGGCGTGGAGATTGGCGACGCGGTCGGCCGGACTGGAGGGGGCGTGACAACCGCGGCGGCCGGGACCGGAGACGTCGGGAATACCGGTGGGGTAGCCATGGCCGTCATGAGCGCAGGTGTCGGGGTGGGTTCGGGCGGTTCGGGCTGCAATGTCAATAAAACGTCGGCCACGGGATGGAGGTCTGCCAGGAGTTGGTCCAGGCCTTTTTCAAACACCCACGTTCGGCTGATAATGGTTTTGCCTTCGCGAACGGAAAACACGGAGGCGTCGAGCGCATAGACCTCGCCTGACCGGGCGATATGGCCGAACACAAGATAATCTACTCCGAGCGCGCGAGCAATGCGTCCGTAGCTGGCGGGCTGGGCGCGCGTCATACCGGGAAGCAAGCCCCATTGCTGCAAGGAAATCCGGGCGGCGCCCCGAAGCATCAGGGTAACTTTTTTACGCTGGTAGAGGCAATCCCAGAGCGCGCGACAGACGGCTTCGACTTCGTTGGCGGGTACGTCCTCGCTGGTGAAATCCAGCAGGGCCACAAGGGGTTTGGGTGCGGCCGGACGCGGCGGCGCCACGGTCGGTATGGGCTTGGCCTCAATTGTGAACGTGCGGGTTATGGGTTCCAACGAGGCGGGCGGCGGTGTGCCAGCTGCACCCGCCAGGACACAAGACAACATGCCATAGAAAGCCCAACGAGCCGCCGCACGGCTTAATCGGAACGTGGTATGCAATTTCATCTCCTTCACCTCGACCTCACAAGAAGGACCCCAACGTGCGGACTCGCCTGCCTTTGGGCAGAATGCGCTGCAACATCATCCAAGCAGAGAGAAAGGTAGGCCGGCCGGAAACGCAATGCAACCAAAAACACCCTTCGACGCTGCGCCCGGTCGCTTGCCGCCGACGGGTGCGATCGGACGGTCGTTGGGGAGCCCTGTTTCGCAAGGCGGGAGGTTTTGCCTTCATCCGCCCAGAGACCATGGCGCGCGGTATTCATAGCGCAGCATCTCGTTAGCCTCTTTGTGATTGAGGATAACCTCGCGTTCGGCGTCCCACTCCAGGCGCGCGCGCACGGCCAACGAGATATTGGCGAGCAAAGCCATGGTAGTTGCGCGATGCCCGTCCTCGATGTCGCAATTGGGTTTCCGACGGGTTTTGATGCATTCGAGGAAGTTGGCCACGTGGTCCGATGTCGAGTCGCGCACGCCGGTCGAAAAACTCACGGGGTCCATTCGGGGGGCGGGATCTTGAAACTGTCCGCCTTTTTCGGGAATGATTTCAAATCCCTCCCGTTGCGCGTACGCCGTTCCGCGCGTGCCGCGGAACTCGATGCCCGGCTGCGGGAGCACCGGATTGCCGTTGGCCTCGTAGTGTCCAAAAATAATCAAGCGGCCCGAGGCCATCTCGAATACGGCTTCCATCGTGTCCGGAATTGTCCGGTCGTCGTCCACGGCGAATTTTCCCCCCAGGGCGCAAACCGACGCCGGCGCCTTTTCGCCCAACACCCAGAGAATGGCATCCAGCCAGTGAACCCCGTTGTTGGCAATTTGCGAGGAATACAAATGCCACCAGCGGAACTTATAGGGCACGATTGTTTTCCGGTAAGGACGCATCGCCCGCGGCCCCAGCCACATATCCCAGTCGAGCGTGGGCGGCGGCGGACTGTCCGGCTCCTTGCCGATTCCATTCGGCCACATGTTGCTGACATGGTAGGCGCGGGCGACAGTGACCTTGCCGATACCGTCCTGTTGCACCAGTGCGGCCAGTTTCTGGAAGGCTTCCGAGGACCGCGACTGAAGGCCCACCTGGACAATTCGGTTGGTACGCCGCACGGCCTCGACCATCTTGCGGCCTTCGGCGACGACGATGGTCAGCGGTTTTTCGACATAGACATCCTTGCCCGCTTCGCACGCCTGGATCACCATGACGGCGTGCCAGTGCTCGGGCGTGGCAATGACCACAGCATCGAGGTCTTTGTTTTCGAGCATCCTTCGGAAATCCTTGTAGATTGCCACGCCGGAGCTGACCATCTTTCTGGCCTCGTCCAGTTGCGTTTCGTCCACGTCGCAAAGGGCGACAATTTCGGCGTCGTTCTGTTTGAGAAATGCGCTCATAAGTTGGCGCCCGCGATTGCCGGTGCCGATGACGCCGAGGCGCACGGAATCGCCCGCGGGCTTCCTGGGGGCCGCCGGAGCGCGCGAGGCCGCCAGGGCCAGCGCCATTGCGCCGGCTTGCGTGAAATGCCTTCGGGTTATTTTGTGGGACATGGTTGTTTCTCCTTTGGGTGTTTTTGATGCAGAGGGTTTTATTTAATTTTGCGACCAGTTGGATGCCTGTTGTTCGAAGATTATCTGCGCGTGGGTTCAGCGATCCCACAAGACACCACAAGAGCGCCCTAACAGCGGGTATTTCTTCTGTCGAATCTTTCCACGAAGCACAAACCCAGGAAGGTTATAATAACAGGCCGCCGCCAGCATGTGAAATTCCAAGACGCAACGGAGGAACGGAAACACGGAGACGCAAATGGAGGGAGGCCTTTCACGGCGTGCGGATTCCTCCTTTTGCACACTTCTTATTTGGCGACCTTGAAATCCCTCAGGCTGCGAACCGTGTTGCCCTTGGGGTCGCGGAGTTCGGCGACCATTCGATAATCGCCGGGCGAGTCGGGGAAAGCGATTTTCAGGGTCAGAATTTGTCGGCCGAGAGCAGCAACAGTGCACGGCTTCGACTGCACGGAAATACGCTTGTCGTTGCGCAGTATCCCCAGTTTTACGTCGCCCGACCAGTCTTGGTATAGGTCATTGATCACATAGACTTTTACATCTTGCTGCGCGCCGGGTGCGACGTCCTCGGCCCAGAAGTCGAGCATGAGACCGACCGGATTAAAAGCGTCGCGGACGTACTTTTCGAAGTTCGGCTCGAATTTCAGCCGTCGCAAGTCTATCCAGTGATCGCTTGTGGCGCCGCCTTCCGGACGCGGCTTTTCGCCGGGGCGCGAATAGCCCAGTCCGCAGAAATGCAGTACGCCGGCGCACTCGCGGTGGGCGCGCCAGAACTCGGTTTTCGCCGCGAGGTACCGCGCATAGAGCACGCGCCGCTGCTCGACCGTTGAGTTAGGACCAAGCAGCGTCTGATACACGTTGGTCGTCAGGCAAGTCGGGTTACCGTCGCGCGTCAGCCACAGCCACGCATATTCATTGATAATGATCGGCATGCTCGTGGCCTTCTGGGCCGGCTGGAGTCGCGGCACGGGCGAGACCGACGGCATGTCTTTGAGTTTCCAGACCCCCTTGCCCTGCCACATGCGGCTGCATAAGTAGGGGTGCGCCTCGACGCAGTCGGTCGGGCTTTGCGGTGCAGCCCAGCCGTTGTCCCACGGGCGATTGCTGAGGTCGAGCGACCGCACGGCCCGAATGGCCTTTCCCGTCTCCTCGGTGTGACTTTCGTTTTGCGCATCCCAGATCACTACGCACGGGTGATTCCAGCGCTCGCGCATCCATTCGATGTATTCGGGGATGATTTTTTCAGCGACAGGATTTTCGGGCGCCTTCCCCAGCAGCCAGATCGGGAATTCATCCTGGATCATGATGCCCGTTTCGTCGGCGATGTCATACCAGAACTCGGGCGGGAAACCGATGCAGTAGCGCAGCGAGTTCCAGTGCATGGTTTTGAATTTCCGGTGCAACCGCTCGACCCAGTCTTTGTCCCAGGGCAGAGTGCCGCGTTCGGCATCCTCGAAAAAGCGATAGCAGGTGACGTTGCTTCCGCGCAGATAGTAGGGCTTGCCATTGAGAATAGCCCGGCGGGTTTCGGGATCGAACCGAAACGACCGCATGCCGAACCGAGTGCGCACCGCATCGTCCGACGTTTTGAGGGTCAGCTCATAGAGGAACGGGTCTTCGGGCGACCAAAGTCGGCAGTTTTGGATGGGGATCATCAAATCGATCTTCGTTTCTCCATCGGGGCCGATCGCGGCCGTGGACTTGACCTCGCCCGCTCGTTTCCCGCTTCGAGCCTCGCGCACCGCCGCCTCGACGGCCGTTTCGCCTGTCTTGCCCGCGCCGACGATTTCGGCGACGACACGCGCCGTGCCTGTTTCGATATCGGGCGCAATCTGCACGTTTCGGATATAGGGCGCGCCGGTCAGAATCAGTTCGACCGAGTCGTATATACCGGGTATGTATAGATACTTTTCAAAATCCCAGCCGGTAGGCATATCCTGGGGAAGCGAGGTGCGATGAGCGCCGACGCGGATGACGAGCTCGTTCTCCGCACCACCGCCCTTGAGATACGGCTTGACGTCGAAATAACCGGGCGTGAAACACGGCAAATGCTCGCCAACGAATTGACTGTTGAGCCAGACCTTCGTGCCGTAGCGCGCTTTGTGGATTTTCAGGATCGCGACCGCCGGAATTTCGCCCTTCACTTTGAACGTGCGGCGATACCAGAAGGCTTGCCGCAGCGTACTGGTCGTGCCGACCTCGGCAAATGCCGGCCTGGCCAGGTCTGCTAAACCCGGCACAACCACTTTGTGCGCGAATTCCTTCGGCACAGCGTCCATGCTCCCCTCCTCGATCTGCCACATCCCGTCGAGCACGATTATCTGCCGCGGTTTTTCGGCCTGCAGCGAAGCGCAGACCGGAGCGGCGAACAGCCACGTCGCTCCCAACGATCCCAGACCGATAGCCTTGCGAATTCGCAGGAATACTGAACGAAACATTGCATGAGAAATCATGGGTGTTCTCGCTTTCCTTGGGTGAGATTTGGGTGAAAAGAGGTTCATACCTCATATGCACGAGTTGGGTCGCCGGCGGCGGAAAGGCACGTGCCAAAAGCCGCCGTTCTTTCCACACTCCTCGATCCACTCCAGGGAAATGAAATGCCGGCCGAAGAGCGCCTCGAGGTCCTTGCGCATAAAACATCGCCGATTGGCTTCCTCAGCAGTGGGCATTAGGGCAGGCCTTTCAGAACGTAAGAAAAACCTCTAAATGTCTATTCGAAAGAGTTTAGCGAAGCGCCCGGTGTGAATGAATGGTGGCGATGCTCGGAATTGAACCGAGGACCTGCGGGTTATGAATCCGCCGCTCTGACCAACTGAGCTACATCGCCACGGGACACGGCAGACTTTTCGGCTGCCCTGGAAGGCGGATATGAAAACGGTCGGCCGGCCAAACGACAGCCTTCCGACCGGTCAGGGTCTGGTTGCGGGGGCCGGATTCGAACCGACGACCTCTGGGTTATGAGCCCAACGAGCTACCACTGCTCCACCCCGCGATAACAAAGCAATGCTCTTAAACCGGGCCGGGCGATGTCAACGATTATTTTCGTGAATCGCAGGGGCTACGGTTGAACTGGTCGGGCGGTCAGCACGCCGTAGAAATATGAGGTGTTCGCCCGGACGGACGACCTTGTCAGACTCTCGAACCGCCTTTTCGATTTCAAACGCGCTGAATTCCAACTGGCGTTTTTCCCACTCCAGTTGCGCCACCATCGCTTTTTGTTTTTCGACCGTCCGGCGAATCTCCTTGCATTGCGCGTATGCATAAAAATAGCGTTGGAGATTCCACCAATTGGCCGCCGTGAGCGCCACGATGCCGGAGAGCACCGCCGTCAGACCCAAAAAGAGCCGAAACCGCCGCGCGTAGTCTGCAACTCGAATGGGGCGATGGGGGGGCATGCGTTCGGTGTCCGCTGTCACGTTCGCTGAACCGCACCCGCCGTGCTTCAGATGCGGCCGTTGCCTGCCATAACACCTAACGTATTGCAACGGCGGTTCCCCGCTGCAAGCTTTTTCTTTGAGGCAGGTCGAAGCGGCCTATTATTTCTTCAACACACTCCATCCGACTTCTGAAACCCTGGTTCCGTTCTTCTTTTCAGAGAAAGCGGCTTGACTTGAGACCGAGGGTCGCTGCATGCTCCTCGGCAAACCACCCGGTCCGCCTGTTCGTTTCGGCGGCTACATTCCACAGGGAGGCGCCATCATGGGTATGAAAGTCGGCATTAACCTGGAGTTCGTGCGTCACGATGACAAATCGTTTGCATGGGGGCTGGCCAAAGCCGCTGAACTTGGCTACAGATACTGCGAGCCAATGGTTCACTGGGGCCGCGAACTGATGAGCGAGGCGGGCTATTTCCATTCGGTCTCGCTGCTCGAAGACCCGCTCGAGATCAAGGCCATGCTCGACCGGCACGGTCTCAAGCCCAGCGGGCTTTCGGCGCATTGTCCGCTGGCGCAGCCGGAAATCTCGGTCGAATATCTCAAACAGGCCATCCGTTTTGCCGCCGAGATGGGCGCGCCCGTCGTCAACACCGACGAGGGCGTGGTGCCCGAATGGCTGCAAAAAGACGAGGAGCGCGCGTATGCAATTATGGAATACACGCTGCGGAAGGTCGTGCCGGTGGCCGAGCGGCACGGCGTCAAGATCGGGCTGGAACCGCACCAGATTTTTACGCGCGATACGGAGAAACTCATCCGCATTGCCAACCTTGTCAAATCGCCGGCGATCGGCTTCAATGTGGACACGGGCAACGCCTATCTGGGCGGTGTGAGCGACCCGTACGAGATGCTGGAAGCGACGGCCGACCGCATGGTGCACATCCACGCCAAGGATATCAGCGTTGCACACAGCGCCGAGGAGCGCGGCAAGGTGACGGGAACGCCGGTGGGGTGTGCCTGCGGCGAAGGGGTCATTGACTGGCATCGCGTGGTGCGCATTCTGAAAAAGGCCAAATTCAACGGCGTGCTGTCGGTCGAGTGCGGCACCATTCCGCAGGCCGCCGCGAGTTTGAAGTATCTGAAAAAAGTGATTCGCGAAGAGAAGGCGTAAAGGAACGAACCGAACATTCCACTGATTTGCCCAAAGTGAGCGATGGTTTCTCGAATAGGCATGCGGTTCTGTCCCAACGAGCCTGTGTGGAAACGTAGGTCTCGTCCCTACTATAGCTGCCATGCTTCCTCTGGAAATGGGCGGAGGGCTAACGCGAGTTGGCGGGGGGTGAGGCGTCGGTGAGCGGGGGCGGACCGAGAGCAGACGGAGGCCGGCTGTCCATTTCCGGCTGAACCAGGACGCAAGAAAACGAGGAGGTGGATCATGACATTTCCAAGGCAAAGGGAAAACGCATTTACGTTGATCGAACTGCTGATCGTCGTCGCTATCATTGCGATTTTGGCGGCCATCGCCATCCCGAATTTTCTCGAGGCGCAAACCCGCGCCAAGGTCTCGCGCGTCAAGGCGGATTTTCGCGCCATCGCCGTGGGGCTGGAGTCTTACCGCACCGACTACCAGAGCTATCCGTCCGGCTGGCCGGCCTATATCACCCCTATCAGTCTGATCCGTTTGACTACGCCTGTATCGTATCTGAGCGCGGTGAATATGAGCGATCCGTTCAAGCCGAATCCGCAGAACAACCGTAACGGCGACTACATCTACTTCAGTTATGAGTACGACAGCCTCTGGCGCTATGTCATTAACGGCGGGACGGCGAGTTCGTATCCCAGCGGACTGGAACAGCGCCAGACGCCGCGCGTGGCCTATGCGGGCTGGTCTATTACCAGCTGGGGGCCCGACCGCGCCCAGCAGGCCATTGAGTGGCTGGTTTATAATCCAGACCAGACGCGCCGGATTTACGACCCGACCAATGGCACCGTCAGCGAAGGCGATATTGGTTATTTCGGCGGAACGGTTCCGTCTTGGGCGAACGGGATGAAAGGCGGCGGCGGAACGTAACCGCGAAACAGGCTCTTATGTGCCTATCACCAGTCGTTCTTCTTCGCCTTTGCGGGGACGCCAGACAGCGGCGAGGAGCGATTGCGACGTGGCCGCGGCTAACGGCGGCCTGGCGCCGGGTGACATTTGCACCCAGGCCTCGCCGGTACCGTCGGGTGTTTGCAGCGCAATTCCCAGCCAGCCGTCGGCTTGTCTCCATTCGACGTCCAATTTTTCCGAGGGGCCGAGAACGGTCATCGCTGCCGCGATGCGGGCTGCGGCCGCGCGCCGGTTTGTCTGCGCCGTAAAGTGCCAGTGGTTTTCGACTTTTTCGTGATACTCCTGCGGATTGCCCTCGTTGTAGGGAGTGTCGAATACGTCCGTCTGGCTGAAAGTCAGTCCGGCTTCGGAGGCCAGCCGCACCGTGAGAGCGGCGCCGCGCCGGGTGCTGATCACCGTGCTTTGTCCCTCGTCCACCTGCATCTGGTCGAAGGCATGAAGCAGCCAGCTATACTCGGCCGGAGCGGGGGACTCCAGTTCATCCAGCAGGACAAAGACGCCCGGCCGCAGGAACAACACGTGGCGCAGAAAGCGCTTGAGCTTGCCTCCATAGGCTGGCGCGGCGTCACCGCACAAATAGGTGATCGCTTTCTGATGCTGGAACGCTGCGATTCGCCCCGCGGCTGATGCGGCGCGCACAATCTGCCCTTCGCCGTTGACCAGCACGCAGTTGTTGGCCTTGGTCTGGCGCGTCCATTGGGCATGATGCGGCATGCCATAGGCGGGGCCGTAGTAGCCGGAAGGGATGGCCAGCGCGCGTCCGCCCTTGAGAATGCAAAACGAATTCTGATCGGCGTG
Organism: Candidatus Sumerlaeota bacterium; assembly: GCA_017161705.1. Taxonomy (GTDB): domain Bacteria; phylum Sumerlaeota; class Sumerlaeia; order JADFCW01; family JADFCW01; genus JADFCW01. The sequence goes on along the minus strand of JADFCW010000036.1, from coordinate 23,907 downwards.
GCTGTGGCTGACGCTGCCGTACGGGCTGCTCTTGAAGATAAAAAACGTGTCCTCTTTGGGATTGTCGAGAGCGCTGTGAAGTCCCGCCCAGCCGATGCCGCGAAAGACCGCGGCTGTGGGCAGCGGCGTCGGCGGCTCCGGCTTGACGGTGTCCTCGGTGACCAAAGCCACCATCGGATCGCCCGCCGACGCGTCGCCGGCCTGGCGAGCCCACCAGATGCAATGCGGGTCGTTGAAGCGGCGGCCATGATGGGCGAGAAGGGCGGCGCCTGTGGAGCCGACGCCGCCGCGTTCGGCGCCATCGCCGAAGGGTTTGATTTCCCCAATGGGCGATGTGCAATAGAGGAAAAATTTGCGAACGTTGCGGAAGAAGGGGCGCTTGTAAAGATCCAAGCCGATAGCCCGCAGCGCTTCGAGTGCTCCAAGATAAATCGTATTGTAGGCGAGTGCGTAGCTGACGCCTTCGGCCCAGCCGCCGTCGGCATCGCCCCAGTGGGGATAGAAAGTCATCAGGGCGCGCAGCGAATAGTCGAGCCATTCAGCGGCATCCGGCACTTCGTCCTTCAGGACAATGGCATGTTCGGCGAGATACGCGATGAGCCGTCCGTTGTGGCTTTCGGCGGGCGCGGCCAGATAGTCGCTGCGGCGAAGGCGCTGGAGGATTTGTCGGGCCCGGCCGGTGGTCATGGCGCGAATTCGCGCGCGCTCGCTTTCACTGAACAGCGGATAGAGCCAATCGTAAGCGTGGGCGCCGTGGCGCGACATGCTGAGCCCCGGTTCGTCGCCATAGGGGGAGAGCAGCGACATCGGACCTTCGATTCCCCACGGCTCGATGGTCAGGAGAAGGCGCTTTGCGGCCTGGCCATAGCGCTCGTCGCCGCTGAGGAGCCATGCCAGGGACAGCGGAGCGAGGACGGCATCCACGCGGCCCCGGAAGTTGCGAAAGTAACGGGTGTAACCCATGCGGCGGCGGGCCGGCGTGTCGAATGTGTGATAACGGGGCGGTTCGGGGAGCGGAGTTTTGAGGGCGCGGTCGGCCTGGGCTTCGAGCGATTCCCATGCGCGGCGGCGCGTGGTTTTAAGCGTGGCGCGAAGGGCGTCGAGGTCTTTTTTCAGGAATATGCAGCGCGGGTGGTCGTCGGGCACGCGGGCAAGAATGGCTTTGGGGTCTTCCCATGGCAGCAAGGGAATGTTTTCCGGCACAGTGAATTTCCATAGACCGCGGCGGGCGATTTCCTTGCCGCTGGCATCACAAGCCGCAACGTCCCAGGCGTAGTTGCCAGGCGCTAAAGTGCGGTTGGGTACATGGACGGGGTCGGGCAGACCGGCGGCTTCATAGATTCGGCGGCCTGTGCGGTCTTGAATGATCAGGCGATAGGCGATGGCTTTGCCGGGGGCACGCCACCAGGCAAATCCCGGCGGGTTGATTCCGACCGTCGCGCCATCGGCAGGCGTCGGGAACAGCGCACGTTCGGGCTGAGCAGCGGGAAATCCGGCGGGCACCGCTGCCGCAAACGTCGGTGCTGCAACTCCCAGAAACGGAATGGCGGAGCTTTTGAGAAAGTCCCTTCGATCCAGCATCATTGCCTCCTGTTCCAGTAGCAGTATCAGTCCGACCAGTCCGACCTGTCCGACTCTTTCATTTTAGAAAATACTCAAAAAACAAACATAACACTTCGTTAGATTCCGCATTGGGCGCATGCTCTTTGCGGTTAGTCATCGCTACGCGGTTCTCGTAGCCGAGCAATTTGTTGACCGCAACAGAATGGTTGAGCGCCCGCCATCTGGACGGCTGATCTTCTGCGCCGCCGGAGACGAGAAATGGCCGCGGGGCCATCAGAGCGTGGAGTTCATGCAGGTCGCGGCCGGTTTCGATCATCGTTTTGTAAGCCCCCGTGCGCGGATTGTCCGGGGTGACAATGCCGCGCTTTCGCCAGGGGCCTGGCTGCCAGCCCAAATACCACGGTTCCCAATAGTTCACATTCGGGCGGGCTTCATCGAAGACAATCCCGGGATCGGACCAGGCCGCACAGGCAAACTTTTCATAGAAGCACGAAGCAAACATTGCCCATTTTCCTCCGTAGGAATGGCCCGTGACGCCGATGCGCTTCGAGTCCACAAAGTCGAGGCGGGCGAGCGCGTTGCAGCAATTTGCCGCTGCATAGCCGAGCGCATGAAGCGGCTGGAGGTCGGCCTGCTCGCGGCTGGGGTAATACAGCGACGGCTGATGGCCGAAGGAAAGGGCGACAAACCCGCGCCGGGCCAGTTGACAGGCAAAATCGCGGTCGGCCCCCTTGCCTTCCCCGATGGCGGTCTCTGGTTCGTAATAGACAATCACGACGGCAGGGAACGGCCCGCGGCCATCAGGAACCAGCAGATAGCCGCCGGTGGTGCGGCCGTCGGGGGCGAACTCGACGCGCACCTTGTGCTGGGTAAAATTCTCGCGGCGGACCTTGTCCAGAAACTCAACGTTGGGTTTTTCCAACAGGGGCGGCCACTTGCCCAGAAGGCTCTCCCACGTTGCAAGGATTTCGGCGCGCCGCTCCTGCCAGTCCGCTGGAGTTTTGACCCTGCGGCCGTCGTTGAATAGCAGCGGCGAGCGGTAGGAGCCAAAATCGTTTGCGTATTCCGGCGGCGGAGTGAAATAGACAGAAATCCTTTGCCAGATCGCCTCTTTTTCGGCATTCGGCGAAGCGCCCGGGCCGGCGACGGTCATGCGGCCGACCATTCCGACCAAAGCCATCAGAACAATGGCGCGAAACCCGTTGGCGGCAGGCATTGTGTTCATCGTCCGGCTCTCCTCATGGGCGATTTCAGAACAGGTTCAAGTAAATCTGAAGCATGGTCTTGATGGTTTTCTCCCAGCGGAAGCGGTTGAGATTCTTCCGTCCTTTTTCGATCAGCGATCGTCGAAGCGGTTCGTCGGTAAGGATTCGCGCCAGCCCGTCTGCAACGGCGCGAACGTCGTCGGGATTGACGAACAGTGCCGAATCGCCGCCGATTTCGGGCAGCGCTGCGTGATTGGCAGCCAGCACGGGCACGCCGCAGGCTTGCGCCTCGAGCAGCGGCAGACCGAATCCCTCGAATTTGGTGACCAGAAAAAGCGCTTGGGATCCATGGTAGAAAGCTTTTTTTTCTTCTTCCGTAATGCTGCGATAAATCTGCACCCGTTCGCTAAGTTTCAACCCGCGGATCAGCCGGCTGCATTCGGCAAAAAAACGGTCGGGCGAGACCACAAGAACTAGTGATGTGTGTTGCAGAGCCGGATAGTCATGAAGGGCGAGGGCATAAGCGCGGATCATGGTCGGGAGGTTCTTATTGGGCCGCGTGCTGCCGATATAAAGGATATAGCGGTCGGGCAAACCAAACCGGCGGCGGGTCTGTTCGAGCAGCTCCGGCGGGCATTCTGCGAGCGCTTCCGCGGTTATGCCCGCGTGAACGACAATGGCGCGGTCGGCGTAGCGGGGAAAAACGCGTGCGATGTCGCGGCGGGTGGCTTCCGAGACCGTGTGAACGTACCGGGCGCGGCGCACGGCCCGCGGGTAGGCCCAGCCATAAAAAAGATCATACGCCTTTCGCACCGGCCACGGTCGGCGCCCGGTGAACTCGGGCACCAGGAGCGCCTGCAAGTCGTAGATGGTCACCAGCAGCGGACCGCGGTAGAACAGCGGGGTCAGCGGATAGAGGGAATGGAGAATGTCAGGGCGGTCTCGTTGGACCACCCGGCCAAACTCAAAGACCGTGGCCAGGGAAATCGGGCGGGCATTGAATGGTTTGACGGTGAAGTTCGGCCCCAGAGGCAATTCGGTCTTATAGTTTGGGTGAACATAGACAATATATTCGGTGCACGTATCGGCTGCCGCGAGATGCGATAGATATTCCTCGCTGTATTCGGCGATGCCAGAATACTCGCCGCACAGATAGCGTGCATCGATGACAATTCTCATAAGGCTGGCTCCGTCCGCTCCGCCGGGCTCCGACGCCGGAAGATGAACCGAAGCGATTTCATTCGGCAAGTGTTTCCTGTCGGAAGTTTTCTTGCGGCCTCAGACCGATGGCGCGCGCAAAGTCCGCAACGGTTTGCCCCCATGAACAGCGGCGCGCCCGCTCGATTCCGCGCTGGCGGAGTGCCGCACTGTCGGCGGTCAGCCAGTGTCGCGCCAGACGGATAAATTCCGCGCGATCGCGGGCAATCACTACTTCATTCGCGAAAAAACGCCCAATGTCCGGCACCGCCGTCGAGATCACCACGCGTCCGGCGGCGAGGTATTCCAGGGTCTTGATCGGATTGATCGCCTGCGTCGCCGTATTGATGGCAAAGGGCAGCAACGCCAGATCGAACTGGTGCACATAGGCCGGAAGTTGGTCGTGCGGCCTGGGGCCGAGCAAATGGAGATTCGGCGCGGGCGACGGCATGTCGAAACTGCCGTGAACCGGGCCGATCAGAACGACCGACCCGTTGCGAAACTCGCGGCAGAGGTCTTCGAGCAGGCGGCGATCCAAACGGTCGCTGAGCGTGCCCGTATAGCCGAGAATGGGGCGCGGGAGCGACCGAATATCGTCGGGAACGGAACCGGGCGGCGTGTGAAACAAGTCGAACCGGACGCCCGACGGGATAAACTGAATGTCGGACCGCGCGGCGCGGTGAAGGTCGCAAAGCGCCAGCGTGCCGCTGACTACGACATCCGCCTGTTGCAGCCAGAGTGCTTCGAGGCGGCGTGCGTTCGGCGGCGCCCAGGAGAATCCGGGGAAGTCGTCTATCAGGTCGTAGATGCGCCTGGCCCAATTGACCCGGTCCAGCAAATCGGCGCTGAAAGGGCTGTTGCTGAGCAACCACAGATCAGCTTCGGGCGAAAGAACGCGGCAGGCCTCGGCCCAAATCAGTCGGCGGTTGAGTGCAAAGATCAGGCGCGACTTGTATTCGCCCGGAAGGATCAGAGGTTGAACGACGTGCACGCCGCAGCCGCGGTCTATATGAATCTCAGGCCGCCAGTGTGGGATGCTGTCATAGCGGCGGTGAATTTGGAGCGGGCTGAAATACACGACCGGCAGGTGCTCGCTAAGACCCAGCGCCAGTTCCTGCGGCCGCTGCCACACATCCTGCCAGACCACCTGGGAAAAAAAGAACAGAAGAGGGCGCGGAGAGGACGCGGCGGAGCGGTCGGGCGGCGCGCCTGTTTGCACGGCTGTCGTCGCGTGCGCTCGACATCGGCGCTGGAATCGTGCAATTGCCCGCGGTGCCCAGATCCATCGTCGCCCCAATAGGGCGATTGAGCGGGCCGCCAGAGGAATCATGGGGATTCGATGCATCAACGTAAGGTTGTCCTTGGGCTCCGGGATGTTCGGCCGGCCTTTGGAGTGCCGGCGGCCATGCTGGTGCATTCCAAAGGTCTGGCGAAACGCCTCCTGCCGCATCCGTTTTTCCACGCCGCCCCTCCAGGGCCTGAACGGCGCTCAATATGTAGGACGCGCGACATTCCCACGGTGCCCGTGGAACGCGACGCTTTCCATGGTTCCATCGAAGCACCGAAGGCGGCTTTGAACGGCAAGGCCCTGGGTCTGATTCGACGAGCCCGTCAGGGCCGAAAATGGATCGGCACATTCCGAAATTTCAAGATGCGATCGAGGGAATGTCGAATTTCCCCGCGCAGAGCCTAATCATACTTCCTTCGAGCGAAAGGGCTGCAAGGCGGCACTTATTCGTGGGGCGTTTCTTCGTCCCCCTGGTTTTTCCGACCGGAAATCAGTTCGCCGGCGTCCTCGGTGTGTTTGCACTTGGGACACCGCAGCACATGCTTGCCCTCGCGCCGGATATACACCATGAAGTAGTACCCGCACGCCGGGCACGGGTGTTTCACCGGCTTTTCCCATTGCACATAGCGGCAATCGGGATAGCGCGTGCAGCTGTAAAACACCCGGCCACGTTTGGACATGCGCTCGACCAGTTCGCCCGTACAGCCCTCTTCGGGGCAGGGCAGCCCCATTTTCAGCGGCATGGTGTTGCGGCACTCCGGGTAGCCGGCGCATGCCAAAAAACGTCCGCGCCGGCCGGTTTTGATGACCATCGGGCGGCCGCATTTCTCGCACTTGAACTCGGTCTTTTTGGCCGGCCGCTGATAGAGATTGGTTTCGGCTTGCTCTTTCTCGATCAAATACGGTTTGGCATTGCGGCATTTGGGGTAGGCCGAGCAGGCGAGGAAACGGCCGTTGCGTCCCCAGCGGAGCACCATGTGGGCGCCGCATTTCTCGCACTTGTGCTCGGTGGGCACCACCTCGCGGCGCACATTCCGCATACGGGTGTCGGCTTCCTCGAGTCGCATTTTGAACTGCTGCCAGAAGTTTTTGAGCAGATCATGCCAGTTAGCCGAGCCTTCCTCGACGCGGTCGAGTTGTTCTTCCAGCAGCGCGGTGAACTTGACATCCATGATGTCGGGAAAGCTTTCGACCAGCAGGTCCGTGATCATTTCGCCCAGTTCCGTTGGATGGAGCCGCCCTTTGATTTGCTCGACGTATTTCTTCTCCTGGATGGTGCTGACGATCGAGGCATAGGTCGAGGGTCGTCCGATTCCCTGGGCTTCGAGTTCGCGGACCAGCGAGCTCTGGTTGTATCGCGGCGGCGGCTCGGTGAAATGCTGGTTGGGTGTGATGGACAGGACGGTGAGGCGATCGCCCTTTTTCAGCGGCGGCAGAGCGTTTGCGCTTGTTTCTTCTTCCTTGCCGTTCTCGTCTTCGGCCGGAACCTGATAGAGGGCGAGAAAACCCGGGAAGATCTGTTCGAGGCCCGCGGCGGTGAAGCCGTATTTGTTGTCCACCAGTGCGGTGACGCGGGTCTGGTGAAACCGGGCGGCTTCCATCTGGCTGGCCATGAAGCGTTTCCAAATCAACTCATAGAGAATGTATTGATCGCGTTCGACGAAGGGCCGGACCTCCTCGGGGGTCAGCGTGGGGGTCGTGGGCCGGATCGCTTCGTGCGCTTCCTGGGCGGACTTTCGGCTCTTGTAGACGTTCGGCTTTTCCGGCAGATAATCTTTGCCAAACTTTCTGGCGATATAGTCCCGTGCCTGGGCAACCGCCTCTTTGGACAGCCGTACGGAGTCCGTGCGCATGTAGGTGATCAATCCCTGGACGCCCTTTTCGCCCAAGTCCACACCCTCGTACAATTGCTGGGCGATCATCATGGTTTTTTTCACGGAGAAGCGCAGCTTGCGGTAGGCATCTTGTTGAAGCGTGCTGGTGATAAACGGGGGCGGAGGATTCCGGCGGATTTCCTTTTTTTCCACTTTGGAGACAATCAACGGCCGACCCTGCACGGCATCCACGATTTGCTGGGCCGCCTCGCCGGTGGCAGGCTCATATTTCTCGCCGTCCACAGTGGCCAGTTTCATGGGAAAGGGCGGGGGTGTCGGCCCTTCGACCTGCAGGTCTATGGTCCAATACTCGCGGGGCTGAAACTGACGGATTTCGTCCTCGCGGTCGCAGATCAACCGGAGCGCCACCGATTGGACGCGGCCGGCGCTCAAGCCGGCCTGGACGCGCTTCCACAGCATTGGGCTGATCTTATAGCCGACGAGGCGGTCGAGAATGCGGCGCGCCTGCTGGGCTTCATAAAGAGCCTTGTTCAGTTTGGTTGGTTTTTCGATTGCGCGGAGAACGGCATCGCGCGTGATTTCCTCGAACGCGGCGCGGTGCACCGGCCGGTCGGTGGCTTTCAATTCCTCGGCGATATGCCATGCAATCGCCTCGCCTTCGCGGTCGGGGTCGGGCGCCAGATAGATCCGATCACACTCGCGGGCGGCTTTGCGCAGTTTTTCCAGGAAACGGCTCTTGCCCGGAAGGATTTCATATTCGGGGCGGAAGCCGTTGTCCACGTCCACGCCCATGCGGTTGGTCGGGAGGTCTTTGACGTGGCCCAGCGAGGCCTCGATGACAAAATTATTGCCCAGGAATTTGCTCAACGTGCGCGCTTTGGTGGGCGACTCCACAATCACCAGCGATTTGCTCATTATCCCGTTCCTGCAACATAAAGGTTTCCGGGCAGATGACGGATCAGCCCTTTCATTTCCAAATCCAGCAAGGCGGCCGAAAGCGGTCCGAACCCGATGCCGGTGTCGGCCAGCTGCTCATGTAAGAGGTCGAAGTGAACCGGCTCGAAACGAATGCGGTCGAGGATGGCGCGTGCGGTGGGGTCGAGCTGGGTCTCCGCGGGGGTAGAGCGACGTTCGGCGCCCGCTGGGGCGGTTTCGCGGAGGATCGCTCCCAGTTGGTCCTTGAGTTCTTCGAGCACGTCGCGGCCGTTTCGGATGAGTGTCGCTCCCGCGCGAATGAGGTTGTTGGTGCCGCTGGACATCTCGCGCGTAATATCGCCGGGAACGGCAAACACGTGGCGGTTTTCATCCAGTGCGCGCTCGGCGGTAATCAACGCGCCGCTCTTTTCCCCCGCCTCGATCACCACCGTGGCCAAACCGAGTGCAGCCATGGTGTGATTGCGCGTAGGGAAATGATACCGCTCGGGGGTGGCGGTCATGGGGAACTCGCTGAGAACGGCGCCCTGGGCCATGATTCTGCGGCGCAGGTCCTGACGCTGGGCAGTTTCGCGAACGGCCAGCCCCTGCGCCAGCACCGCCACGGTCCGCCCGCCGTTGCGCAGGGCGCTCTCGTGTGCGATGGAATCTATGCCGTAAGCCATGCCGCTGACAATCGTCAGCCCTGCACCCGCCAGTTCGGCGACGATATTCTGACAGGTCATTTTTCCGTATTGCGTCATCTGCCTGCTGCCGACCACGACGAGGGCCTGACTGTCGTCGGGCAGGAGGTCGCCGAGCATGTAGAACGCCGGCGGGGGGGCGGACGACCGCCGGAGGTTTTCGGGATAGCGCGGGTGGTCGAAGGGAATCAGTTCAGCGCCGGTTTGGGCGACGGCGTCTTTTTCGCGCGCGAGGGTCTCCGCATCCGGACCGCGTAGGATCGCTTCGGCCATTTCCGAACTGATCTGAGCGATTTTGCACAGGCGGGAGACACTGGCGCCAAGAATTGCCTCCGGCGATCCCAACTCTTGATGGAGGCGGAACCAGTGCACCTTTTTCAGTTCGGGCACCAGAAGCAGGCGAAGCCAGAGTTCGGCGGAAGAATCCAAGCCCACGTGTGACTCGCAAAAAACAAATCAGGAGAGGTTGCCCCATTCCCCCAGTGCGACGGAAATGTATGCGGGAAGCGGGCCGTGTCCGTCAATGAAAAACAATGGCGGACACGCCGAACCCCTGCTGTTGCCGAAACTGGCAGAAGCCTTAGCAGACCAACTTGGCAAGCAAACTTATTCTGCTTTGCGAGGACAAACCTGGCCGGAAAAGGATCGAAGCCGGCAGGATAGCCTACGGGGCCGAGGGCACAGGCGTACGAACATGCGTATATTGGCCCAGCAGGTAGCTGCGCGCTTGCCCGCGGTCGTCGCCCCCAAAGATGACGCCGATCATATTGGCGCGGCGGAACAGATGCCAGTCTTCGACGTAATTCGCCGGCTGTTTGCTTCGCCACGAGCGGTATTTTGTTTCAATGGCCATGGCCGCCGCTTTGCTGGGCAGGCGATACATATAGACGACGGGCGGCGATGCGCCACCCACCATGAAGTTGGTGCGGAAGGCATCCGTGCGAAAGTCCGTCCCGGGTTGGCCTTTGGCGATGGCGGCAAGGTCTTTGGACACATCCTCGGGGCTGCCGGCCATCTTCTGTGCGATCTTTTTAATTCCTTCCGCCGGGCCGTTTCCCGGTTCGTTGTGAGCATTGTCTTTGGCTTCTTCGATGATCTGCTTGGACAGGTTGGCGTCCATTCGCGTCACGGAAACCAAGTCGCGATAAGGATACTCGCTATAAACCAGCCGGATGACATCTTCGAGTTTGATCACCAGGGACCGCGTGGCGGGTGTGCGCAGCAGATACTCCATTCCGCCGTATTGGAGGAAGAAAAAGCCGCCGATGACCAGGGCAAGCAGGATGGCGATGGTCTTGAATACCCAGCCAGTGAAAAACTGAATCAGGGCTTCCTTGGCCTTTTTTGTATAGACCTGCCGGTAGTATTGGGTGGGGGTAACCGTGGCGAACTGCTTGCGCTTGTCGTCCAGAAGCCCGATTACCTCGTTGAGCAGCAGATAGGATTCGTGCCACTCGAGTTCGATTTTCTTGATTTCCGCCGTGCTCATGCGGCGCAGGTGCTTGAGGGTGATGGAGCGGGTGACGATGGTCAGGATGTTCTGGCCGACGTTTTGGTCGTGATCCAGAACGCTCATGAAGGTGTCGTGCAGCATAGCGATGCGGCTTTTGACGGTGATGAACTCATGTTCCTTCTCCGGGGTGATGCCTTCGCCCTGCACGCCCATTTTGAAAAAGTCGTGGAAACGCCGCCAGAGATTGAGCAGCTCGCGGCAATCTGAATACCGTCGTTCCAGAATAGGATCTATCATTCGTACCTCGCCTGCATCCGGCTTTTCGAGCCAACCTGTGCAATAAACGCGCGGGAATCGGGACCGTTACCCCTGCACCATTTCCAGCATTTTGAACAGCGGCAGGAACATTGAGATCACGATGAAGCCGACCACCAGGCCTAGGAACACGATCAGCATGGGCTCGATCAGCGACATCAGCATGCCCACGGTGGCGTCCACCTGGTCTTCGTAGAAATCCGCGATTTTGGCGAGCATGTTTTCCAGAGCGCCCGTCCGTTCGCCGACGTCAATCATTCGGGTAACCATCGGCGGAAAAATGCCGGAATCCACCAGCGGTTTGGCCAGCGTCTCGCCCCCTTGTATGCTCTGTTTGGTTTGCATCACTGCGTCTTCGATCAGACTGTTGCCGGAGGTATTGGCGACGATTTCGAGTGCGGAAAGAATACTGACGCCCGCACGCGTGAGCACCGACAACGTGCGGGCGAACCGCGCCACGCCCACCTTCAGCATCAGCGGCCCGAACACCGGCAACTTCAGCCGGGCGCGGTCTACGACTCGTTTCCCATGATAGGTGCGTTTGAACTGCCAGAAGGCCACAATTATTACCGCCAGGCCAATGAAGAGCAGATACCATCGCTCCTGAATAAAGTGGCTGCACGCAACCGTGATGCGCGTCATGAGAGGCAGCTCGCCGCCGAGGTCGGCGAAGATATCTTCGAACTGCGGCACCACTTTCCAGACCAGCCCCAGGGTGATCAGCAGGGCGACGGTGCCGACGACAGCGGGATACGTTACGGCGCTCTTGACCTTGCGTTGCAACGACGCGGTCTTCTCCAGATAGCTGGCCACGAGATCGAGAATGGTGTCCAACATACCGGAGGCCTCGCCGGCTTTCACCATGCTGATAAAAAACTGGTTGAACACGCGCGGGTGTTTTTGAAGCGCTTCGGTGAAGGACGAGCCTTCCTGGACGCTGCGCTCGACCTGCGCCAGAACGCTGCGCAGCGCGCGCTTGTCCGCCTGCTCGCCCAGAATGTTGATCACTTCCAACAACGGCAGACCCGCCCGAATCATCACCGCCAGCATCCGCGAGAACACCACGAGGTCGTCCAACCGCACGCGGCCGCCTTTTCCTCGATACGGCCGCCGTTTCTTGGCGGCTGCCGCAGGACCGGCTCCCGCGCCGATGGAAATGGGAATCAATCCCTGCTCGCGCAGTGCACGAGCCGCCGCTCCTGGGTTCACCGCCTCGGTGACTCCGGAAACCACCTTGCCCTGGACGTTCCGCGCGGTATATTGAAACAACGGCATAACCGGCCTCCTCCCAAACGGTTTGGTTACCTGTCGTCAGCCACAGTCTGCGAGATCACTTCTTCCGGTGTGGTCATTCCCTGGAGAATCTTCCGAATGCCTGCCTGGCGCAGCGTAATCATGCCTTCCGCCATTGCTAGTTGCTTGATTTGCGTGGCGGAAGCTCCCTCGATAATCGCGTCCCGCAATCGGTCGGTGACTTTCATCAACTCATAGAGCGCGACGCGGCGCCGATAGCCGGTTCCATGGCAGGATTCGCACCCGCGTCCTGCAAAGAGCGTCGTCGCTTGCTCGGGCGGAATGCCCACCGCCTTCAGCAATTCGGGCGAGGGCCGAAACTCCTCTTTGCACTGGTCGCAAATACGTCTGACGAGGCGCTGGGCCAGCACGCACAGCAACGAAGCGGTGACGAGGAACGCCTCGACACCCATGTTGGTGAGACGGTTGATCGTGCTGGGCGCGTCATTGGTGTGCAGAGTGGAAAGAACCAGATGGCCGGTCAGGGCGGCCTTGACGGCGATCTCGGCGGTCTCCTTGTCGCGAATCTCGCCGACCAGAATGATGTCGGGGTCCTGGCGCAAGAAGGCGCGCAGCGCGTTGGCAAAGGTCAGTTCAATCTCGGGGCGCGCCTGAACCTGGTTGATCCCTTTCAGCTGATACTCGATTGGGTCCTCGATGGTCATGATGCGCGCCGAGCGCTGGTGGTTGATCTCGTCCACCAGCGAAGCCAGTGTGGTCGAACGCCCGCTGCCTCCCGGACCGGTGACCAGAACCAGTCCCCGCAGGCTGGCGGTAAAATCGCGAACACCGGGGGGCAGCCCCAATGACTCCAGCGACGGGATGGAGCCCGACAGTGCGCGAATGGTGCAGGAGAGGCTCCCGCGCTGTTTATGGAGATTGAAACGGAACCTGCCCAAATCGGCCACGCCACGAGCAAAATCCAGATCGTAGCGGAAGTGAGGGTCGTTTTCGAACCGTTCGATCTCTTCTTTGGCGAGAATGGGATAGATCATCTCGCGCATCTGTTCGGGCGTGGGGCGCCCGACGTCGCGGAGGATAGTCAGTTCGTTGTGGACCCGCACGGCCGGCGGTAGTCCTGCCACCAAATGCAGATCCGAGCCTCCCAGGTCCTTTAACCGCTTGAGCAACTCTCGCAGTTCCATAACTTGTCCTGCTCCTTCGGCGTCACGGTCCGCTGCGACCTGCCGGAACCGGCCGGCCCAGCCTGGCCAAGATTGCCTTGAGATCTTCCCACGCAAAGCGCTTCCCGCCGGGGTTGCGCAAAAGATATGCGGGGTGAAACGTCGGCATCAAGGGAATATTCTGGTAGGTGCGCCACTGGCCGCGCAACTGGCTGATCGGGGTGGTCTCGCGCAACAGTCCCTGAATCGCTATGCGGCCCAGCGCACAGATAATTTTCGGACGGATCAATTCGATTTGGCGCTTGAGATACGGCTCGCACGCCAACATTTCCTCCGGCAGAGGGTCGCGGTTGCCCGGCGGCCGGCATTTGACGATGTTGGCGATATAGACATCCTCGCGGCGCAGACCCATTGCTTCGATCATCTTTGTGAGCAGTTCGCCGGCCCGCCCGACAAACGGACGCCCCTGTACGTCCTCATGGTATCCCGGCGCTTCACCGATAAACATTAAGGCTGCCCGCGGATTGCCTTCCCCGGGAACCGTATGGGTTCGCCCTGCAGAAAGGCCGCACATATAGCAGCCCGAAATGAGGTCCCGCAGGCGCTCCAGGTCCTCGGCCGCAGCAATAACTTTTGCTCCTTCCGTGCGGTCTTTCAATGTTACTTTCGCCGGCTTGGCCGGCGGCCCCGGTGCAGATGTTTCTCGGCTCCGCTTGATGGGCGTTGCAGCCGGATGCGCTAGGGGCGCACCGGCCGCGGCAGGCGGTCTCGGCACCAGCCGTGCATAGGGGTCGGTCAATGCAGCTTTCAGCGCAGCTCGCTCCTCTGCTGTCATGGGGCGCGACCGGCCGGCCTTGGCGCTTTCGACGCGTTCGGCCGCCGGCGGTTCAATCCCCGCGGTGCTCTTAGCAAATCGCCCTTCGGCAAACACGATGCCGCCGTCGCGAAGTACTTCCAAATATGCCCGTGTCTGGCGAAGCAATTCTTGCCACTTCTTGCGATTTTCAATCACGAATCGGGGCCTCTGTCAATGAAATGATGCAAGTGGAATGTCCAATTCCCGGCCTCCCGGCAGCGGCTCCGTCCCTTCGCGTGCATGGTCCACCACGTCCAGCCCGTCCATTGTTCGCCTAAAACGACCCTACCAGGCTCGACCGGTCGGTGCCGGCAAAGCCGCCCAGAAGGTTGCGCCGGAAGGCCGCAGGGTCTTCCGCATACTCGATCGCGGTTTCGGGGGCCACCAGCTTTTGCTGTACCAAATCATACAGCGACTGATCGAACGACTGCATGTCATCTACGCGGTTGCGGATGACCTGGATCATGTCCTCGATTCGGTCTTCGCGGATCAGTTTCCGGATCATTTCGTTGACAATCATCACCTCGACGGCGGGCACGCGCGAGTGGCCGTCGGCTCCCGGAATCAGCCGCTGGGTCAGCACGGCCTTGAGTGCGAGAGTGAGGTCGCTGCGGATGGCCGGATGTGTCTCGACGGGGAAGAACTTCAGGATGCGATTGACCGTCTGGACAGCGCTGATCGTGTGGGTGGTGCTGAGAATCAGGTGGCCGGTCATGGCCGCGCGAATGGCGATGTTGACGGTTTCCTGATCGCGCATTTCGCCCACGAGGATTACGTCGGGGTCTTCGCGCATGGCGTGGCGCAGCCCGACCTCGAACGAGCGCGTATCAATGCCGATCTCGCGCTGGTCAATCAGGCAGTTGATGTCGCGGTGAATAAACTCGATGGGGTCCTCGATCGTGATGATGTGGCATTGTTTATGGGTATTGATATGGTTAAGAATCGCGGCCATCGTGGTGGATTTGCCGCAGCCGGTCGGGCCGGTCAGCAGAATCATACCGTATTTGTATTCGGCGATGGTCGTAATGATCGGGGGTAAATGGAGCTGCTCGAACCCCAGATGTTCATAGCCCAGACGCCGCAGGGCGATGCTGTAGTTGCTTCGCTGCAGGTAGGCGTTGGTGCGCAACCGATTGTTGGCGTCGAGGCTGAAGCCGAAGTCCACCGCGCCGTCGCGCTTGAGGTTCTCTTTCAGCGGCCCGGGCACCAGCCGCTCGACCAGGGCTGTCATCATCTCCCTGGTCATTTTGGGATAGGAAGGGTCGGGCTGCAATGCCCCATGAATGCGGAACACCGGATGCGATCCAACCTTCAGATGCAGGTCCGAAGCATTCAGCTTGACCATTTTTTGCAGGATGTCCCGCAGCATCTTGACCAGTTCATCGGTCGTTGCATCATTGGACATGGACTCACACCCCTTTCCCTCATGCCTCTGCCGCCCGCCGGGCCGGTTTGGCCGCAGAGCGACCCTTGCCGGCACGGGATGCGCCGGCGCTTATCGTTTACGCCGCAGTACCTCGACGGCGTGCAGCAATATCTGTCTGGCCATTTCACTCTTGGTCATGCGGTCGAGCGGGCGCGGGCGGCCGGACGGCCCGACCAGCCAGCCGCGATTATGCTCCGAACCAAACACTTGTTCTTCTCCCCGCACCGGATTGGCAAGGACAAAATCGAAGTGCTTTTCGCGCAACTTCATCCGCGCCGACGGGA
Organism: Candidatus Sumerlaeota bacterium; assembly: GCA_017161705.1. Taxonomy (GTDB): domain Bacteria; phylum Sumerlaeota; class Sumerlaeia; order JADFCW01; family JADFCW01; genus JADFCW01. The sequence continues at coordinate 8,452 of JADFCW010000036.1, read as the reverse complement.
TGACGTTCTCCGTGTCGGCGGCGAAGCCCACGCTCACCTGATCCGGCCGTTTGATATCGCCAAATGCCCGTGCGATATCCGGCGTCCGCCGCAACTGAAGCGAGCGCGCCCACTCGCGTTTCCTGATCTTGCTCTCGGCGGCGCGCTCCGGGGCAAAGTCTGCGACCGCCGCGGCGAATACCAGAATGTCTGCCTGCCCGCACCGCTCCATCACCGCATCGTGCATTTCCTGGGCGCTGACCACATCCACGCGCTCGACGCCCGGCGGCGCTACCAATGCGACCGGACCGGCGATCAGCGTCACCTGCGCGCCCATCCGCGCCGCCTGTTCGGCCAGTGCAAAACCCATCTTGCCCGACGAAGGATTGGAGAGAAACCGAATCGGATCGAGAAACTCGCGCGTCGGTCCGGCCGTAACGAGGACCCGTATGCCTTCGAGGGGGCGGGCGGGCGACAAAGCCGATTCAACCGCGGCTAGGATCGCTTCGAGCGACGCCAGCCGGCCTGGGCCTTCCTCGCCGCAGGCCAGCTCGCCCGGCTCCGGCCCGACAATGGCATGGCCGCGCTGGCGCAGCGCCGCCTCGTTGGCCCGATACGCCGGGTGCTCGAACATCGCCGTGTTCATCGCAGGAGCGACGACCACAGGTCCGCGCCATGCCAGGTAGAGTGTCGTCAGCGCATCGTCGGCGATGCCGTGGGCGAACCTGGCGATCAGGTTGGCCGTTGCGGGCGCCACCAGCAGCAAGTCGCCCCAGCGGGCGTTGCTGACATGCTCGATGGACCAGGTGTCGGACGGTTTCCACAGCGAGGTACAAACCGGGGCTTGCGTGAGTGTGGCAAAGGTGAGCGGCGAGACAAAGCGCGCGGCGTTCCGGGTCATCACCACGCGCAAATCCGCGCCGCGCTTGCGCAATTGGCGGGCCAGCTCGGCCGCTTTATATGCAGCGATACCGCCGGAAATACCCAGGACAATTTTGCGTCCCGCCAGCGTCTGATTGTTCTCCGGCTCTGCGGCCATGATCCGCCTCCGCTGAATTCGTCAAGAAGAGTGCCTGTCAATTCCTTCCGTTTCAAGGCTTTTCTGCGGCCGCGCAGCGGCGGCTTTGGACAGGTTGGCTTTCCATCGTTCGAGGCCAATGCGGCGAATGACCGAGCCGCGGAAAAAGTTGCGGAAAGCGGACTCGTCGGGGAAATCGAGGTTTTCCCATCGCGCCGCGGCAAGATGGGGCAAGGGCCAAAACTCGCGCACATTGCAGGCAAAGCGGCGTTGCGCCCGCATGTTCCACGGACAGACATTCTGGCAAATGTCGCATCCATACAGATAGATGCCGACTTCGGGCGGTTGATCGTTCCTGATCTCGATGGTTTGATACGCAAGGCATCGCCGCGCATCGAGATCCCGCGGGGCCGCAAGCGCGTGCGTCGGGCATGCGCGCAAACAGCGCTCGCACCGTCCGCAGCGTTCTGCCATGGGGGTGCCGCACTCCAGCTCGACATCCAGCAGCAGTTCGCCAAGGAAAAGAAACGAGCCGAAGCGTGGATGGATCAGGCAGTTGTTTTTGCCGATCCAGCCCAGTCCGGCGCGTGCGGCCAGGGCGCGTTCGAGCAGCGGAGCGGTGTCCACGCAAAGCCGCGCCCGCACGGGACGGCGCAGGCGCGCCTCGATCGTGGCGTGAAGCCGCTCGAGCCGCCGCCGGACGACCTTGTGATAATCAAGGCCCCAGGCGTAGCGCGAAACACGGCTCAGGATATCCAAGGGGGGATTGCGGCCGGCACGCCTCTCGTCGTCGGTCTTACGAGGCCTGGAACCATCGGGTAGTCCGTGCTGCTCTTCTTCGCTGCCCACATTCTCAGCCGGATGCGCCGTCAAGTAGTTGAGGGCGCAGACCACAACGGTCCGGGCCTCCGGCAGAAGCGCCTGCGGGTTGCTGCGCGCGTCAGCCCTGCGTTCCAGATAGTCCATATTGCCATGGAAGCCGCGCTGTAGCCACGCGCAATAGTAGTCGAATTCGGCAAGCGGTTCGGCCGGCGCAGCACCGGTCAAGTCAAAGCCGGCTGCGCGTCCGAGTCTCTGGAGATCGGAAAGATTTAGCAGCGGGGGTGTGGATTTAGGGCCAGACCGCACGGCATGGACGGGCGCGGCGGGCGGTTCGGCCGGGTTTGCGCCGCTTGAAGAGGCTATGGAGGGGTGTCGTTTCCTCTGCTCCACCGGCTTTTCACCGACCTCACTCCGCCAGATAGGGATTGGTTTTTCGCTCGCGGCCAATCGTCGTAGCCGGTCCGTGGCCGGGCAGAACACGGGTATCGTCGGGAAGCGAAAGGAGACGCCGGAGGCTCCGGCGCAGTGTTTCAAAGTCTGCACCGGGAAGATCGTAGCGGCCGATACCGTCGCGAAACAGAACGTCGCCGACAAAGACAAGCCCGTCGCCGAGAAAGCTCAAGCCGCCGGCACTGTGGCCGGGTGTAGCCAGGGCGGTCAACTCCGCCGCGCCGATGGAAATCCGCTGGCCGTCGGCGATGAAAAAATCCGGCGCGGCGGGCTCGAATGGACAACCAAACCACGTTGCACCGCTTTGCAGGGCATTCGACAGAGCCGGCGCCTCGGGTTCGCCCAGACCCACGCGCGCCCCATAGCGCTTGTTCAACGCGGCTACAGCCCCTGTGTGGTCAAAGTGCGCATGCGTCAGCAGAATCAGCGTCGGCTGGAGCGAGTGGCGCCCGATGGCGGCGGCAATCCGTTCCCCATCGCCGCCCGGATCAATGATCGCGCACTCGCCTGTTTTGTCGTCGCCGTACAGATAGCAATTCGTTTCAAGCGGACCCACTGCCAGCGTGTGAAGAAAAGGCATGGGAAAAATCCGTTGGGATAGTTGCGGTAAATCTTAGAACCCTTGCCGCGTGCCGAGAAACGTATGTCGTTTCTTTGATGACCAGTCAGGGGGAAGAAATCCCGCCGAAATGAGAGATCCATGCGCCGCAAGCGGCAATGCAAATGGTATTCCGACAGCTTCTCTCGAGTTTTTCAAGTGTTACCAATTTCATTCTTCCACGGACTGGGGGATAAAACCGGAGAGAATGTTTGGTCGTGGCCCCAGGCCATGTTAGAAACCCGCGACCGTTCTGGGCATCCACTGGTGGGAATTCTTCGGATGAACGCGGAGTCGGCCTGGGCGTTGTCGCCCGCAACGGGACTGTTGCCTGTCAGGGCGATTTCGTGGACGCCGGATTTCCCGGTGGTCTGTGTTCCGGATGTCGAATTCCCCGCCCGCATGGATTCAAGGATAAACACTCGGTTGTTGGCGCCGCCCTGGTATCAGCGTGCGACGCCTACAACGCCTATTGCCGATCGGCCTGGGAAAGGGCTGCCGCCTACACGGTGTCCGGCGTTGGGTGCACCCATGGGGCGCGGTAGGGCCGGGCGAGCAACCGGTTCGCCTCGTCGTCGCCGATGATCTTCCCCTTCGTCGGATCGAAGGCCAGCGTGCGGCCCAGCTGCATAGCCATGTTGGCCAGGATGCAGCACGCCGCCGAAATGTAGCCTTCCTCGATGTTCGAGACGGGCTTGCCGCGCGTGGCAATGTTTTCGAGGAAGTTCTGATAGTGGCGGCGGATGGCCGAAGCGACGTGGCGTTCGAGGTCCTTCTCGGTTTCGTCTTCGGGATATTTGTCGTATTCATAGAGACATTTGCCGCTGAGCGGGGTGCCGCCCTTGCCGCGCGGGATAAATTCGTAGTTCATCACGTTGGCCGTCAGCGTTCCGTTCTCGCCGTAGAGGGTTGCGCCCCACGGAAATTTCTGGGCGGCCGGCACCGGCGGGTCGCCCCACGAGCGGTGCTGCCAGACGATCGTGAGGTCATCATACTCGAACGTGGCGATCTGGGTGTCAGAGATGTTGGCCTTGCTTTTTTTGTCGAGGAAGATGCCGCCACTGGAGGAAATGCGTTTCGGCCAGCCCAGATTGAGCATCCAGCGCACCATGTCGAGCATGTGGACGCACATATCGCCGACGATGCCGTTGCCGTATTCCATGAACGCTCGCCAGCGGCGCGGATGGACGAGCGCGTTGTAGGGGCGCATGGGAGCGGGGCCGGTCCACATTTCATAATCCAGGTATTCGGGCGGGTCGGTATCGGGCGGGTTTTCGCGCGCCCGCATCTGATAGTAGCAATAAATCTCGACCAGACCGACCTTGCCGAGTTTGCCTTCCCGGATGACGCGGTCGCGTGCCTCGACCAGGTGGGGTGTGCTGCGGCGTTGCATGTTGACCTGCACGACGCGGTTGTATTTTTGGGCCGCGGCGACCATGGCCTGCCCTTCGACGATGTCCACGCTGATAGGTTTTTCGACATACACATCGGCGCCGGCCTGGACCGCAGCGATCATCGACAAGGCGTGCCAGTGGTCGGGCGTGGCCACATGGACAATGTCGGGTTTCTCCTGTTTGAGCATTTCCCGATAATCGCCGTAGGTTCGGGGCTTTTTCTTGGACACCTGACGTTCGGCCACCATGTCGGCGGCCTCGGCCACCATCTTCTTGTCCACGTCGCAAAGGGCGACGACCTCGACCGGCGCGATCTGAAGCAGTCGGAACAGGGCGCTTTTTCCATACCAGCCGGAGCCGATGAGAGCGACGCGTTTGCCGGCCGCTGCTTCTGCGGCCAGACTGCGGCGCGACGATAGCGCGGCGCTTGCCGCGGCCGCTGCTTTCAAGAACAGACGACGATTCATGGGCAGTCTCCTTGGGAGAAATTTAAAAAAACTACTCTGAAAAAAACGGGAGGTTAGAGGTTGGAGATTGGAGAAAAACAAAACCGCAACCTCGTAACCTCAGTATTTTCATCTATTTCTTGTTGACGCATTGACGTCATGAAAGACTGCCAAGAGTTTAGATGCTTTCATTAAAGGAGCTAGCTACAATGCATGCATCTTTATGGAACATCTTATGCTTGGTTGTACCATGGGCCGCGGAAGGTGCGTCGAAACCTGCCCGCGCAAAAGCGGCAGCATGGCTGCCGCAGTCCAAAGCCCGCTTGAGGCCTGGCCATTGTGCGAAGGTCTTTTGGGTTGTGGCCATAGGCTATGTCGGGGACGGAAGAGACCGATGGATGGGATATCACTCCCCTTCGCCGGGTCTTCTCGCCCTGGCGTTCTTTGGGTCCTTCCTGCCCTTTCGGTCCTTCTTGTCTTGCTACGGCAAGACCTTCACGCGAATATTTTTGAACATCACCGTGCCGGGCGTGCCCGCAATTGGCGGATGGGCCTGCAGGGCGAATGTTCCGCTCGACAGCTTCCGGCCCGGGCTATTCTTCGGCGGCGCGACGTTGTCCGGTTCGGTGTATTCATTGATCACCTTGCCGTCGACCTTGACCGTGATTTTTTTGCCTTCCACGGCAATCTCGAGGGCAAACCATTTGCCGTCCTTGGTGTGCTCCGAGCCGTCTTTGTTGACAAGGTCTTTGGCCTGATAAATGCTGCCGGTGCGAATCGGGTCGCTATGGGTGCTGTTGACCTGGCATTCGTAGCCGATGCCGGGCCAGCCCGTTTCCTGGAACTGGGTGTGGAAGAAGACGCCGCTGTTGGCGCCGGTTGTGGTCATGACGTCCATGCGGAGGATAAAGTTTTTGAAATCGTGATTGGCCACGGGGCCGTCATAGAACAGATGCGAGCGTGTCCCATTCTTGGTCACGATGGCGCCGTTTTCGACGACAAACGAGCCGGGATTTTCGTTGACCTTCCAGCCGTCGAGGGTCTTGCCGTCGAACAGGCTGACAAAGCCTTCCTCGGATGCGGCTGGTGCGGGCGTTTCGGTTTTGGCGCCTTTTTTGCCGCCGCCTTTGCCTTTCCTGGCCGTCTTGGCCTCGCCCGCTGCCGCATACGGGGCGATGAGAGCCAGAATCAATCCTGCAAAACACAATTGCCGGATAAGACTGCTTGTTCGGGTCGCCATAGTTGTTCACCTCGATGATGGATTTGGTTTGCCGGTGGAAAAATTCGCACCGCAGGAATGCGGTTTATTGGTTACCGTTGCTCCGCGGTGTCCGTCAACGGGAAATTGTCGCTTATCGTCGGACATCGCGAGTGTATCCAAATGCATTTTTCACTTGTTTTGTAAATTGGGCACTGGCTATTGTTCCTTTGTTTGAATGGCGAAGGGGCCGCAAAAAACTTCCGTTTTCTTTCTTGCCTTTGAAAAAGGCATGGGAGGAAGGGGGCGGGGTGTTTCAAATGGATAAAGAAAAGAAATCAAAAACTCGAAAATCGTCCACCACCGAAACAAAAGCGAGCGCGGAGAAAACAGCCTCGCGCCGCAAGCGCAGCACTGCTGCCGAGGCGCCTAAGAAAGCGCAAGCGCCGGCAAAAGAGGGGAAAAAGGCTGCTTCGCCGTCGCGCAAAGCGGTTCCGAAGGAAAGCGCAGCCCTCTCCTCCGCGGCGGCCGCCCCGACCAGGAAGCGGACCCGGACCACCGCCGCAACGCCGAAAAAGCGCACCCGAAAAGCCGCTCCCCCCCCTACTGCTCAGCCGGTCGTGGAAAAGAGAGTCGAGGCCGAACCCGAGCCCGAAGCCGTTGTCGTGCATCCCCACAGCACAGTGGTCGGAGCCACCCCTCATGCCGCAGCAGTCAGCGGCAGCCCCGTCATCGCCATTCGCGCAGCCAAATACGAGGTTACGCCGCCCGATCGGATCATCGAGCCAATCTATCCGGAAGAACGCATCAGCGATTTGCCCCGCGAATACGGCGATACGAAGTTGGTTCTGATGGTCCGCGATCCGGAATGGCTGTTCTTCTATTGGGAAATCGGCAAGGATGTCCGCCAGATGCTGGGACTTGCCCCGGAAGGATTCATCGAGCGGCTGGTTGTGCGCTTGCACGATATTACCGGAGTTGAGGAGTTCAACGGGCTTAATAGTCGGGCATGGTATGAAATCCCGATCACCGGCGGCGCGGTCAGCTGGTATGTCAACGTTCCGAAGACAGATTGCGAGTGGTGCGCGGAAATCGGCGTGTTGAACCCCGAGGGGGAGTTCATCCAGATATGCCGGTCCAATACGGTGCACACGCCGCGAAACTTCATCGCGGAGGCATCGGCCGAGGACGCGGAATGGATGTCGGTATCGGAGGAGTTGAAGGAGATTCTCGCGCGTTCGGCCGATGTGGTTTTGGCCGGCAGCAGCCGGATGGGATCGGAGGCCGCAATCCGCCAAATCTCGCGTCGGCTGCGGTTGCGGCTCGAACAGGGCGAAGGGGTCAGCGCCCCGCCGTCGGGCTCGCTGGCCGCGTTGCGCCTCGGGCGGCGCCCGGGTGCAAAAGAGGAAGCCGGCGGAGCGGCTGCCGAACTCCCGCTTTCCGTGCGAACCGAGTTGATTGTCAGCGGCGCAACGGATCCGTCGGCCCGCGTAACCATCCAAGGCCAGCCGGTCCTGGTGCGGCCTGATGGCACATTCTCGCTGCGGTTTGAGTTGCCGGACGGCGAGCAGATCATTCCTGTCCGCGCAGTCAGCAGCAATGCCGCGCTGACGCGCGAGGTCATTCCCATTGTCCGCCGAACGATGCGGTCGTGAGGGAACCAACAACACAGAGTGCGGAACGAGAAACGCAGAATCCCGGGGAAATCGAAAGAGTTGGGGCAGATTATTGCTGGACGATCATCCTGAGGCTGTAGCGGATTTCTTATGGTTGCAGAAGCCACCGGCTATCTTTGTTTAGTCCTTCACGCACATCTTCCTTACGTCCGTCATCCCGAATATGACGATTGCCTCGAAGAGAGATGGTTTTTCGAGGCGATGACCGAGACATATTTGCCGTTGGTGGATGTGTTCGAGGGCTTGGTGCGCGACGGGGTGGATTTCCGGGTCACCATGTCGCTGACCCCGCCGTTGGTCGCCATGATGACGGATGCGCTGCTGATCGAGCGATACACCAAACATTTGGAGTCGCTGATCGAGCTGGCACACAAGGAGATCGAGCGGACGCGCTGGATGCCGGAGTTCCATGACACGGCAAAGATGTATCTGCGCCGGTTCGAGATGTGCCGCCGGCTGTTCGTGGACAAACATAAACGGAATCTGGTCAGAGCCTTCCAGCAGCTGGCCGATACGGGCCGGCTGGAGATCATCACGTGCGGCGCCACCCATGGCTTTCTCCCCCTCCTGCAGATGCAACCCCAGGCTGTCCGGGCGCAGGTAGCCATTGCCGTACAATATCATCAGGAGACTTTCGGGCAGCCGCCGCGGGGGATCTGGAACGGCGAGTGCGGCTACTATCCGGGTCTCGACGCCATTTTGGCCGAACAGGGCATCCGGTTCTTCTTTGTGGACGCGCACGGCATTCTGTTTGCCGACCGGCGACCTCGCTACGGGGTCTATGCGCCCCTGTTCTGTCCGACCGGCGTGGCGGCGTTCGGGCGCGACCTCGAATCGTCGAAATCGGTCTGGAGCGCCGACGAGGGCTACC
>JADFCW010000035.1 GCA_017161705.1 Candidatus Sumerlaeota bacterium | reverse complement strand
ATCGGGAGTTCTACCGCGACATCGGCTACGATCTTGAGTTCGAATACATTCGGCCCTACATCCACGAAAGCGGTCTGCGGATTGCCACGGGCATCAAGTATTACAAAATTACCGGCAGCGACCTCGATCTTTCCGAAAAGCAGCCGTATGTCGAGCGCGATGCGCTCGAGGCGGCCGCCTGTCACGCCGGCAACTTCATGTTCAACCGCCAGAAGCAGACCGAGTGGCTGCGCAAGTTCATGGACCGTCCGCCGATTGTCGTTTGTCCCTACGACGCCGAGCTGTTCGGCCATTGGTGGTTCGAAGGTCCTGCGTTTCTCGACTTTCTGTTCCGCAAAATCCACTACGATCAACAAGACCTCGTCTGCATTACGCCCAGCGAATATCTCGAGCGCCATCCGCGCAATCAGGCGGCTACGCCGTCGCTGTCGTCGTGGGGACACAAGGGCTACTGCGAGGTCTGGCTCGAGGGGAGCAACGACTGGATTTACCGCCATTTGCACAAAGGGGCGGAGCGGATGATTGAAATGGCCAATCGGTTTCCCAAGGCCGAGGGATTGCTGCTGCGTGCGCTCAAACAGGCCGCCCGCGAACTGCTCCTTGCGCAGTCGTCCGACTGGGCGTTCATCATGAAAACCAACACCATGGTCGAGTATGCGCGCAAGCGCACGCGCGATCACTTGATCAATCTCGCCAACCTTTACGCCATGGTCATGAACGGGCACATCGAGGAAAAGTTCGTGGCCGATCTCGAATGGCGCAACAACATTTTCCCCAACATAGATTATCGCGCCTACGCTGACCAATAAAGGGCGCGGGGGGAACTTGGCCCTCCAAAGGCGTGACGCACATGGCGGCCTGGAATTCTGTTCCACTCTTGCCTTGACATGCGGAATGGCGAATGGCGAGGTTCGCCTTTGGGAACCGTGCAGCAAGACTTCGCTAAAAGGAGAGAACAACACCTATGATGGACGAACTCAGTTTGCGCCAAATTGCCGCTCCCGCGGTCTGCATTGCCGCCCTGCTGTGGCTGGGCGTTGCGGGAAACTCTGCCGCGCTTTCTGCGCAAACGCCCGCCGAGCAACTCGTCGCCGAATCTTTGAAAGCTATGGAGTCCGTGGATCCCTACATGGGAGACTGGGAGGGCAAATTT
>JADFCW010000287.1 GCA_017161705.1 Candidatus Sumerlaeota bacterium | reverse complement strand
GTCAGGCCCGCAAGGCCGCGAACAGTGACCGTCCCCTGCGAAAGATTGACTACGGATGCGGCGGCCAGAAATCGGAAACTAACATTCGGACCCTCCAGACCATCATGCACGACGTGCATGAGATCGGGCACGCCGAGCCGCCCGTCAAAAAGCACAACGTCGCTAAACCACGGTTCGCTTCGCTCTTTGTATTGAACCGTCAAATTCACAGGAGCGGTGAAGCGGACGGGATTGCCCGATGCATCCGCCGCCGAAATCACGAAAACTGCCCCGCTTTGTCGAGGGAAAGATACCCCGCCTTCGCTCGAGTTTCGCTCTGACGCCCGTGCCGCTCGCAGAGTAATCACCAGCCGCTGCGGATCCGATAGGGTGGTTTCAACATAGCCCGGGAATTCGACGCGGTGAAGTGTATAGGCACCCAACGGGCCCGGGCTCACAACCGCAGGCGCTTTTCGGCTGCTCCCGCCGCCCGGTTTGATGCTGATGGACCGCTCATCGAGCGTTTCAATGGGCAGTCCCGCAAAAACTCCCGGTGTGCCCAACGAGCCAAGAGGATTCAACGAGGGAACATCCACCGAGACGGTGTGTCCGAAAGTTTGGAATTGCAGCGCAGGGGCCGACCCCGGTCTCGGCATCGCCTGCAAACGATGTTGGCCGGGAATAGGCAGATAGCGGAAGCGCCCGGGCGGGTTTTCTACCAGCTGGTGTACGTGCATCTCCGCCTCGATCCGTCCCCGCCCCCAATCTATATCGCCCTCGGTGTATTCGATTCGAATAGTGGCCGGAGTCTGGAATTGCAGGGCGGGATTGGTGGAAAGAATGTGCATAGCATTGATCACGCCCAAGTTCCTTTGGGGCGGACGCAGAGTGAACGTCGTTGCAGCGGACAAGGCACCCGCCGGGATTTTTATCTGATGCCGCGTATAGGCGGCATCGGACGAATTCACCACAGCGAGAGTTCCGCCCGCCGGCCCGAAACTCCCGCTTCGTCCTGTCATGCTAAGCAACAGGTCTTTCCCGGAATCGTTGATTCCCGGCATCCCGCCGTCCGAGGCCGGACAGCCGCTCAAACTCACAATGGCGCGCGCAGGAAGCGTGGTCGCAAAGTCAATCCCCGACGGAGAATGGGGCATGCGATTGCTCATCGAGAAAATTCCCGTAGCCCTCAGGCGTGCCCCTTGCCCCAAAGTGACGACAATCTGCCGAGAGTTGTAGCCGTTCACCTCGACGGCAAAGCCGGTGCTTCCCAGACTGTCCCCCTGGACCGGCAGAAAGAAATGGCCGGCCTGGATAAGGCTGGTGGTTACCACAACACTCTGGTCCAAGGTTAGCACCATCTGGTCGCCCTGCTGGATAAGACCGTTATTATTGATGTCCGAGATGATAGCCGACTCCAGTTTCGGCGAACCGCTGGTCAATGCGGTCAAGGCGTCCAACCTGCCCTGCCCATAGACTGTGTCATAGCCCGCGACGCCCAAATCCGTCGCACCGGACTCGATGAGGGAGGTGACATCTCGCGGGCGAAGTGTGTGGTTGGCGCTCAGAACCAGCGCGGCGACTCCCGCAACATGCGCCGAGGCGGCCGAGGTTCCGAAATAACGCGTAGGAAAACCTCCGGCTCCACTGACCGTGACGCCGTCAATCCCGACGATCCGCGGAGTGGGGCGTTGGGCAAAAGACGGAACCGCAATCGTCGAGGGACCCCATGAACTGTAAGAGGCAATTGTGTCATTGCCTGGATCGCTCGCGTTGATCGCCCCTACGGACAAGACACCCGGCACCGCAGGATGTCCAAAAATGGAATCATACGGATGAACATACTCCTGCCAGGAAGCATCCCAAATAAACAGCTCCAAAGTGCGCGGCACACCTGACGCACGATTGACAAGGATATTGGCGGCGCGGCTGGAATCGGAGGCATTCCTATACGCGAGAGCCTCGAAAGGCCGCCCGCTGCCGTTTTGCACGTCATTGCTCCACGCCAGGGCCGTTGTCAGCTTATCGTCATAGAGAAACAGGTCATAGTCATTCACCGCGCTTCCCCACGCATCCGGCCATTGCAGAAAAACTGCTATCTGCGTCCGCGGAGGAATCACCACGCCAAGGGTGATGTCGTTAGGGGAAAAGGCATGAAGGTCATTTGGCCAGTCGCCCATCACGGGATTGCAGTCGCTGTAGTTCGCCTGATAGTGGGATTGTGCATCGTTCCCGCAGGCGCTGATGTAAGTTACCTCGGACCGTACGCCGGCGACCGCTTGAGCCACAGGGCCGTCCTGAAAGTAAGGCTCGTCGTAAAACCCTGTATCATCGAAAACAATGTTGCACCGGGCCGCGCGAACTAAAAAGTTCAGGGCATTGAGAAACTCCAGAGTCGTGGCGGGACCGGAGAACGCCAGCGACGCTCCGGGCGCAATATCATGGACAATTTCCAATAACGCGGTTCCCGCATCGCCACTGCCCGGAAGCGCAGGGTCAATCTCCAGGGTTGCCGGTAAGTTTCCCGATGCGCGGGCTGCCGTCCAGTTTTGGACACCGTCCGAAATCACCCCCACCTTCACACCCTGTCCATTGACGCCGCGGGCCCGAACCAGATTAGCTTTAACGATTGCGTCGCCTTCCGTTTTAACCGACCCCGCCCGCAGCCGCCGGTAACTTGCCGGAGTGATTTCGATGATCTCTGGCAAACGGGCTACGTCTTCGACCGCATGGACCGACAGCCATCCCTGCACGATGCCAAGCGTCTTGTTGACTATTTCAACGCGAACACCGCGCGCAACAAGACTGTCCAGCAGCGACTGAGACACATCTCGAACGCGAACATAGACCTGCGCCTCGCCGCCATCATTAATCCGCACAAGAGGATTCGAAATCGCTGGTTGCGGGCCGGCCTTGCCCGCCTCCGCGATCACCCAACGAAGGGGCGAAGCAATTTTGGCTGCGGGAGCAGACCGCGGTTTCAGAATCCCAGGAAGCGCCGTTGGACTTCCAGGGTGCGGTGTGGCACTGTCTGTCCCGTCCAGCCCGCCGTCGGCTATCGCCAGCATCGCTGCCCACAGGAAGGCATTCCACGCTTGGAACATGTCCACTCTACCCCCTATTTTGAAAGGTCAAATGTGCCATCCGTTCGAAGACGACAACCGTTGGCTTTCGGCTCCCCCTTCCAAAACGACATTGCGGCGCGCCCGAAATCCCGAAATATGGGGTGCTGCATCCCTGAAATGATTATTATCTAGTTGTTACCTAAAAATAACCCTTCCTGTCCATCAAAAAAGAAAAAAAAAGCGCAATAGCACGATCCTTCAGGACGCATCTCCGATTTCAAAAAAAACATACCCCGGATTACGGCCCTTGCGCTCCTGTGCTTTCGCATTGACCCTGTTGTATTCCCCCGCTATCGTCGCGCTCCGTTGGTTCGCCTCGGACTGCGCTGGTTTGCCTCGGAGAACGCTTTCTATGAAAACCCGCACCCGCCTTCTTCTTGGTGTTCTGGCCGGATATGCCGCGATGATGGCGCCGGTGCTACCGAGCGGCAAACCGTTGCTTTTTGCTGCGACAGTGTCGGTGCCCAAAAAGAAAACATTGCCGTCGCCGTCAGCCGTTCCAGCCAAACCCTCGCTGCCCGCCCTGCCCACGCCGCGGCCATCCCGCGCGCCGTCGCTGCCGACGGCTCTGGCCCCTGTTGCCAGCGAAGCCGCGCCGTTCGGCGTCCGCGTTCTAGCCGCCGATCGCATGGCCATTCGCGTTCCCGAGGGGCAAATCCAGTTTTCACCTCCGCGTTCCGGCCGCGACGTTCCCGGCCCCATCCTTGCCTTTCGCGGACCTGACGCCGAGTGGCGCGGCGCCGGCTGGGTGGAAGCCCGAAAACGCGTCGTCGCCATTGACGGTTCGCCCGAGGACGACGAGTTTGTCGTCACTTACGCTTTCGAAGACGGCGGCCGCGCCGACGTGCGGTTTCGCGTGCCCGCTTCTGGCGATCATGTATTGGTCACCGAGGAATGTGCCAACTGCTCGGCCACCTGGGTTCTTTCGTTTGCCGAAAACTTTGCCGCCGACCGCGTTGTGGCCAAACCAACAGCGGGCGACGATTGGAGCGGACTGCGGCGGGCCCGTTCAGCAGGCGAGTTTCGCCACGGCCGGATTGTCTTCTGGTCGCAGTTCGGCCGCCTATTTGATTTCAACGACTGGATGGCTGTGTTCGGCGGACGTGCTGTGCGCGATGGTGTGGGCTTCTTGCGCGTTCATTCGGAATCCTGGAATCACCCCGCCATCAACTATTTGTCGCTCTTGGAACGCAACGGCAGCCTCCGCCTCGAAGGCAACTGGCAAACCGGTCGGCGGTGTTGGGTTCTCGTTGTCGCCGAGCGCATGGACAGCCGAGGCGACGACCTCCGTCAGCGTCTTCTGGCCGTCGAGCGCCAATGGGTATGGAAACAGGACGACTGGATTCTCGACTGGGAAGATCCGGTGGCTCATTATCGGCCGCAGCTCAGCGAGTCCGAGCGCCGCGACAAAGAACTTGTTCTCCGCGAGTGCGACCGCCTGCTTTCGCTCCTGAAAGAACGCGGCTTCCTCGCCCCTCCGGATACGCGGCCGTTTGTTCCGGTCTATCAAACTTATGCGCAATTGAAACAATTGGGCGTTTTGGCGCCCGACGAGGATCGCCGTGCTCGCCGCGCCCTCGCCGCGCTGGCATACAACTGCTTCAGCAAGGACCTGTTTCCGTGGGACCGCGCCATTCTCGCACCCGGGCATCCCGACAGTCTCGAACCGCTGTATCGCGGCATGGCCAGCGCAACGTATAATATCGAGCGGGCGGCTATCGTGGGCGATCTCGGCCTGATCTTGTCCCGCCATCCCATGGCGCGGATTTGGGCCGACCACGGCGCCGATCAATTTCGTCTGGCCATGAAATCCTACGTCTATCCCGGCGGTTTCTGGGAAGAGGGCATTTCCGGCGCCTACGATGCCTTGCTGTTTCTCACGCCCATGGCTGCGCGGATGCAGAAAGCAGGAGCCGATTTTCTGACCGAGCCGCGATTTGTCTCCCTTTGGGAGTTCTTTATTCATTCCGCCACACCGCGCGTGGCCGACTGGGGCAATATCCGCTCCTTTCCCCCTGTCGGCGAACGGCCCGACCATGCGCGCATAGCCGACCTGATGCTGCTGGGCGCTTCCGTCTATTCCTCGCTCGATCCCCTCCTGGCCTCGCGCCTGCTGTGGCTTCACCGCGAAATGGGCGGGGATGCCCAAAACGATCCTGGATGCCAGATCAATGCCCTTGCGGCCGATCAGTGGCGCAGCGGCGGCGGTGGCGTCCGTTTGGGTCTGCCAACGGGACTCACCACCGCGCCGCAAACACTTTCCAGCGTAAATCTGCCCGGCCTCGGCGCGATTCTCCGCGCGCGCGAGCCGACGGGCGACGAGACATGTCTGCTGCTGCGAAACGGTCTGGCGTGGGGACGAAGCCTCAACGACGATGGCGCCGTCCACGTGTGGGCAAAGGGCGTCGCGCTGGTGACCGATGCCGGACGCGGCGGTCCGGGCGAATGGCAGGCACTGGCCCGCGGCCACAGCCGCGTTGCCTTTTCCGACTTCGAGCCGGCGTGGTTCTTCGACGGCATCCAGCATGGCTATCGCACCGGCCATCGCGGACAGGTTGGAGCGTTCGCCTCGCTTGCCGCCGCCGACTACGTGCGCGGCGACATCCCCGTGACCGCCGCCGTGGTGCGCGACCCCCAGTCCCCCTTTTCCCATCAAGCGGCGGTGCAATTGCTCGCCAAACCGATTACCCACCGGCGCCATATTCTCTTTCTCAAGCCCGACTACTTTGTCATACGGGATTGCGTACAAGGCGATCTCCCGCATGACCTTTGGTTCCATGTCGCATCACAGCGGGCGGTTATTCAACAGGCCGCGTGGCGGCTCCTTGGCCCGCACATGCCCGTGGTCACATTCGAACATCCGCGCGCAGTCTATCTCGACGTTTTCTTTGCCCTCCCCGAACCGGCTCCGCTCCTGACCAGTGAAGTCCATACCAGCGCCGGCCTTACGCATTACGTAATGGCCTCGGGACAGGGCAGCAGCGACTATCTGACGGTTCTCTATCCGCGGCGCAAAGGCGAAAATCGCCCGCGCGCAAGACGGATGGATCCTGTCCGCGCAAGCGGACAATCCCCGCAGTCCCTTCCACAATCCGTCGCGCGCCCCGCCGGGATTTTGGAAATCGAAAGCGCCGACAGCCTGGACTTGATTGTTCTGGATGAGACGCCGCGAATCTATCTCGACCGCGCACAGCGCATCGGATTTGATGCCTCGATCGCGGCCATTCGCCGCAAACACCATACTTGGTCGGCGGTCTTGATCGCCGGAAAGACGATAACCCTTCCGGGGTTGACCATACGGCCCGGTCTGCCGCTATCGTTCTTCCGCGATCGCCGCGGTGCTATGGCATTTGAATCGGCCCCGCATGACCGGCCCGTGCGGATTGTCCTCGAAGGCCGCTGGCTCGAAGGCGCGCGCTTGCGCGTCGAAGGCCAGCCGCCGCGGCCCCTTGTCGGCTTGTCGGCCGACATCACCCTCGCGCCGGGCATCACGCGCTTTGCGATTGAGTAAAAACGCTTGCGTGTGCCGCCGGCGCCCCTGGGCAAAAGCGTCGAATCGTCAGCGACCCGGCCATTTTAAAGACCGTAAACACCGCCCGGACCCAAGGAAGCACGGGATCGGTAAAAAGTCATTGCGTCAACGTATGAGGTTCGTAAGTTTCATGAGTTCAGAGATAAGTAGTGCACAAGGCCTATGCGTTTTTAAAAAACCGAACGGCAGATTCTCAGGCGGCCGCAAAAGAGAGGGCAATCGCCCGGGTTGCGGTGAACCCATACGGCAAAGCGGAATGCTGTCGCTTTGGACTGCGGCAGCCACGCTGCCGCTTTTGCCCGACGAGTTTCGACGCACCGAACTATGCAATACATCCGCGTTC
>JADFCW010000286.1 GCA_017161705.1 Candidatus Sumerlaeota bacterium | reverse complement strand
CAATCGGTTACGTGTTTGCTGTTGATACTACAAAGGCAGCGAGTCCAATCTCTTGTCTCGGACAGGAGCCGAAAAGGCTCGCAACAGTTTGTAGTTCGGATTTCAGTTTGTCGTATCCTTCCCCACGGCGGGGCACTCGCCTCACAGTTCACGCACAACAACGGTCCCGCTAACGCAAGAAGGACCTACGGCGATTATAGGTTTCAGCTGCATCCGGTCGGATCCTGTTCGACTTGAAAAACTAATATGATCAACCGACTCTCCCTATCCCATATCTCCTCCGGTTTCACCTGACTTCGCTCTCCGGGTTGATCTGCATGGTGCAGATCGCAGGCGCCTCGTATGGCTAAGCCCGTTGCAGAGCATTGATGGCTCTGCACCGCAAACGCTGCTGTCTATCAACGCCAACCAACTCCGCGTTGAAGAATTGGCGGGACCGAGATGTCTTGCCCATCCACTTCAATAACGAAACGTAAAAGGGGATTACCCATGAAACGACTCCTCCTGATCTCGATGCTTGTTACCGCTGCAATCGCCTGCTCGCGCAAAGGCAAACCTCTCGTGCTGGAGACCGGTTCAGCCGTGATAAGAGAGTATTTTGACCCGCACTACTGGCGGGATGCGCCTCTGCTGTTCAAGATCATTTGGTTCATCGGCCCGGGCCACTGCCCCGTCTATCACTCGTTCGCCACTGTGGTGGGCATTGACCTGCTCGAGGTAAAAGACCCCGACACTGGCGAGCTACACGAATACCGAAGTCCCGTCTATTATCTCTGGCTGCATCCGATCAAAAAAGAACTGGGATGGTACGACGCTCCGCCTGCTCCACCGTCCGGGACCGCTCCGCAAACGACGCGGCCGACCGAGGCAAAAGAGCCGGGCGTGCCGGCGCCGCCGGCGCGGGACAAATAGACCCCGCTGCGAAACCAAGACGTTCCCCAAAATTGCCGGCGCGGTTCACGAAACCTGCGCCAGTATTACGGACGGGCGGAGTAGGAAGCGAAAACGGCGCCTTAAGGAATGTCCGAGGGGGATTTTGGGGTAGAAAAAGGGGCCTTGGGGTGGTAAATTTTCTATGGTGGGGACAAGAAAAATGCATCCAGACCGAAAGACCCGTACGATGAATCTGTCCCAAGCGGCGTTCAAGTTACGAGAACAAATGGTGTCGTTTTTGGGAAATCTCCCACTGCGCAAGGTGGCGCGGCGGTTTGGGTTGCAGGCATTGTATGGGATCGTGGCGCGACATTCGGTGATGCTGAGGGAGATCGGGTGGTCATTGAACGAGCCGATTCCATATGCGGTTGGTGGGCAACCGGCATCTGCTGTGGTAAGATAAGCCCCACTGGGTCCGCGACGTGGCGCGGTTTTGCCAAACACCGTATGCCGAAACGATCCGCAAGCAAAACCTCGACGGCCCGGAAACCCTTCGGATCCTCGAGTGGCGTATCTGACCCGTTGGCGAATCGAAGAAACCCTCCGATACGCCATGCAAAGTTACGCTATCGAAACCCTCCGCGTGCTGGGCTATGAAAGCCTCAAAAACATGATGGCTCTGGTGCTTTCTGGCCATGTTCTTCTCCATGGTCTTCCTCGGGCAACAAACAAAACTCGCTGTCCTTGGGCACCACGCCCTGCGCGCAACCAAGCGCCTGTTCGGCATTCCCGATTTCTGGTACTACGCTATTGCCGACGGACTGCGCGGAATCCTCTTCGCCCACCAGACACGGCCCTTCCGCTTCGCCCGAAAAGGCCGCGTAGGCCCCTCACCCAATTGGACTTCCTCGATCTCGCAGCACCGTAAGAATTCTGGGGAATGTCCTGTCCCCCAGCCCTTGACAACCCATCGCCCCCTCCGTAGAAGCACACCGGGTTTGATGGATTGGAGCCTTCGCGCATGGCGTATTTTCGCCCCGTCAGTTATCCCGAGCGCCCCGAGGCGGCGGTGAGTCCGTCGCCCGCCGCTTCGTCCGACGACGTCATCCAGATCGAGGACTTGCGAAAACGCTTTGGCCGCAAGGAAGTCGTTTGCGGCCTGACATTTTTTGTGCCGCCGCGCATGCTGTTCGGTTTTCTCGGCCCCAACGGCGCGGGCAAGAGCACCACGCTCTATATGCTCCTGGGCCTGGTCCGGCCGTCCGGCGGGGCCATGAGCATCTTCGGCCGCTCCGTTCGCGCCCTCGAAGTCAAACGGCGCGTCGGCTCGCTGATCGAACAGCCCGCCTTCTACGGCTATCTGACCGGCCGCAAAAACCTCGAACTCCTCGGCCGCCTCACCTAAACCGCCCTGCGCCGCCAGATTGACGAGGCGCTCGACACGGTCGGCCTGCTCAAACGCGGCGACGATAAGGTCTCGACCTATTCCGACGGCATGCGCCAGCGCCTCGGCGTCGCCCAGGCCCTCCTCCACAAACCCGACCTGCTCATCCTCGACGAGCCAACCCACGGCCTCGACCCCGAGGGCAACCGCGACCTCTGGCTCCTTCTCCGCCGCCTCGTCGCCGAACGCGGTCTGACCGCGCTTGTCTCCAGCCACCTCCTCTCCGAGGTCGAGGAGTATTGCGACCGCGTGTGCGTCATTGACGAGGGCCGCCAGGTCGCCTGCGACACCGTCGAGAACCTCCTGCGCTACGACAACCCCCGCCTCGATGTGACGTTTCCCGGCGAATCGGCCCGCGCCGACGCCCTCCGGTGCTTCGCCCGCACCGACTGGATTCGCCCGGCGGACGACGACCCGGCCGCCCCCGCCGGCCGCACCGTCCGCATTGAACTCCAGCGCGACTCCGTCGAGTTCAGCCGCCTCCTGCGCCAGCACACCCTCGATGTCGAGGCCATCGTCCCCGTCCGCCGGACTCTGAAAGAATTCTTCTTGTCGCTTACCAGCACCGGCGAAGGGAATTGGGGAAGAAAGGGGTCGTGATCGTGCTTCGGTTCGCAAAAGCTCTTGATTTGAATGTTCCAGGAGATAATCTCCAATTATGACTACTTTGACAAAAACCAAATCCGTCACGCGCAGTGCGAAGAACCAAGCCAGCCTCCAACGCCCGCCGCGGAAGGAAGCCAAGGTCGGGAAAGACGCCCGCGTCCGCGAAGCGGTCAATCTGATCCATAGGCTGGAAGGCTCGCTAAAAGACAGCAAAGCATGGGACATTTTTCTGGCTGAACGCAAGCGCGAGCACGAATTGGACCAATGACATGGCCGGTAAAGTTTTGGACAGTTGGGCGGTGATGGCCTTCTTTGAGGACGAATCCGCTGCGATGGAAATCGTCCGCGTTTTTCCTGGCTCGCCAAGCCGCTCTCTGTAAGGCCGCCGGGGATTTCGTATGCGGACTGCTTTGCCGCTGCGCTTGCCAAGATCAACAACGCAGAATTGGTGATGGGCGATCCGGAATTTCAAAAAGTCGCAAAAGACACCCGTATCCACTGGCTCTAGTGGTGCAGCAGCTCGTCATTGAGGGATTTGCTTGCCCTCCCTTACGGTCGGGTTACTGCGTCCGCGCACCGCTCGCAGTTGGCCGGCATTGCAGTAACCCGACCGTAAGGGAAGGCAAGCGATGCTATCAAATACTGCTTGAAGGACTACTCGTGCGCTCGGTAAAAAAATGCAGAAGATAGTCGTCTGCGGACGGTAAAGATCTATTGGGTAGACGTCAATTTCAGCACCAAATATCCAAAACGGAGGTATGTGCCATGTGCAAACCATGCTTTCGCGATCTGGTGGGGTTGGTTCTGATGGCCGCTATCGCATCCGGTTGCGCCAGCCAGAAGATGTGGGTTTATGCGCCAAAGGCGAAACCGGTGGCGGGAGGGCCGCTTCTTGACAAGTCCGTAGCCGTACCAGCATTCACCGACGAGCGTCCCAACGTGAACAAAAATTATGTGGCGCTTTATTTGATTCCGCTGATGCCCTTTGGCTGGCAGGACTTGGGCGCTCCGGAGGGAGTTCAACTGCATGTCACCAGCGGCTTATGGATATTCAAACCTTCGGAGGATTTTGCCAAGGCGACTGCGGCGGAATTGGCCAATACCAAGATATTTCGAGAAGTCTTTTTTACCAATCGTCCCAGTGAAGGTGACTTGGTTTTGGAGGGAAGGATCCTTTCGACCCGGTACAAAGGCAAATTGCTCACGTATTGCCTGTCGGCTTATGGCCCGCTGCTTTGGTTTGTCGGGGCGCCTGCCGGACACATTCGCAACGACCTGCAAATCGCGCTTGCCCTGAAAGACAACAAGACCGGTGAAACAATCCTGGAGACCAACTATGAGGTGAGCCTTGTCCGATGGGCGTGGCTTTACTACATGCCGGAGGATTTTAATTATGACACACTGTTTGCCGAAATCGCCAAGTCCATGGTAGCGGATGTCGAAAAAATCCTTCGCGCGCGCCTCTTAAGCCAACAGAGTCGCAAGTAACCATTCCCTGCGCGTATGGACAAATCGAGTGCGCATCGGCATCAATGCACTTTCGGCGGAGAATCGCAGCGGCACGGGCCGTTACGCGACGGAATTGGTGTCGCAGCTGGCGCGGCTGGACTCGCGAGAGGCCACGCGCCGCGACCTGATTGATTTGCTCAACGTCAACGCCGAGAAGATCAACGTGGTTCCCCTTGGCCGTGCGCGATGAGTTCTTCGAGCCCGCGCCCGACCCCGCCGTCGCCCAGGCCCGCGCGCTTCTCCAACACGTCCAACATCTGCCCCACCGTCTGATGATCCAGCGTGTTGCCCGCAAACACCTCGTGCGCCAGCGGAAATCCCTCCCGCCCCACCACCACCTGCTTGCAGTCCGGACGATGGTCGCGCGAATAGCCACGTTGGGCCTTCGGATTGGCCAACGCCTTGCCCTCGAAATACGTCGAGGTCAGGTCATACAAACACACCGTCCCGTCCAGACCGAACCACGCTTGCTCGCGCTCGGCCAAGTGCCGCTCGATCGGCTCGCGGTTCGGATACAACCGGTCCAGATTCCGATACAACGCATCCTTGGCCAGCGTCTCGAAATCCATGCCCAAAATGTCGGCCAACGCCGTTTGCCGTATCCAGTCTGGCATGGCATACTCGGCCTCCGGCGAAATCAATCGGTTCATCACCATCGCGCACGTCAAACGCCGCGCCCGCTCGTCCAAGCCCACGCGCTCCAGAATGCGCTCCATCTCCAGACGCTTCCAAAACTCCACCCCCACGTGCACCGGGCCAGCCTCCCACGACTCCTCCGTCGTCACACGGTCCGTATGCACGGCCACCAAGTCCGATTCCTTCTCGGCTCCGCCGGCCTTCGCCTCGGCCACGGCTTGGCGCTGCGTGGCTCGCGCGCCGCTCGAACCTTCTCGACAATCTCGCTGACCTGCGGATCGTCCTTGCCCTTGTCCTCCTCCACCCAGTCGCCCTGCCCCACCAACGCCTCCTCGACCCGATCCACCAACTTCAGCCACTGACTGCGGGGCTTGGACCCCAGGTCGCCCAACGAACAGATTGCCCGCTGCCGGGGCCCTTTCGGCGTCAAGACCGACCCGACCAACACGTGGTTGGTGTAGGTTTTGTTTTTGACGGTTTTTTTGCTCTCTCGAATATAGATGAGTCACTATATAACTAATGGAATACAATGCCTGTCATGAAGTATTTTACATATAGTAGTCACTATTTAAGACACCCGCACAGCCGCACCCTTGAAAATACAAGACTTCGCCATCGCCCACCTGCAAAAATCACTCAAAAAAACCAAATCGGCGCGGAAGTTGGGGTAATGCCCGCCGGACCGTGAAGGGTACCTGTCCCCTTTGTTTCCAAAATCTGCGAAAGTTCAGGAACGTATCCGTAGTTCATTCACGAACGGTTCCCTTTGGGGATGCCAGTTCAATCAGTCGCAAGGTCCCAGCCGGAACCGTCAAAGCAAGCCCCTGATCCACCGCGCCCAAAACTCTTCTGGTCAGGCGGTCGGTGGCCTGCCAAAGGCCCGGTGCTTGCGCGCGGATCACGACCGCGCGATCGGCGGGATCGAGGTAGCCGGGATCCACGAGGTAGAGCAGGAATTGGCCGGAGCCTTGCCTCACGAGTTGCCAGAAAACCTCCCCTTCGACGCGGAAGGGAAACTTTTGCGCCCCCGCCTGGAGATCGGCCCGCATCGCCTCGCGGGCAGCTTCCAGCGTAAACGGACGTCCGGCCTTGCCGAGTTTGTCGCCGTCGGTGGTCCAGACGGCCGTCCAAGGGTTGGCGAGGCCTGACGGGGTGAAACCGGGCAGCAAGGCGACAAAACCGAACGGCGTGCGCGGGATCGTGTTATCGAACTGGCGCGCGCGGTTATAAACAAAGGCGGAGACATCATGCGTGGGGGTGGGTGCCATGCCCCAATAGCAATCTAACCGGCTGAAGGCCGCCGGCGCCAGGTCGGCGGGATCAAAACGTTCCAAGGAATGGCCATTGGCGACCGTGGTAAGAAACCGTTCCGTCGGGTTCACGACGTTGACGAGCACCGGGGACAACGACCTCATCTGCTCGCGTGTGGGTGGAGTGATGATGCCCTTGCCCAGCATATGCAAAAATGGCTCGGCGCCTTCAAGTCCCACTCGCGTGAATTTGCCAGATGCCCGTCTGTCGCGCTCGCCTGAATGGATCATGAACACCGACGCGCCTAAGCTGGCATGAGCCGTATAGTTGCGCAGGTGCGGATGACCCGTCATCGGGTATTCCCATTCCCACGTGCGGTTGAAGGAGAAAAAATCCGCGCAAATCCGGCAGGCCCAGCGGTCCACCTGGCCATCGAGCCAAAGCCCGACGCGGGCGGCGAGATTCAGATCTTGGGAACGGGAGTTGGAATCTTCCACCCCGGGCACCAGCACGCTGCGGTATTTGCCATTGAGGAACAACTGGCGCACGTCCGGCCTGGCGGCTTGGGCGGCCCACCAGGCGTTCTTTTCTCGCAGAATCATGATGGCCCGTCCGTGTTTGAGGCAGGCGTCGAGAATCGGGACGATATGATGTTGGTAGT
>JADFCW010000285.1 GCA_017161705.1 Candidatus Sumerlaeota bacterium | reverse complement strand
TGGCCGCAATATACGGGCCGGCAAGCCAAACAAGCAGGAACAGCGAATCCAAACCGTGGGGTTCCGGCGGGCGCTTCCACCACCGGCCCCCGGCAGCCACTCCGGCTACCACAACCCACCAGACCACCACTGCGCCGCAGATCGCCCACAGATAGTATTGGAAGTTGCCCTGGCCCGGATAGCTCTTCTTCAAGTATTCCGTCAGACCGTAAGCCGTTCCCGCGGCAACGAGAATAGCGCCCAGCGGCGTGAGCCAGTCGCGGCGGCGGACAGCGCTGGCCAGAAGACCCGGAACCACCAGAAAAGCCGCGCCCGTGATCACCAGAGCTGCGGTCAGCATATTCCGGACATTCAGATTTGCCTTCTCCGCAGTCTTCAAAGCAAAAAAATGCACCTGTCCGTGCACGAGGTAGTTTTGCAGATAAAACAAACCCAGCACCGCAAGCCCCGCCAGCACAGCAGCCATATATCGCGGTTTGCGCTGAAGCAGCGGGTAGAGAAGCAGAACGGGAACCATGATCAGCGCGGAATATTTGGTGATCATGGCCAGACCAGCGAGGAAACTTCCGACCAGTGCCCCCGCCCAACGGTCGCGGTCGGTCCCGTGGACAAACAGCGCCACAGCTGCCGTTGACAATGCCGCCGCCGGCACGTCGCGCATTACATTCGGCGAAACCACCACCGCCGGACTGAGAAGAACAAACAAAACCGGCCAGACCGAACCGTTGGCGAACCGGTGCGACAGCGACGCCATCGCCCAAGCCAGCAGGAGCATGAACGGCAGCATAGCCAAATGCAGGGCGATCTCGGAGATGCCAAACACCTGGATCACCGGCGCAACCCAATAGCTCAGGAACGGGGGATTGGTCGTGATCCGAAAAATCGGCATGGGGTCGCTGAACCAGTCGAACTCCCCGCTGAACGGCCGCAGCGGATCGCGCAAAATCTGTTCGGCCACAGCCAGAACGAACGGATCGTCAATGTGAATCGGTTTGTTGAGAAAGGGGAGCGACACCGCCAGTGCCACAAGAAGTGCGATAACCGTGAGGGTAAGTTTGTTTTTTAGGTTGTTTTCCATATCTCCGGCCCTTTATGCATAAGAATGACCGACGCATAGAAAGGGAAAAATCGAAACGCAAGAAAGATCGCGCCCGGCTGCTCAGATTGTTGCACCGTGTTACCCCGTCGGTCGTTGCCTCCACTTTTGACTTGATCCACCCGCATCTCGAGGGTTTCATCGGTCAGTATTTCTGATGTACGGACTGTTCGATGGAAAACCAGCAAGAACATCCGATAGACGACCCGCCGTTGACCCAAACGGCTCCAGGCGTACGCAGGGAGCGACACGATCGTTCTTTGGCCGTTTTGGACGGCTTCCCAGCGCCTTCGCCCCGTGTGCGCGCCTTTTTCAAGTCCTTCGTCTTTGCCTATTTTGGCATTCTCCACGTGGTGGCCACACAGCGCAACATGGGGGTACACTGCGTCATTGCCATTCCGACTCTTTTGGCTACCCAGCTGCTCGGATTGACATGGATGGAAAATACAGTGGTTCTTTTGTGCGTCGCCTTGGTGCTGGCATGCGAACTGGTCAATACCTCGATCGAAGAACTGTGCGATGTTATTTCACCCGAATATCATCCATCGGTGCGGCGCGCCAAAGACGCCGCCGCCGGCATGGTGCTAATCAGCGCGATTGTGTCGGCAGCCATTGGGCTCATTCTGTTCACCCGCGAGGGTCGGTTCGACCGGCTCTTGCGGTGGAATGTGGCGTGGCATTGGGGCGGCTCAGTTGACAGTATTCTAATCAAGCTGATTCTTCTCGGCCATATCTGGCTGTTTGTTCACGCATGGATTTATCGGCGGCGCGCCGCGCAAGGATAGATCCGGCAGCAGCCGCTAGGACGTGCCCCGTCCAATCCATGGCCATTCTATCTTCTTGAAGGAGTACCCCTGCAATGAGCCTCGAAACCGAAACGGAAACGGCTCCGCTGGCCGGCAACTTTGTCGCACTGGTCACACCCTTTACCACCGAAGATCGCCTGGATGAAGCCGCACTGGCCCGACTGGTTGAATATGTCATTGACGGCGGCGTGGACGGCATTGTCCCCTGCGGCACGACCGGCGAGAAATCCACCCTTACGGTCGAGGAACACAAACGCGTGATCGAGCGCGTCGTCGAACTGGTTGCAGGACGCGTTCAGGTCATCGCCGGCAGCGGCAGCAACGACACCCGCCATGCCGTCGAAATGGCACGTTTTGCCCGCCAGATCGGCGCCGACGCCAGTCTATCGGAAGTCCCCTACTATAACCGCCCGACACAGGAAGGACTCATTCGCCATTTCTGCACCATCGCCGAGCACGCCGAAATCCCGATGATCGTCTATAACATTCCGTCGCGCGCCGGCACACGCATCAACGCCGACACGCTGCTTCGCCTTGCCCACATGTGTCCGTGGATTCAGGGCGTCAAAGACGCCACCAAGGACCTCGACTTCACAGCCGAGGTACTGCGCGGGCGGCCCGACGGCTTCCGCGTCCTCTCCGGCGACGATTCGGCCACTCTGGCCATAATTGCCATGGGCGGCGACGGCGTGATTTCCGTCGTTGCCAACGAAGTGCCCGACCGCTTCAGCGAAATGGTGCACGCCGCCATGCAAAATGAATTCGAACGCGCCCGCGAAATCTATTTTGAACTCCTGCCGCTGATGACGGCAAACTTTCTCGAAACCAATCCCATCCCCGTTAAGGCCGCCTTGGCCATGATGGGTCTGATCGAGCCGCACATCCGGCTGCCGCTGACGCCGATGTCGCCCGGCCCGCGCGAGAAACTACGCCAGGTCCTGGCGGCGCTCAACCTGCTTCCGCCCGCCGCGGAAAAGTGATGGACCCACCCCGGCATTCCCAACCCCAGGGCATCCTTACAATGCGTCCACGCTCCGCGGGTTCCGCAAGCCGCGCTTGACAGATTATGCAGCGCGGCCAACTCTTGACGGCAGCTGAACGGGGCAGGAAATTTCAGCATGACGCCGGAAATCAGTCGTTATCTGCAAGAAATCGAAAACCTGTTTACCGGCATCATCGCTGGGGAATCCAACGCCGCCCCGTTTTTCAGAAGACTATGCGCGAGGGGGGAGAGGCTCGTTGCACTCCACCTTATGCGCTACCGACCGCCGCTGAGCGCGCGCTTCCCCATCGCCGGCACCGACCGTGCGGAGAGTGTTTTTTACAAAGACGCGTGCGCCGCCATTCCCGCAACCCAGGGTTTCGACAAAGTCCCCGCCGACCTGCGGGCTTTCCGGATCGGCGGCTATCAGGTCTGCGAAAATGGCTCAAGGATCGCAAGAACCGCATTCTCTCCCACGATGAATTCGTGCACCATCAGCACGTTGTCGCAGCGCTTGCCGAAACCATCCGCTTGATGGCAGATATAGACCGTGCCATTGCCCAATCCGGCAACTGGCCTCTGGAGTAGATTATCCCCCATGCCTGCCAACCGTCCGCCGTCGCCCTCTTCGCCGCTCTCCGTGGATCCGCTGCAATTGCTCTGGACCCTCTCGGCTGCAACACTGGCCGTTCTGCTGGCGTATTTGCATGCATGGCCGCAAGCGCCGTATCCCCTCAATGGGATTGCGCCGGCGCTGGGACTGATCGTTCTTGCGGCGGCCGCCGTCCTGATGGTGGTGCGCTGCCCGCACTTGCCTGCCCGCGCGCTCGCGCCGGTTCTTTTTCCCAGCGGCTTGTTTCTTTGGGCGCTTTGGCGGACATCCCTTGCGCGCGTTCCCGCCGAAGGCACCGCGCAGGCGGGCACCCTGCTCGAAGGAGTGCTGGTTTTCTCTATCGCACTCGTTTTGTCGGCCATCGGTCGCTTGTTCCCCTCCTTTAGGTTCCGTGCAACCAGCGAACCGCTGCTTGCTGATTCGCCGAAACATTCGAGCGTGGGCACCAGTCAGCCTAAAGAAACGCTTACAGCCCAAAATCCGCCGCGGTTTCTCAATGCTGCGACCGCCTTCTTTCTGATCCTCGCGGCAGCCATGTCGTTGTGGGCGGTCTATGAGTATTTCGTCCGCTATGAACTGCAGTTCATCGAGTTCAGCCTCGAGATCAAACGACAAGGCCGAAGTCTGTCCGATCTCACCCCGCGCGAGTGGGCCTTGCTCGATGCGCTTCGGTCGCGCCGTGTCGGCGCACGGTTCGGCAATCCCAACGTTCTGGCCGGATTTCTGGCCATGATCGCGCCGTTGGCTATAGCGGCGGCCGTAGTTTGGCGCGACCGCACGGCGCGCATTGCGGCTGCCGCGGCTTTGGGATTCATCTGGTTTGTTGTCCTGCTCAGCGGCTCTCGCGGCGGAATGCTAACCCTCCTGGCAGCCACGCTTGCGGGTGTCGCCGTCCTGGGGCGTTCGACCCTGCAAAAAGAGTTTCGGATTCTTTCCTTGGCCGGACTGCTGTGCCTTTGCGCTGTTCTTGCAGCCTATTTCCTGCCTTTGCCCAGGCCGGCCGAACAGGCCGCGGGTCTGCCCGCCGAAGCGATGCCGCGGGCGCGCTACAGCTTTTTCGAACGCCTGCGAACGGCACCCGGCATCCGCCAGCGCATTTTTTACTTTCGCAGCGCCGCGGCAATGATTCGCACCTCCCCCTGGCTCGGCCAGGGACTGGGTTCTTATGCTGTGCTATACCCGCGCTATAAACATCCCCAGGCCAGCGAGGCCCGCCATCCGCACAATATCGTGCTGCATCTTCTGGTGGAAACCGGAATCGTCGGCCTCGCGCTTTGGGTTGGATGGCTGGCCGCAGTCGCAACCCCTGCCGTCCGGCAATTGCGGTCGGCGTCGGGTCCCCCGCGAACTCTCCTGGGCGCATTGCTTGCGGCTCTGCTGGCCTATTTGTTTAACAACCTTATGGAGATTACATGGACGTTTCGCGAGACATGGCTGGACTGGTGCCTGCTGGCCGGTGTTGTTGCGGGCTATGGCGGTGCAGGCGATCTTCGCACACGTCTTTTACAAGTCGGCCAGCCGACGGCAGCCGCAAGCGCGCAACCCTTGTCTTCCTGGATCGCCCCGTTTCCGCACCGCACAGCGTTGATCCTAATCGCTGTTCCCCTGGCGCTCGGCCTTGTCTTTTCCAATTCGTACCTATTCCGTCCTTTGCTGGGCGAGGCCGCCGAGCTGGCCGCCGGCGACCTTCTGCGCGAATCGCCTACTCCCCAGATCAATGCTGAAATCCTCCGCCTTGCGCTCAAAGCCATCCGCTATCAACCGAAAAACCCTTGGTATCGCGACTGGCTGGCCTGCTTCTATCGGGATACAGGACGGTTCGATGAGGCGCGCGAGCAATTTCGCGAAGCCTTGCGGCTTCATCCCGACTCGGCCAAGATTCGCATGGACTTCGCCCGACTCGAACAATGGAACAAGCGCTATGACGAGGCGCGGCGGCTCTTGACCGAGGCCATCGCGCTCTATCCGCACGCGCGCTATCACCACCTGCTGGCGGCTGTCGAACGAGAAGCAGGCAATCTCGAGGCTGCGCGGGAACAGTACCGCGCCGCCATGGCCTCCAGTCTTGACGCACGCGAGGCGGCCGCCATCCGCGCCGATTTCGCCGACCTCGAACGCAAAAGCGGCCGGCTGGACGAGGCACGGCGACTCCTTCAAGCGGCAATCCGCGCCTATCCGCTGGATGCCCAGTATCACTATTTATTAGCCGACCTCGAGCGTGAAGCCGGCGATCTTGCCGCTGCCCGCGGCCATATTGACAACGCGCTCAAGTATGCCACTGGCGCCGAGGAAAAAGTTCGTTTCCAGCAATTCCGCCGCCAACTGGACGAAGCCCAAGGCCCGACCTCTCCATGAAGCCGGCCTGACCGTTCAAAATGCGTCGTCACACAAATAAGTCAATCTACCGAAAAATCCTTTGTTTTGAAACTGAATCATTTCGGGAGGGACGCCGTCCTCGGCCTTCAAAATGAAGGCCGTCTCCGGCGTCCGAATACGGTAGACGTAAAACCGGACCATCCTCAAAATCCCAACGACTTTCCCCCGATTTCAGGAGAGACAGCCAAGATTATCTGCAAAAAAGACTTGACAAAAAGACGACATTTGCAGCCTTCAATAATAGTAATAAAAGGAAAAAAGTGAACTTGCTTGTCCAGAAAGTTGCAAAATTAGAAAGTCGAAAGGAGGTGAAAGGAAACAGGTAAGATGGCGATCCAAACCTTTCGATGCTAAATTATGCGATAGGCTGCATCGGGCGAAAGGGAGATACGCCATAGAACTATTGCCCAGGTCGAAACCCCGCGGGCAAAAGCGTGGGGGAGGGACCGCCGGTTTCCATGAGGAAACCGAGCAAGTGTAAGAGATTTTGACTCGGAGGTAAACATGATGTCTCGAAACACCACAATGTGCATTGTGGCCATTGTCGGCGCGGTTCTTGTATTGGCCCCCGCGGCAATGGCCCAGGTTCCATCGGGGCAGGTTGGCTACTGGCCGTTGGATGAAAACGGCGGCAGCTTGACCCATGATTTTCAGAGCGGCTACAACGGACAGTTGTTTAACGGCCCTGCGTGGACGGTCGGAAAGTTTGGCGCCTGCCTGAACTTTGATAGGGTGGACGACTACGTTCAACTGCCACCCGGAATGCTGAACTCCAACCAGGGCTCGATTGCCATGTGGTTCAAGACCCCGCCTATTTGGGCGTCAGCGGCCAACTACGGCCACATGTTTTGGGCGGGAGAGACCAACTCCGGCGACGGCGGCGGCAGCCAGAATGAGATGCATCTGTATATCAACAACGGCACCAATAACGGCCGGATGCGGTTCTTCATTGAAGGAACAAACGTTGGCGGCGCAGACGTGAATCTGCAAACGGGCACCTCCCCGCGGTACGACGACGACAACTGGCATCATGTCGTTGCCACGTGGGACAAGGCGGCCAATCTTGTAGCCATCTACATGGACGGCAATCCGACCCCCGCCGCATCGGGGGCGCATACAGGCAACCCCTTCACCTGCAACGGTGTGGCGCGGCTGGCTTATGCCTGGTCAGGCGCCCGATACTACGGCGGCAT
>JADFCW010000284.1 GCA_017161705.1 Candidatus Sumerlaeota bacterium | reverse complement strand
AGAGCGAAAAGCCGGTGATGCCCTCCTTGAGCCGCGCCAAGAGCATCGCCTGGCGCGCCTCGGCCAGCATGTGCGAACTGTCGTTGCTGGCGGAGCCGTCCACGCCCAGGCCGACCTTGACGCCCGCCGCCAGGTACTCCTTGATCGGCGCAATGCCGGAGGCCAGGCGCATGTTCGAAGAGGGGCAATGCGCCACGCCGCAGCCATGCCGGGCGAAGGTCTGCACTTCCTCGCTGTTGACGTAGACCGCGTGGGCAAACCAGACGTCCTCCCCCACCCAGTCGAGCGACTGCATGTAGGGCACCGGGCGGTAGCCGAACTTTTGCAGGCAGAACTGCTCCTCGTCCTCGGTCTCGGCCAGATGGGTGTGCAGGTGGACGCCGTAGCGCCGCGCCAGGCGCGCCGATTCGCGCATCAGGTCGCCGGTCACCGAGAAGGGCGAACAGGGGGCAAGCACGATCTGGACGAAGGAACCCGGCCGCGGGTCATGATACGTTTCGATCAGCCGCTGCGAGTCGCGCAGGATGGTCTCCTCGCTGTCCACCACCGAGTCGGGCGGCAGGCCGCCCTTCGATTCGCCCAGCGACATCGAGCCGCGCGAGGCATGCAGGCGGACGCCGATCTCCCGCGCCGCGGCAATCTCATCGTCCAGTTTTGAGCCGTTGGGGTAGAGGTAGAGATGGTCGGAGGCGGTGGTGCAGCCCGAAAGCGCCAGTTCGGCCAGGGCGGTCTGCGCGGAGATGAAAATATCTTCCGGCGTGAGCCGCGCCCAGATGGGATAGAGCGTCTTCAGCCAGTTGAACAGGTTGGCGTCCTGGGCGGCCGGCACGGCGCGGGTCAATGTCTGGTAGAAGTGGTGATGCGTGTTGACCAGCCCCGGCAGGAGGAGATGATCGCGCAGGTCGAGGACTTCGTCGGCAGTGGTATTGCGCAAGTCTGAGACTTGCGCCACTTCTTCGATGAATCCATCGCGGACAAAAAGACCGCCATCGGGAATCTCCCGCCGGCGGTCGTCCATGGTGACAAGATAGGCGTGCTTGATGAGGAGTGTGCTCATGGCTCTCGGAGAAAAGTCTAGTTGTCTGACAACCAGATATAGTTTAGCAAAAAAAGAGGCGGCTGTCAACTATTCAAAGAATGGGTTTGTCACCTTAGCGATGGATGAATTCAAAAATAGTCAAAAGGCAAGCCTTTCTCTCTGCATTATTCAATGAAATAGCGCCCGATCCGGCAAGAGCAACGCAGCCTCAGACAGACCCTGCAGCAGACATTGCACAGTCCCAAAAGATATGTTGGGGCCACAATCCAGAATGGCCGGTGTCCCTTTTGAGTACAGTGGCGATTTCTGGCCACAAACAGGGAAGAAACACTGTAGTAGTTTGCAAAATGGGTGGCTTTCGGAACCAGCCCAAATAGGCAAATTGCTCAAAATAAAAAACCTTAAAAAATCCATCTTCATATTGACTCCGCTCCCAAAAGTTGTATAATGATTTATGAGAGCGCTCCCAATCCGTTGTTTGTCGTCTTTTTTTTTATCTGGGCATGAGAGCGCTCCCAAAGGAGACCCATGCCGCTCACCCTCGAGGATATTGCCAAAATGGCCCATGTCTCTCGATCTACAGTCTCCAGGGTCATCAACGGGGATACGAACGTAAACGAGGAGACCCGCAAGAAGGTCGAGGATGTGATCCGGCGGCTAAATTTTCAGCCCAATATTGCGGCGCGCAGCCTGGCGGCCGGCCGGACTGGAATCGTCGGGCTGGTCATCCCGGCTGGAGTGACAGCCATCTTCACCGACCCCTACTTCCCACAATTGATCCAAGGCATCATGAAAGCCTGCAATGCCAGTGATCACTCGGTCATGCTTTGGTTGACCGAGGCAGATTATGAAAGGCGCGTCATCCGACAAATTCTATATGGGGGACTGTTGAGTGGTGTAATCATCGCCTCTAATCCGATTGACGATCCGGTTCTGCAAGCCTTGCACAAGAGCAAAATGCCTTTCGTTCTGATTGGACGGCACCCCAATCTGGACGTGAACTATGTGGACGTGGACAACCTCAACGGCGGCCAGAAAGCCACTCTGCACCTGCTGCGTCTGGGTCGTCAACGGGTTGCCACAATCACCGGCCCACAGAACATGATTGCCGGTATTGATCGCTATCAGGGCTATTGTCAGGCGCTGCAAGCCATGAACTGTCCCTTGCGGCCCGAACTGGTGGTGGAAGGAGATTTCACCGAGGAAAGCGGCTACCTTGGGATGCGCACATTGCTTCCGCACAGGCCAGATGCAGTCTTTGTAGCCAACGACACGATGGCCATCGGCGCGCTGCGAGCACTGTACGAAGCGGGCGTGTCTGTACCGCAACAGGTTGCCCTGGTCGGCTACGACGATATGCCGGCTGCAGCGCATCTCAACCCGCCCCTGACAACGGTGCGCCAGCCGATTGGCAAGTTGGGCGCTGCGGCTATGGAAATGCTGCTGGAAATTATCCGTCAACCCAAATCACCCACAAGCCATCGGGTCTTGCAAACTGAACTGATTGTGCGTATGTCATGCGGTTCTTCGTGAAGGAGGTGATCAACAGCAAAAATGACATCCTTTTTTCCAAAAAAGAAATGAGCAACCGGCCATTTCAATCATTCACCTCAAATCAAAAGGAGAAGAAGTACCATGCGTAACAAACTGTTTCACATCTTATCTGTTGTGCTGATTGCAAGCGTTTTGATTGCAGGATGCAAGGGCGGCGCGAGCGAATCAGCCTCAGAATCGGCCTCAAATGAACCCGTCCAAATTCGCTGGTTCGTGGGCCTGGGTGCCGGTTCGGACGAGGGCACCTTTGCGGGTCAACAAGCGGTTGTTGACCAGTTCAACGCCACTCACGACAACATCGAGTTGGTGCTGGAGATTGTCGACAACGACGTGGCTTACGACACCCTGGCCACCCAGATCGCTGCCGGCAACGCTCCCGATATCGTCGGCCCGGTTGGCATTCGCGGCCGCGACAGTTTCAAGGGCGCTTGGCTCGATCTGCAGCCCTATATCGAGGCGACCAATTACGATCTGAGCGATTTCGATCCTGCCATGGTCGAGTTCTACCACGTCCAGGAAGAGGGCCAGTTGGGGATTCCCTTCGCCATCTTCCCGTCCTTTATCATTTACAATAAGGACCTGTTCGATGAGGCCGGCCTGAATTACCCGCCCGCGAACTATGGCGAACCGTATGTCTGGCCGGACGGCACCGAGTCCGAGTGGAATATGGACACCTTGCGCCAGGTCGCCATGCTGCTTACGGTGGACGCCAACGGCAATGACGCTACCAGCCCCGATTTTGACAATCAGAACATCGTACAGTTCGGCTTCATGAACCAGTGGACCGACCCGCGTGGCATCGGCACCTTCTTCGGCCCCGGTTCGTTGGTGGCCGATGACGGCGTCACCGCCCAGGTGCCCGAAAACTGGCGCGCGGCGTGGAGATGGACCTATGATGGCTGGTGGACCGACTACTTCATCCCGAACGGTCCGTATGGTGGCGCCGAGTTCCTGCAAGGCCCCGGCGGCCCGTTCTCTTCGGGCAATCTGGCGATGGTACACCTGCATCTGTGGTACGTGGCTCCGTGGGCGCTGGGCAACGTCCCCTTCGACTGGAATCTGGCTGCCACCCCCTCCTATAACGGCGTTGTCACATCCAAGATGCATGCTGACACCTTTGGCATTCTCAAATACACCCAGCATCCGGATGAGGCTTTCGAAGTGCTGACTTACCTGCTCAGCCCAGAAGTCGCCGGCCAGTTGCTCAACATTTATGGCGGTATGCCCGCCCGCCTCTCCATGCAGGAAAATTACTTTGCCACCTATGGCGAGACGAATTTCCCCGGCAAGGACATCAACTGGGATGTAGTCGTTGCCAGCATGGCTTACGCCGACAACCCCAATCATGAGAGCTGGATGCCCAGTTTCCAGGAAACCACCGATCGCTACAATGAGTTCTGGAACTATCTGGCCAACACCCCCGGCCTGGATGTCGATGCCGAGATCGACCGCCTGGTTGCAGATCTGCAACAGATCTTCGACGCTGCCCGGTAAAGATTACACAATCATTTGGCCTGGCCCATTTTGGATTGGGCCAGGCCAACCCCGGCGAGGAGAAATGGCTATGACAGCCCACAGCAAATTGACAGTAAAACAAGACAAGACGCGCCGCAAGATGTCCCCGCTCCAGAAGAGGGAGACGCGTTGGGGATTGGTGTTCCTGAGTCCCTGGATTATTGGTTTTGTGGCGCTCTACGTCCTCCCAATGCTGGCCTCCTTTTATTTCTCGTTGCTCAACTTCAATCCAGCCGTGCCTGATCAGGCTCAATTCATCGGGTTTGAGAATTGGCGGCGGGCACTGTTCCTCGATGAAGAAGTCCGCCTTTCGTTCGTTCGCACCCTGCGATTCTCGGCCATCTCGCTCCCCATCGGGTTGCTTTTTGCCTTGTTCCTCGCCATTCTATTGAATTCTAAGAATGTAATCGGCAAGAACGTCTTTCGCACCCTGTTCTATATGCCTTCCATGATCCCGCTCGTAGCCACAGTTCTTATCTGGAATGGTGTCCTGAACGAGCAAACTGGTTGGATCAACGTGCTGATTGAGCGTTTGACCGGCATCCAGGCTACGGGGATCAATGGACTTCGTTGGTTGGCAGATCCCCGGCTGGTCTATTATGCTTACACCATGTTCGGCTTGTGGGGAGTCGGGCCGGCCATGATCATCTTTCTGGCCGGCCTGCAGGGCGTGCCGACCGAATTGTACGAAGCGGCCGAGATCGACGGTGCAAACTGGTTCCGGCGACTGATCCACATCACCTTCCCGATGATCACGCCGGTGATTTTCTACCAGTTGGTCCTGGGGGTGATTGGGGCCTTGCAGTATTTCCTGGCCCCCTTCGTCCTGAATCGTGGAACGGGCTTTCCCGAAGGAATGACTCGTTTCTACATGGTCTATTTCTATAAACAATCGTTCACATTTTTCAACATGGGATACGGCGCCACCTTGGCCTGGCTGATGTTTATTGTGGCCCTGATTCTCACCATCATCCTGTTTGGCACCTCCAAGTATTGGGTGTACTATGCCGGGGAGGAAAAATCATGAGCGAGCAGACTGCAATCGCTTATCACAGCCCGAGAATCGTCACGCGCAAAGTTCGCAGGATAGTCAGTACGATTCTGGTGACGGGATTGGCTTTAGGAGTTTTGTTTCTTTTTCTCCTGCCGATGGTTTATGGCATTGTAACAGCCCTAAAAACCGACAGTCAGATCTCCAAAATCGGCGCCCCCTGGTGGCCGGCGAGCGAAGCCCAGTATGAGTACGAAGGCAAATCCTACGACGTCTACCTCGTTCCGGTCGATGGCGAACTCCATGCCTGGGCTCTGGTCAACAAGGGCAGGCAGGTCAGTTATTTTGTTGACCCCGAAAATCCTGAGGCCGGCTTGATCGAATGGGAAGGTTCGTGGCGGCAACTGGATCGCGCCTGGCAACCCGATTTCCAATGGGGAAACTTTACCAAAGCCTGGAACACGATCGACTTTCCCCTGTTGTTAGGCAATACGCTCATGTACGCGAGCATCACCACCTTTGGGGCGGTTTCCTCAGCGGCTCTGGTGGCATACGGTTTCGCCCGTTTCCGCATTCCCAAGAAAGACGTCCTGTTTATTTTGATGCTCTCTACCGTGATTCTGCCGGGCGCGGTGACCCTCATCCCGACCTATTTCGTCTGGAATCAATTGAAATTAGTGGGCACTTGGCTTCCGCTGATCATCCCGGCGTTCTTTTCTTGGGGTACCAACGTCTTCCTGCTGCGGCAGTTTTTCCTGACCATCCCGCGCGACCTGGACGAGGCCGCCATGATCGATGGCGCCGGGCCATTCCGCATCTTCCTTCAAATCATTGTTCCCCAATCGGTGCCGGCGCTCACAGCAGTTGCATTGTTCCATTTCTTCTATGCCTGGAATGACTTCTTTGGGCCGTTGATCTACCTGGCCGGCAATCCAGAGAAGTTCCCCATTACCGTCGGCCTGACCGCTTTCAACAATCTCTACTCGCAATCCACCAATCTGATTCAAGCCGCCTCCCTCGTTTCGGCAGTCATCCCGGTGGTGATCTTCTTCTTTGCACAACGAGCCTTCATGCAAGGCGTAGTGATCACCGGCGTGGAAAAATAGAACCAATTTGCTGTCCCTTGGCCGGTAGACACCGGATGCAGGACGGAGGCAAGATTAGTAGCGTGGAAAAATAAAATCGATTTACTCTCCTCCTCGAGTGAAGGACTCCCCTATGACCACTACTCGTTCCATCTTTCGATCTCTCCTTTGGCTATGGGGGGTCCTTCTCATTCTCCTGACCGCCTGTGGCCCTACAACCACTCCAGACTGGGAACGAGAAGGCTGGATTCTGGTCTGGCACGACGAATTTGACGGCCAGACGATCGATTCGCGCAACTGGACCTTTGACATCGGCGGGCACGGTTGGGGCAACAACGAATGGCAGTTCTATACCGATCGCCCCGAGAATGCCTATATTGAGGAGGGGGCGTTGATCATCGAAGCGCGTCAAGAAGAATACTTGCAGAGAAATTACACTTCCGCCCGACTGAAGACCCAGGGTCTATACGCCTGGACCTATGGCCGCATCGAAGCGCGCATGCAATTGCCTTATGGCAATGGCATCTGGCCGGCATTTTGGATGCTCGGCACAGATATTTCCTCTACAGGCTGGCCAGCCTGCGGCGAGATTGACATCATGGAGCACATCGGACGCGACCCCAACCGCATTTACGGCACCGTTCACGGGCCGGGCTACTCCGGCGGCAACGGCATCGGAGGGCACATCAGCCTGCCCACCGGCACACTTTCGGCCGATTTCCACACCTACGCCATCGAATGGGATCCGGCCGAGATTCGCTGGTATGTGGATGAAGAACCGTACTTCCGCGTTACTCCTGCCGATCTGCCCGGCGAGTGGGTCTATGACCATCCCTTCTTTATCATCATCAACCTGGCCGTTGGAGGCAATTGGCCCGGCTACCCAGATGAAACGACCACCTTCCCAC
>JADFCW010000283.1 GCA_017161705.1 Candidatus Sumerlaeota bacterium | reverse complement strand
CGCGCTTGAGAACCAACACCCCCTGGGGCCGGATGCCCTGAAGCATCAGCTCCCGCTGCATGACAGGATCGTTGGTCGGCGCGATATACTCGATGCGCAGCTTCCCCCGTCCGTAAGTTTCGTACTCGGACAGCAGATCGCGCAGTTGCCGCTCGAAGGTCAGCAGGGCCGCCGGAAGGTCTTTGGATAGATAGACCTTGATGTTGATGATGTTGTCCAGGCCGGCCAGCAACTCCCGCGTGGTCGCCGACACCGTGAACTCTTTGTTGCGCGTCAGGTCCCACCGCACAAAGTGGCGGTAGGAAAACAGGTTCACCACCGCGAGGATCGCAAACAGCGAGACCGCCGTGATCGCAAAATTGGTTCCATGTCGAAATCGCTGCGCCGCCATGCCTACTTCCACTTCCGGCTTTCGATCATGTTCGCATTCAAATACAGGAAGAATACGATGAGCGACAGATAGTAGATAATATTGCGCGAGTCTATGACACCGCGCGAAATACTTTCAAAACTCGACCACAACCCCAGGAACTGCGCCGGCTTGACCAGCCATTCCGGCACCGTATAAATGACCACTGCCGACCCGACCAGCAAGAACGCCCCGCAGAAGGTCAGCCCCAGGATGAACGCCACAATTTGATTTTCGGTCAAACTCGATGCGAACAAACATATGGAAATGTACACCGCTCCCAACAGGAACAGTCCCATATACGCTCCGAGAACGGGCCCCCAATCAAAGGACGCCTTTTCAGCGGCCAGATGATAGACAATCCATGGCAGCGAAACGGTGGTCGCCAGCGCCACTGCCCAAAAAGCCAAACAGGCCAGGAACTTGCCCAAAACGATCTCGATGTCGCGCGCCGGCAGCGTCATTAGCATTTCCATCGTGCCGACTTTCTTTTCCTCCGCCCAGGTGCGCATGGTGATGGCCGGGATGAGAAACAACATAAAAATGGGTTGCAGGAAAAAAAAGCGCCGCAAATCCGCTTCGGCGATCAGAAAAAACGGATACAGGAAAAAGCCCTGCGACACCGCCAGATAGATCACTAGAAAGACATAGGCGATCGGCGTGCTGAAGTAGCTGCGCATCTCCCGACCAAAAACTGTCAGTACTCGTCTCACCGCTGCACTCCTGCCTGCCGTACCGGTTCTATTGGCCGCTCCAAACTTCCGCTACTTGCGACTCGCAACCGACAACTCACTTCTCCGCCTTGGTCAACTGGGCAAACACTTCTTCCAGACTGGCCGTCTCGCGGCTCAACTCGCTCAGCGTCCAGCCGTTCGCCGCCACCATCTGAAAAATGTCCTCGCCCAGATCTACATCTTCGGCCACCGTCATCTCGAACCGCGTTAGGTCATTCGGCCCCGCTTCCGACGCAGTGATGGACTTGATCTGCGGGAAAGCGGACAGCTTTTCGCGCACGGCTGCCTGCGGCCCCCGTATGCGCGCTACAATCGTCGTCCCCCGCTGCGCTTTCCGCACCAACTCGTCCGGCGTGCCGTCGGCCACAATCCGGCCCTGATTGATAATGATCGCCCGGTCGCACGTCGTGGTGACTTCGGGCAAGATATGCGTGCAAAGGATAACAGTTTTCTCGCGCCCGATTCGCTTGATCAGTTCCCGAATTTCGATGATCTGGTTAGGATCCAGGCCCGACGTGGGTTCATCCAAAATCAAAATATCCGGTTCGTGAATCAAGGCTTGCGCAAGTCCGACCCGCTGGCGATAGCCGCGCGACAGTTCGCCGATGTTCTTGGTGATTTCGTCTTCGAGACTGGTCAATTCGATGGCCCGCCGTACGGCAGCGTTGATTCGCTCGCGCGGCAGCCCGCGCATATTGGCCACAAAACGCAGATACTCGATGATCCCCATGTCCAGATACAGCGGGGTATTTTCGGGCAGGTACCCGATGCATCTTCGGACGGCAATCGAATCGTTCTCAATGTCGTGGCCTGCCACGCGAACCCGGCCGCTGTCGGGCGAAATGTAGCAGGTCAGGATTTTCATCGTGGTGGATTTGCCCGCGCCGTTGGGGCCGAGAAATCCAAGAATCTCGCCCTTGCGCACCGTGAACGAAATGTGGTCCACGGCCATAGTCGCGCCGTATCGCTTGGTCAGGTGTTCGACTTCGATCATTGCGCCAAAATTCGCCTTTTCCCCAGATCCTGCCAAAACGAGACTCTGTCCGCTAAAAACCATCCTTGCTTTTGTCAAGCAAAAACGCACCCCGCGGCAGGTCCGCAGATGCGAA
Organism: Candidatus Sumerlaeota bacterium; assembly: GCA_017161705.1. Lineage (GTDB taxonomy): Bacteria > Sumerlaeota > Sumerlaeia > JADFCW01 > JADFCW01 > JADFCW01. The sequence goes on along the minus strand of JADFCW010000283.1, from coordinate 4,855 downwards.
AGGAGTTGCAAAGGCAAGCGGCGCTGCCCTTGAGCGCGACTTTTTTATTGCGCAAGCATCCGCTGCGGCCTATCCGTCGCTGGTGTGTCGGCTGGAGGAAGCGTGAGCAAAGCATTGCGGCGGAAGAAAAGGAGCGAGCCATGCGCAAACTGCCAATGGCGATTTTTGCAGCGCTGGTTTTGGCTGCCCACTGTACCTGCGTGCTTGCGGCGCAATCCCAGCGCGGCAAATCCGAACCGCGGTCGCGCCGCTCGCAGCGGATCCGCATGGAAGAAGTCCAGGTCGCAAGTCCTGACGGCAAACTCAAACTTACGGTCCTGCCCAATGCCGAGCGGCTTGCCTTCACGGTCGCGCTGGGAGAGACAACGGTCCTCGAACCCTCGCCCATTGGGATGCAATTGGATGGGTATGATCTGTCGTCGGGCGTAGTGTTCGAAAAGGCCGAGCCGTACGAGGTCAAGGAAACATATCCGTGGTGGGGCGCCAAGAGTCTGGCGGTCAACCATTGCAACGGCATGAAGATAGATCTGCAAAATGATCTGACATTTGACCGCTATGTGCTGGAACTTCGAGCTTACAACGACGGCGTTGCGTTTCGCCACGTCATCCCCGGCGAGGGAAGCGTAGCGCGCGTTCCGGACGAATACACTGCTTTTGTCATTCCTGAAGGATCGAAGGTCTGGTATCACGGTCTGGCTGGCGGCCATTACGAGGACGAGTATAAAGACAAAAGGGTTTCGGACGTTCAGGCCGGCGAATGGGCCGGGCCGCCGATCACGTTCAAACTGCCCGGGAAAACGGCTTATGGCGCGATCACCGAGGCCAACCTCGTCAATTATGCCGGCATGGGCCTGCAGTGCGACGGACGGCGCGGCTGGGTTACGGCTCTTGGCCATCGCCAACCGTTGAATTACCCCTTCGAACTTCGTTATGGCCGCGACGAGGCAAAGCGTTTGGGCAAACCGGCGGCGATCCAGGGGACAATTGTGACGCCGTGGCGTGTCGTGCTCGTCGGCCGCGACCTCAATACGCTGGTCAACAGCACGGTGATCCCGAATCTCTGTCCGCCGCCTGATCCCCAATATTTCCCAGCCGGGCTGAAAACCGCATGGATCAAACCGGGGCGCGCGGTCTGGCGCTATCTGGATGGCGGCGGCAGCTCGATCGAAGAGATGAAAGAATTCTCCCGTCTCGCCGGCCAACTAGGCTTCGAGTATCACGTGCTCGAAGGCTTCTGGAGCCGCTGGAGCGACGAGCAGATCAAAGAGGTCGTGGACTATTCGAAAAAGCAGGGGGTGGGCCTCTGGTTCTGGCAGCACAGCAACCAGTTGCGCACAACGGAGGCCCGCGAAGAGTTTTTCAAAAAGTTGCACGACTGGGGCGTGGCGGGAGCCAAAATTGATTTTCTCGATCACGAGGCCAAAGAGATCATTGACCATTACGAGGCGCTGACCGAAACGGCCGCAAAATATCAAATCATGGTCAATTTTCACGGTGCCAACAAGCCCACCGGCCGCGCCCGCACGTGGCCCAATGAACTGGTGCGCGAGGCGGTTCGCGGCATGGAAAACAGCACCCTCAAAGAACGCGCCCGCCATGAAACGATCCTCCCCTTCACCCGTTTTCTGGCCGGCCATGCCGACTATACCTCGATGCACTTTGGCTCGCGCCGCCAGGATACAACGGTAGCACACCAGATCGCAACGGCGGCGATTTTCGGCGGCCCGCTTTTGACACTGGTCATGCAGCCGCAAAAGATGCTTGATCATCCGGCGGCCGAGATGATCAAAAGCATTTCGCCGGTGTGGGATGAAACCCTTGTCCTGCCCGATTCAGAGATTGGCGAGCTGGCCGCTTATGCACGGCGAACCGGCGGCACATGGTTCCTGGCCGTGGTCAACGGTCCGGGCCATCGAACGATCAAGGTTCCTCTGTCCTTTCTGGGGAAAGGCGATTATGCGGCTTTGTATGTCCGTGATGCCAACGGCAAGCCCGATGAGGTTGTGATCGAAAATACCGCTGCAAATTCCGGTGCCGCCCTCACGATTGCAATGCCCCACGGCGGCGGTTTCATTGGGCGGTTTGTGAAAAAATAGGAACGAGGTGGGGAGTTATCGCAGAAAACGGCTCTCCAATTCAAAATCCAAAACATAACAAACAGGAGGTCATCATGAAGCGTTACAAGCAACTGAGTCTGGCAGGGGGGGTGGTGGTCGTGGTGTGTGGCATCCTGGCGGTGTACGCTGCGGAGCCGGACAAGAAAAGTGCGGAGTTTCGCGCGGAGTTCATCAAGAACTTCAAACGCACGGGGATGGATACCACACCGGGCGACGCGATGATGCTTCGCATTTTGGTCGAGGCGGGCCGGTGCAAGCGGGGCGTCGAGGTCGGCTCCAACAAAGGGTTCGGCGCGATCAATATGGGAATTGCGTTCGAGCGGACCGGCGGGCATTTGTTCACGCTCGAAATTGACCCGAAATTGGTCAAGACGTGCCGCGCCAATCTCGAAGCCGTCGGTTTGGAAAACGTCGTCACCTGTATCGAAGGCGACGCGTTGAAAACGCTGCCGACACTCGAGGGCGAATTCGATTTTGTTTTCCTCGACGCGGTGAAGAAGGATTATCTAAAATACCTGAAGCTGATCGAGCCCAAGCTCAAGCCCGGGGCCATCGTCGTGGCGGACAACGTGATCAAATCCGCCAAGGACATGCAGGACTTCCTCGAATACGTCGAGAACAGCCCCAACTATGACACCGTGACCATCCGTGCCTCGATGGAAAAGCAGGACGGCATGACCGTCAGCTACAAGATCAAGTAAAGCGATCAAGACATCCACCCGCAGGTTTTCGTTGGCTGCAACCGCCTTCGCATGGAGGCGGTTACAGCATCGAGGGGCAGTCATACTCCGGGCGGAAGCTCCGGTGCATTTCTCTTTTATCAAAAGATCGTGCGCCTAAAAAAAATGAGCATGCTCTTTTAAAAATCCTTGCATCATCCAACCCGCCCTCTACACTCACTCGCTTAACCGGGGCGCTGAAGGGCAGCAGAGGGCCTTTCCACGTCGCCAATCGTTGCCATCAAAACAAAGTGCTGGAGGCGGAACATAGGGCCAGGGTCGCGGGGTTGTTATGTGTTGCCCGCGCCGACGGGTTTTCAACGGGGAACGAAGAGCAGGGAGATTAACCCACGGCAGGTCACGATCACGCATTGCATGCAATCAACCAATGTGCTGCAAGGAGGAAGAGAATGGGATTCGACCACAGCCAGGTGAAACATGAGCGACTGCTTGCATGGGTCGGCGAGGTGGCCGCCATGTGCAAGCCCGACAGCATTTACTGGTGCGACGGATCGTCGGAAGAATACGACCGCCTGATGCAGCAGATGGTGGACTGCGGCATGGCAATCCCTGTCGAAGGCCGCCCGCGCAGCTTTCACTTCCGCTCCGACCCGTCGGATGTTGCCCGTGTGGAAGACCGCACATTTATCAGCACGCCGCAGCAAATCGAGGCGGGTCCGACCAATAACTGGATGGATCCCCGGGAACTCAAGCCGTTGATGCGCAGCCTCTACGACGGATGCATGCGCGGCCGCACCCTGTATGTCATCCCGTTCTCGATGGGACCGATCGGTTCGCCCATCTCGAAAATCGGGATCGAGATCACCGATAGCCCTTACGTCGTTGTGAATATGCACATCATGACGCGCGTGGGAACACGCGTCATGGATGTGCTGGGAAAAGATGGCGAATTCGTCCCCTGTCTCCACTCGGTTGGGGCGCCCCTAGCGCCTGGACAGAAGGACAGTCTCTGGCCGTGCGCGCCCATCGAACGCAAATACATTTGCCACTTCCCAGACGAGAACCTGATCTGGTCTTATGGATCGGGCTACGGGGGGAATGCCCTGCTGGGGAAAAAATGTCTTGCCTTGCGGATCGCCTCGGTCATCGCCCGTCGCGAAGGCTGGATGGCCGAGCACATGCTGATCTTGCGGCTGATCAGTCCGGCGGGACGGCGATATCACATCGCCGCCGCTTATCCATCGGCCTGCGGCAAAACCAACCTGGCCATGATGCAGCCCACTATTCCCGGCTGGCGGTGCGAATGCATCGGCGACGATATTGCCTGGATGAAAATCGGCCCCGACGGCCGGCTGTATGGCATCAATCCCGAAGCGGGTTTCTTCGGCGTCTGTCCGGGCACCTCGTATGAATCGAATCCCATGGCCATGGAGACGCTCAAGGAAAACTGCATCTTTACGAATTGCGCCATAGACGACCGCGGCGAGGTGTGGTGGGAAGGTATGACCGACGACCCGCCGTCGCACGCCATTGACTGGAAAGGCAAAGATTGGACGCCCAACTGCGAAACGCCGGCTGCCCACCCGAACGCGCGGTTCACTGCCCCTGCCCGGCAGTGCCCTGTGATCTGTCCCGACTGGGAAAATCCTGCCGGTGTCCCGATTGATATTCTCGTTTTCGGCGGCCGCCGGGCCAAGGTGGTCCCATTGGTGTGTGAAGCCTACGACTGGGATCACGGGGTCTTCCTCGGTGCCACGGCCTCGTCGGAAACCACGGCAGCGAATATCGGCGCCGTCGGTAATGTCCGGCGCGACCCCATGGCTATGAAGCCGTTCTGCGGCTACAATATGGGCGACTACTTTGCCCACTGGCTGCGGATGGGAGATCGTCTCGGCAGCAACGCTCCGAGGATTTTCTACACCAACTGGTTCCGAAAAGGCGAGGACGGCCGTTGGCTGTGGCCGGGTTTCGGCGAAAACAGTCGCGTTCTCAAATGGATGTGCGAACGCGTGGATCGAATGGCCGGCGCCCGCGATACCCCCATTGGACGCCTCCCAG
>JADFCW010000282.1 GCA_017161705.1 Candidatus Sumerlaeota bacterium | reverse complement strand
GTGGTAGGAGCGGGTCTCTTCCCCGAAGACCTCGAGGTACTTGTCCCGGAGTTCTCCGACGGTCATCCGGGAGAGCCCCTGGACCTCTTGATACGTTGTTGCTTCCATCCGAAACCTCCTTGGTTCATGGGCTTCGCCCCGCGGGCGGCCCGTCCGCACCGCAATCTCAGGGCGTTAACTCGTGAATGAATGAAGGCTTCGGTGGCCCGGAATATCAAGGCGTTTCTCCGTAAACGCCTCAGACTCTTCGACTTGCGCACGCCGGAAATGACGAGACCCCGAGGGGATCACCCCACGGGGTCTTGCGTTTAACAAGAACCGCTGAAATCAGCGGATGGATTTTTGGCTCCTCGGGCAGGACTCGAACCTGCAACCCATCGGTTAACAGCCGATTGCTCTACCGGTTGAGCTACCGAGGAACCGGAAAAAAACTTCGGCACGACAACCCATCGTCTTGCCGATCACAGAGAGAAAGGCAACCGCACGGCAGGCCGCCTGTCAAGGGGATTTGGCGGCGGCGTCCGGCAAAAGGCCGGTCACGGTTTTCGGCGGGAAACAAACGGGAATTCATTCCGCTCGATGATGCGGTCAATCAGGCCGTAAGCCAGCGCTTCGGGTGCGGTCATGAAAAAATCCCGGTCGGTGTCTCGCTCGATCTGTTCGATGGGCCGGCCGGTGTTCTGCGCCAGCAGCTCGTTGAGCGTCTGCTTGATGCGCAGGATTTCCTTGCTCTGGATTTCCACGTCGGAGGCAGGCCCCTGGGCGCCGCCGAGCGGCTGATGGATGAGCATCCGCGCGCGAGGCAGGGCCAGACGTTTGCCTTTGGCCCCGCCGGCCAGCAGGAATGCGCCCATCGAGGCAGCCTGGCCGATGCAGATGGTCACCACGTCGGGACGGACGTATTGCATGACGTCGTAAATGGCCAGGCCGGCTGTGACCGAGCCGCCGGGGCTGTTGATATACAGATAAATATCGGCGGCGGGGTCTTCGGATTCGAGGAAGAGCAACTGCGCCGTGACCACGTCGCTCATATGATCGTCTATGTCGCCGGTGACGAACACAATCCGGTCGCGCAGCAGGCGCGAAAAAATATCAAAACTTCGTTCGCCTTTTTCCGTCGGCTCGACGACAAACGGAATCAGATCGGCCACAATCCACCTCCAGGCTTTGCGCGGTATTCCCGTATGGGCGGGGCTTTTCGCTCAGCTTTGCATCCGGGACGGAGAAACATTTTGCCCGTTCCGAAGCATTCAACCCCAAAAGGGACTGTGATCTGCCGCTTCCGCTCTGTCAATAGGCCACTACCGATTGCACAAGCGCCGCTTGCCTGCTCGTCGTTCGAGCGAGCGGGCGCGGCATCACGGTTCGTTTTGGATTTGCTCGAGGATTTTCAGGGCGCGCTGGACATGCGCCGCCGGCCTGAACTGCGACGAGAAACGATAGCGCACAATGCCTTTTTTATCAATGACGTAGGTCACACGTCCGTCGAGAAAGAACAGAGTTTTCGGCACCCCGTAGCGCTTGCGCAACATCTTGCCTTCATCGCTGACCAGATGGAAAGGGAGATTGTGGCGCTCGGCAAAGCGCTTGTGCGAGGCCACGGAATTGGCGCTAACGCCGATGACCTCGGCGCCGGCCCGGCGGAACGCCTCGTAGCGGTCGCGGAATGAACACGCCTCGGCGGTGCAGACGGGTGTGTCGTCGCCGGGATAGAAAAAAAGAACCACGGCCTTTTTGCCCTCGAAATCTCGGAGCGTCACCGTGCCGCCCGATTGCGTCGGGAGCGTAAAATTCGGCGCGCGGTCGCCCACTTTTACCTTGTTGCTGCCCGGCTCGATCATAATGGCCCCTCCAGTGGTGAATTGTGTTGCGTTGCGCGGCGGGGCCGAGGGCGATGCCTGCGGGTCGGCCGGTTGCCCCGCCTGACCTGGGCGAGCCATGACGACGGCCGCGGCCAGCGCAGCACACGCCAGAGCTAAGGATCCGCGGCGAACGGTTTGCGGAGGATATCTATTGAGTGCCATTTGTTCTCTCCCTTGAAATATGCCAGGATTGGCTCACACAAATGCGCCAAACAGCAAACAAGGTTTATTCAATCGCGCGGCTGCCCGTCAACTTCAGATTCGGCGGTCGGATGATTCGTGCTGTCACCATAGCCTCCACGGAAGAGTCCGGTTCCACCAGGGGAGGGTCGGCGTCCGCCCCGACCGTATTCGGACGCCGGGGACGACGTCCGAATACTCCCAGGGGTCCATCCTATGCGTCCATTCATCAACATCTCTTCTCAGACCGGTTTCTGTTTTTGCGTTCCCCGATTCGGCCTGTTCGATTTTCTATCCTACTCATGGAGAGTAAAAATTCTGCATCAGGTATTTGAACTGTGGGCAAGGATGGACTGAGTTGTGATCAAATTGAACTTGAATCGCTGCCGGAGCGTGTCAGATTATGTATTGATATAATTGAGGTTCTATCTGCTTTACCGCCTCGAGTCATGAAAAATCGTTGTTCACTTTTTTTGTAAGAATTGAATTGATACGCGCATATCAGGAAGATACAATTTACCATTGGAAGGGCTGGCAAAGATTCAAAATATCTGCGATTCATTCTTGCCAGACCGCGAAAACAAGAAAACGGGCGTCCGAAAGGAGGGACGGTGATGTGGCGGGAAGAATACCCGAAAACGGTTCGCTTGCGCGACGGCCGGCAGGTGACCCTTCGGCCTATGGTGCGCGAGGATGAGTTCCGATTGCTCGAATTCTTTCGCCGCCTGCCTCCATGCGACCGCCAATGTCTGAAAGACGACGTCACGAGCGCGGCGGTCATTCATTCCTGGGCCGAGAATCTGAACTACGATCGCGTGATCCCCATTCTGGCCGAATACGAAGGCCGCCTGGTCGGAGACGCCACATTGCATCGCACCTCCTATGGCTGGTCGCGCCATGTGGGCGAGATTCGACTGGTGACCGATCCGGACTTTCGCCAGCAGCGTCTGGGACGAGCGCTGGCGCGGGAGATTTTTTACGTCGCCCAGGTGCTCGGCCTCGAAAAAGTTGTCGCCATGATGATGGAAGATCAGATCGGCGCCATTCGCGTGTTCTCGGCTCTCGGCTTCGAACGCGAGGCGGTGTTGAAGAACCATGTTCTCGATCTCGAGGGCCGCCACCACAACCTGATCGTGATGAGCCAGGATGTCGCGGGGTTCTGGAAACGCCTCGAGGACAAGATCGCCGATACTGTGGCTGATCAGTCGGGCATCGAGAGCTGAAGAACCCGGAACGAGCACCAGAGAGCAAAGAACGAAATTCATGAGGGACGGTAAAGAAATGACGCAAGATTCGGAGAAACCCAAAGCGGCGGAAACCGAAGGCGGCGAGGCAGTCGCGCAAACCAAACCCGCGGCCAAACGGCGTCGCGGGCGGGTCTTCATCAACGAGGAACGCTGCAAGGGCTGCGGCCTGTGCATTACGTTCTGCCCGACCCATGTACTCGAACGCGCTGCGCGGTTCAATACGCGCGGCTATCATCCGCCCATGGCCGCTCATCTCGAAAACTGTACCGGCTGTGATATCTGCGGTCATTTCTGCCCCGACTACGCCATTTACGGCGTGAGACTGGCCGAACCCGACAAGACGAAGGAATCCAAAGACGACAGCAGCAAGGACTGATTCCATCAATTTCAGGGGAAGGAATCGAGGCGTGCGGCTTGTGGCTCATAATCCCCAGCCGACGCCCTGCAGACTATAACCTATCGCCTTCATCGAGAGACCACCATGCATGCCGATTCAAGGGGAGTTCTGACGGGAGCACATTTTCTTTCGGGCAACGAAGCCTGTTGCGAGGGCGCGCTGGCCGCCGGCTGCCGATTTGCCGCAGGCTATCCGATTACTCCCTCGACCGACATTGTCGAGCGGATGGCCGAGCGTCTGCCTTTGATGGGCGGCACCTTTATCCAGATGGAAGACGAAATCGCCTCCTCGATCGCTATTTTGGGAGCGGTCTGGGCGGGCCAAAAAGCCATGACCGTCACCAGCGGCCCCGGCTTCTCGCTGATGATGGAACATATCGGTCTGGCCGCGATGACCGAAACTCCCTGCGTCTTTATCAACGTCCAACGCGGCGGCCCCTCGACGGGGCTGCCTACCCTGCCGGGACAAGCCGATTTGATGCAGGCGCGGTGGGGCTCGCACGGCGACTACGAAATCATCGCCCTCGTGCCCAACTCTCCGCAGGAATGCTTCGAGATGACCATTGAAGCGTTCAATCTGGCGGAAAAGTACCGGACGCCCGTTATGGTTATGAGCGACGAGTGCGTTGGGCACATGACCGAGAAGGTGATCATTCCGCCGGCCGAGGAGATCGAGGTGACGCCGCGCCGTTATACATCCTTGCCGCCGGGGCAGTATCAGGCTTTTCAACCCGAGGCCGACCTTGTGCCGCCGATGATCAAAGCCGGCGACGGCTACCGCATTCACGTCACCGGACTGACCCACGACGAGCGCGGCTATCCCGTGATCAACGCCGAATGCCAGGACCGTCTGGTGCGGCGTCTGGTGGACAAAATTCGGCGGAATGCTCAGGACATTATCGCCTTTGAAGAATTCAACACGGACGACAGCGATATTGTAATCGTGTCGTTTGGGATTACCTCGCGCGTGGCCTTTCGCGCGATGGAGCTGGCGCGGGCGGAAAAACTGCGCGTCGGTCTGCTCCGCCTGAAAACCGTCTGGCCGTTCCCCGAGCAGCGGATTCGGGAACTGGCCGGCGAGGTGCGCAGCTTTGTGGTGGCCGAGATGAACCTCGGCCAGATGGTCTATGAAGTCGAGCGATGCGCCGGCGGACGCGCAAAAACGCTGCTGGCTCCCCACGCCGGCGGCACGGTGCATTCGCCCCAACAGATTCTGGACGTGATCCGGGAGGCGGCCCGATGAGCGAAGTTCTCCAAGCCGAAAGAGAGTTTACCCAACACCCGATCGAATCGCTTCTGCGCATGGACCGCATGCCGCACATCTGGTGTCCTGGATGCGGCATCGGCACCAGCGTGAACTGCTTTGCGCGCGCGTTGCTGGACAGCTCGCTCGACCTCGACAAGGTGGCCATCGTCTCCGGCATCGGGTGCACCGGACGCGTAGCCGGCTACCTGCGGCTGGATTCGTTCCATGCCACGCACGGACGAGCCATTCCTTTTGCAACAGGGCTGAAGCTGGCCAATCCAAAGTTGAAAGTGATTGTCTATAGCGGGGATGGAGATTTGATCGCCATCGGTGGGAATCATTTCATCCACGCGGCGCGGCGCAATATGGACCTGACTGTCGTGTGCGTGAATAATTTCAACTATGCAATGACCGGCGGCCAGGTCGCGCCGACCACGCCCATTTCGGCGGTAGCCACAACTGCGCCCTACGGCAGTTTCGAGCCGGCGTTCAACCTGCCCTATCTGGCCGAATCCTGCGGGGCCACCTACATTGCGCGGTGGACGACATTCCATGTCCGCCAGCTGGCCAAGTGCTATGCCGAGGCGCTGACGCGCAAGGGCTTTGTGTTCATCGAGGTAATCTCGCCGTGTCCGGAGTTGTTCGGACGGCGCAACCGGCTCGGTTCGGTCATCGAGATGACCAAGTATTTCAAGGAGAAAAGCGTCGTGCGAAACGACGCGCCGACCCGGGAAGTCGGCATTGATTTTCAGGGACAGATCATCGTCGGGAAGTTCCTGGATCAGACGCGGCCGACGTGGTCGGAAGCGATGCACGCGCAGATGCACGCGCGGTTGGGCGACAAATTTGTTCCGATGGAGGCACTCGCGTGAGTACCATCGAAATCAAGATCGGGGGATTTGGCGGCCAGGGCGTTATTCTGGCCGGCGAAATTGTGGGACGCGCGGCAGCCATCTACGACGGCAAACAAGCTGCGTTCACGCGCAGCTTCGGGCCGGAGGCGCGCGGCGGCGCCTGCAACGCCCAGATTATTGTCTCGGACGAACAAATCTATTACCCCTATGTGACCCGGCCCGACATTCTGGCCGTCATGTCGCAGGCGGCTTATGATCGCTTTGCCGGCGAGCTGTCGCCCAGCGGCCTGCTCCTGATCGAAAGCGATCTGGTGCGCGTCCGCTCGGTGGCCGAAGGGCAGCGTCTGTACGGCGTCGCAGCCACGCGCCTCGCTGAGGAACTGGGACGCAAGATTGTGCTCAACATGGTGATGCTGGGATTTTTTGCCGCCGTGTCCGGCGTGGTCACCGCCGATTCCATGCAGAAAGCCATTGCCGAATCGGTGCCGAAAGGAACTGAAGAATTAAACCTGAAGGCATTTCAGAAAGGCTACGAAGAGGGCCTGGCGCAGCTGACCAAATCCGCGATATAATAGCCATAAAACAGCGGCCCAGGTTTTGCTCCAAATAGCAATGCTCCCGCCCGCGGAATAATTACCGGCATAATCTGTTATCATTTTCAGTCCCCGTTCTACGCTGGCCGTTCCTTATCATTTTTTCGACAAGGCCCACTCTGAAATCAAATCATCTGCATAGACCGGGCGATAAGAAGCGTTCAGGGCGGCATGCATCAAGAGCATTTCCAGCCGGGTCATGGGATGCTGGCTCAGGACAATGGTGGAGAACTCGCGCCGGCTAATGGCCGAAAAAAGCGGCCGAAGGTCTATCTTACGTTTCTGCCAGAGGTCTTCCAGCAACACCCAATCGAGGGCGGCGACTTGGCCGGAGTGAACGGCGATGCCTTCGTGGAGAATCAGGTTTCTGCCCTCGGCATAGCGATCGAGATAAGGTGAGAGGTCTTCGCACGCGGCGTTGATCTTTGGGCCTAACGGGCCGAAACAGACAAACGTCGCGGCAACCTGTAGAGCCGCAAACGCCAAAGGCAGCAGCGGCGCGATGCGAAAACGCGGTCCCGACTGCCGCGCCGCCAATGCGACCGCGGCCAGCGCGGCGACGGCAAACTCCGAGTAGTAGTTCACCTGCGCTCCCAGCTTTCCCGCGGAGAAAAACGCCCAGCCGAACGCCAGGACCGTATACACAACCCAGAAGACATGCATTCGCGCGCGCAGCAGAATATATAGCGCTGCGGGCCACGCTGCCAGCAAACCATAGGAGGCGGCGCCGAGGCTTTTTCCATACACGGCAGCAACCGCCTGAATCGGCCGGATGTCGTT